>JAUCGD010000143.1 GCA_030377945.1 Desulfobacterales bacterium HSG17 | reverse complement strand
TGGGAGTTAAAGCTAAATTCGTTACACATGACTGGGATCTCATCACTGCCGGGAAATGGGGGAAGAGGTGGGATATTTCAATCGGTTCCATGACACCCACAAAAGAAAGAAAAAATGCTTTATTGTTTACACTTCCTTATTACAGCTCTCCTGCCCAGTTTGCAATCCACAAGGACAATAAAACAATAAAAAGCATCAGCGATCTTGCAGGTAAAACCATTGGTATTGCCGGTGAAACTACAAATGAAAGATACCTTCAAAAAGACCTGGTTATTGAAGATGTTAAAGTGGTTTATCCGGACTGGAAGCCCGGCAAATTAAAAACCTACCCAACCGATGCCAACCATATTGAAGATATTTCCCTGGGTGACGGTCTGAGACTGGATGCGATTTTCACATCAAGACAAACAATTGCAGAAGCTATCCGCGCAGGCTGCGGCAAAGGCTGCCCCTTGAAAATGCTTGGAGACCCGCCATATTATGAGCCTTTAAGCTTTGCCCTTGATAAAAGCCGCCTAAACAGCCAGACACTTGTTGACAAGCTCAATAAAATTGTTAAGTCCATGAATGAAGACGGCACACTGGAAAAATTATCCATGAAGTTTTATCACACAAACCTGATCCCGAAATTATAGACCGAAATACCTCAGGCGGTTTAGATTTGGCTGTTTGTATGCTCAGCCATTATCTAAACCGCATCATATCGTTATTTCATTCCAATAAATAAATAAAAAATAGGAGTTATTCATGGCGGGAAATACATCCCAACCAGGTGCATCCGGTATTCCTCCTGAGGCTAAGGCTGTAATCAAACAGATAGAAGCAAAACAAAAACAGTACAAGTGGAAACTGACTTTTGCTTTTATAATCCTTGCTATCTTATTAGTAGCCACACTTATCATTATTGGATTAGACTTCAAATTCATGATAAAATGGCTTCCATTTATTTTAGCCGGAAGCGGTTATACCTTCCTGGTTGCATTTCTTGCCATTTCTCTTGCCTGCTTTCTTGCAGTTGTTGGCGCATTGGGCAGGCTTTCAAAAAACCCGATTCTAAACAGCATTGCAACTTCCTATGTATCCCTTATCCGCGGAACTCCTCTCCTGGTCCAGGTATATATGTGGTACCTGGCTCTGCCGCAAATAGGAAAAGCTCTTGAAGAATATGGTCTCCAAGGAATCCAGTTCTGGTTTACCCTGCCTGCGGTTCCGGCAGGCATATTTGCCCTTGGTGTCTGTTACGGCGCTTATATGACAGAAACTGTCCGCGCAGGTATCCAATCCATAAAAATCGGTCAGACAGAAGCGGCAAAAGCATTGGGTATGACCAGGACCCAGACAATGAAGCGTATCATTTTCCCCCAGGCACTAAGGGTAATCATTCCCCCGGTGTCTAACGAATTTATTGCAATGATAAAAGATTCCTCGCTTGTTTCCCTTATGGGAGTCTGGGAATTAAGTTACAGGGCAATTAAAATCGGACGGCGCCATTTTCAATCCCTTGAGATGCTGATTATGGTTGCTTTGATTTACTGGGCTATGTGTATCCTGTTGCAGTATTTCCAAGAAAAAATTGAAAAGCATATGGCGCGCGGCGACAGGAGGATATAATGCAGAAGAAAACAGAGCCTATGGTAAAAGTATCCAATATTCATAAGGTTTTTGGAAAAGATCTTCATGTCCTTTGCGGAATTGATCTTGAAGTCAGCAAAGGAGAAACTGTTGTTATTCTTGGTGCGTCAGGCTCAGGCAAAAGCACACTGCTCAGGTGTATCAATTTTCTTGAAGAACCCACAGCCGGTTCCGTAGTGGTTGACGGAATCCAGATAAATGCAGGGGTGAATAACAATGAACGTGAAAACCAGATACTTGATATTCGAAAAAAAACAGGTATGTGTTTCCAGGCTTTTAATCTTTTTCCTCATATGACTGTAATTGAGAATATTATAGAAGGGCCTGTTACCGTTCTCAAGCAGGAAAAAGCAGAAGCTGTTAAATATGCCTGTGAACTGCTGGAATGGATCGGGCTCACAGAGAAAAAAGATGAATATCCGTCACGTTTATCAGGCGGTCAGCAGCAGCGGGTTGCCATAGCCAGGAGTCTGGCCATGAAGCCGAAAGTCATGCTATTTGACGAACCTACATCAGCATTAGATCCTGAACTGGTTGGTGAAGTTGTAGAAGTTATGGAAAGGCTGGCTAAAGAAGGCATGACTATTATCGCAGTTACCCATGAGCTGCATTTTGCGCGGGATGTGGCTGACCGTGTGCTACTCATGGATCAAGGAAACTGGATTGAAGAAGGGCCGCCGGAAAAGATTTTTAATCATCCTGAACACAAACGTACTAAGCAGTTTCTTGCCCATATTTTATAGACTTCCCATAAAGTTATGATTGTATGTAATAAAGTTTTTGTACTTGACTATACAGGTTTTGGAAAAACAAAATGGCGGAAAATCAAGAATATCTTGCTTATGAAAAAATAAAAATAGCCATCAGCAAGGGTTACATAAAAAAAGGAAGCCAGTTAAAAGAGGTTGCGCTTTCAAAAAGTCTTAAAATGAGTCGTGCAACTGTTAAAGGAGCATTTAAAAGGCTTGTCCACGAGGGTCTGGCTGAATACAGGGTTAATAAAGGCGTTTTTGTAGTTGATCCTTCTATTGAAGATATAAACGAATCTTTCCAGATCAGGGCACAATTGGAGCAGTTTGCAACAACTCTTGCAGCTGACAGGCTGACCCCTGAAGATTTTAAAGATCTGCACAATTTAATCCAGGAAGAAAAAAAGGTTTTTAAGGCAAGGCAGCTTGATAGATATTACGAGATTAATAATGCTTTTCATTTAAAGATTGCTGAAAAATCGGGAAATCGGATGTTACTGCATTATGTAAACGAATTGTTGCAGAAAACAATGATCTTCTTGATACTTTTTGACCCTTTTTATAAAATACTTGTTAAAAAAAACCTGTCACCGGAACAACACCTGAAAATTGTCAACTACCTGGAAAAAGGGGAAAAGTCCAAAGCTGCACTTGAAATGAAGCACCATCTGGAAACCAGTGCAAAAGGTATTGATGTCAACAGGCTGCTCCCGGATGATTACCTGACTGTTTAATTACCTGACTGTTTTAATTACCAGACTGTTTTAATTACCTGACTGTATTAATTAAATGATGATAAGGAAAGGTATTCCATGTTAAATCTCAAACCGTCAATAAAAGTTATGAACCAGGCACAAATAGACCAGGTTCAAAAAAATTCCCTTCAAATTTTATCTGGTACAGGGATTATTGTTGAAGACAAAGATGCCAGGCTTGTTTTTGAAAAGGCGATTGGTGAAACATCAAAGGATGATCGTATCCGATTGCCAGATGAGCTTATCAGACGGGCTATTTCATCAGCCCCTTCTGAAATCCAAATTTATGACCGCAGAGGAAATCCCTGCTTTGAACTTAAAGGAGACAGTACACAAGAAACTGTTTTTGGAACCGGTGTCACCAATCTCCATTACCATGATCCATTTTCTAAAAAAATCATACCGTTTCACAGAAAACACATGGCAGATGCTGCGGCATTAACCAATTCACTTGAAGACTATGATTTTATATCTACGCCCGGAGTTATTCAGGATATTCCCCCTGAAACTGCTGATATTTATTCAGTCCTGGAGATGCAGGCCAATACTGTAAAGCCCATAGTAATGCTCATCTCTCATAAGGATTCATTCAGCCCTGCCCTGGATATGTGCGAACATCTTTTTGGCAATCTGGACCAAAAACCTTTTTTAATGCCCTATGTAAACCCGATTACTCCCCTGGTATTAAATTCTGAAACCACACGGAAAATGAAAATATCAATTAAAAGGGGGCTGCCTGTTATATTTTCCAACTATGGAATGTCAGGAGCAACATGCCCCATTACCCCTGCCGGAACATTGGCCCTGCTTAATGCTGAACTGCTTGCAGGCCTGGTTTATTCCCAGCTGATTAAAGAAGGCGCACCAATAGTTCTGGGCAGCTTACCTGCTGCCTTTGACATGAAAAATGCAGGAAGTTATTATTCCCCAAAAACATTATTATTAAACCTTGCCTGTGCTGAAATTCTCACCAGTTACGGCATCCCGCACTGCGGTACATCTGGAAGCGGGAACGGCTGGGAAGCGGATCTCCTTGCCGGAACCACATTGTGTATCAACCATTTTACTAGCTGCCTTGGTGCAGCCGGTATGGTTCCGTTTGTGGGCGGGAATTTTGATTCACTTGTATTCTCACCAGAACTTGTTGTTTATGCAAATGATTTTATTCATCAATCAAGAAATTTTGCCTCTGGATTCTCTTTGGCTGATGAAGAGGTTGGGCTTGATGATATATCCTCAATCGGCCCAGGCGGAAACTTTCTATTATCCGGTCTTACAACAAAGCATTTCAAGGAATCACAATTTGACAGCCTTATCTGGCCTTTTCTTTCACTGGAAAAATGGCAGAGTAAAGGAGAGCCGGAAGCTGGGTCCGTGTTAAACGAAAAAACATGTGAACTGATTAAAAATCCCTTAATACCGGATGATAAAAAAGATATTATTGCCAGCGGAGAAGAGTTTATTAAACAACTATAATAATTAAAAGTTTTTCAATTCTGTTTAGCTCGTTCCCAAACTGGAGTTTGGGAACGAGTATATTGTGAGGTGGTTATATGAGTCCCCTGTTTATGATGTTCCTGTTGATTTTAGCCCTGGGTTTGTTCGGGCGCACAATGTATATAAAAATAATGCTTTTAACTGCCCTTGAACCCGCAGATAGGTTCAACCGGATCCAGGAAAGGATCAAAGAGGTATTTATCCTTGCCATAGGCCAGAAACGACTTGTGTCCAGGGAAAAAGAACGGGCTTCCGGCATTATGCACGCTTTAATTTTCTGGGGATTCTGCATTTTGCTCATCCGAAGTATCAATATGTACGGACAGGGCTTTGTTCACGGATTTCAACTGCCGCTGTTTAATGAGAACTTCTTTATAGGTTACTTTTACTTGCTGCTAAAGGATATTATGGAAGGTATAGTTCTTGTAATGGTAATCTATGCTGTTTACAGGAGAGCTGTTAATAAACCGAAACGCCTTGATAATACCTTTGAAGCCTATTTTGTACTCTGCATGATCGGTATCCTGATGATTTCCGATTTGCTCTATGACGGTGCCAGGTATAACCTGATAACATTATTCGGCAACCCGGATAATCTGCACTTTTTCAACAATCCCAGGTTTGGCAGCGAATTTTCCTGGACACCAGTTTCCATTGGCGCAGCCTCGCTTGTTTCAGGCTTTAACCATCAGAACACCAACACTCTAATGAACCTGATGTTCTGGACCCATATTATAACCCAGCTGACATTTTTGAATATCCTGCCCTTGGGCAAGCATTTTCACGTTATCACTTCTTTGCCCAATGTTTTTTTCAAATCCCTGGATTATCCCCATGATAAAACAAAATGGCTTGATCTGGAAAACGAGGAAGCATGGGAAAATGAAACTTTGGGATTAAATCACCTTCATCAATTAACATGGAAACAGGGACTGGATCTATTTACCTGTACCGAATGCGGCCGCTGTAAGGATGTCTGTCCAACCTATATTACAGACAAACCCTTGAACATGAAGGATTTTAATGACAGCCTGAAACATGAACTGGCTGCAAATTCGGAACGGCTGATCTTAAGAGCCCAATATGCTGCGCTTCTCACAGATGACCTGGAACAGAAAAAAAAAGAAAGAATCAGGACTAATATTCCAAAATTCAATTGTAAGAAAACTCTTGTGGGAGAGATTATCAAGGAAGATTCCCTTTGGGCGTGTACCACCTGCCGTGCCTGTGAACAGGTTTGCCCGGTGACCATTGAACATGTACCACGTATTGTTGCCATGCGCCAGGGCCAGACACTTATGGCAGAATCCTATCCCAAAGAGCTTAATGAGGCTCTCAAAGGGCTTGAAAGAAATGGCAATCCCTGGGGAATTGGATATGACAAACGAGCAGACTGGGCTGATGGCCTTGATGTTAAAACAATGGCAGAAAATCCCAAAGTAGATTACCTGCTCTGGGTAGGATGCGCCGGTTCCTTTGATGACAGGGCCAAAAAGGTTTCTAGTGCACTTGTGAAAATACTGCAAAAAGCAGGGATAAGTTTTGCCATCCTTGGAAAAGAAGAGAAATGCACCGGAGACTTTGCCCGTCGGGTAGGAAATGAAATGCTTTTCCAGATGATGGCTGAAGAAAATATTGAAACCCTGAACAAATATGAAGTAAAAAAAATCATTTCTGCCTGTCCCCACTGCCTGAATACCTTAAAGCATGAGTATCCGCACAAAGGCGGAAATTACGAAGTGATTCATCATTCCGAGTTCATTGACACCCTGGTCAAAGAAGGAAAGATCAGGTTGAACAAATCCCTAAAAGGCGCATTGACTTATCATGATCCCTGTTATTTGGGACGATATAACAATGTTTATGATGAACCCAGAAGGTTGTTGGAATCTGTTTCAAAAGAAGGTATTAAGGAACTGGAACGATGCGGCCAAGAAAGTTTTTGCTGCGGGGCCGGGGGCGGCAGGATGTGGATGGAAGAAAGCATTGGCAAACGTATCAACATTGAACGCGCAGAAGAGATTGCTGCGAAAAATGTCTCCAATGTAGCAGTTGGGTGTCCTTTCTGCCTGACCATGATTGAAGACGGCATAAAGGAAATTGCAAAAGAAGAGGAAATCAATACCAGGGATATAGCAGAGTTTGTAGCTGATAACATGGTGTAACCATAAATTTATGAGTCAAAAAATTTGACAGGATGGAGGAGTTTCGACCATAAGGGACAGAATAAACCAGATACAAACAAGCTGATTACATCTTTTTATGCCGATTTTTCTTATCATCCAAGCCCATAATATATAAAATCTCATAGTAACTCTCTATATTTTTTATTAAATTTGAAAATCAAATCATTTTATGAATATAGAGCTATCAGGCTCTTTATTGACTTCCAACCGAATATTTACAATATAATCAATTGATTGCCTCTATGAGATATTTTTTAGGGAAACATTTAAGTTAATATATCTGTGTTAATTTGTGTAATCTGTGGTTTATTTATGTTATGAAACTTTTGATGAGGTACTTAGTAAAAAGCAGTCTGACAAATTCAGGTGTCCAAAAAAAGTAAACATACTTATCCGCATCCGCCTATCAGTATAATAAGGCAAAAAGAACACATGTATATACGTGTCCGATAAAAAGGCAGACGCACCGTAACGGGAAAACCGTTTATGTTACACATACTGAACAATGTCCTTTGAAATAATATGGCGCATCATCAAAACATGAAAGACAACGGTAGAGACGCATGGCCATGCGTCTCTACAATATGACCAGAATTTTCATACAAACATCAAAAATAACGATTAAAAATCTCACGATACTCATCTGTTTCCTTAAATTTTTTCAAAGCATCTGAAAAATCATTTACAAAATCGGCAGTTACCCTTTTTTTATTGAATATTATATAATACGGCTTCTGGGTTATTTTTTTTGGCAAATATGTAACTTTATCATTTATACCCAGTTCATTTATAATTATTTTGGCATTTCCCATTTCAGCCGGGAAATAATCTATCTTGCCTTTTTCCAGTTTCAAGAAATTCAGGCGGTCGGTTTTAGCTTCTGAATATATATTGTTTGCCTTTAGAAAATCCCATAATTCCTTTGTATATGAATATCCTAAAACTACACCTATTTTATT
>JAUCGD010000142.1 GCA_030377945.1 Desulfobacterales bacterium HSG17 | reverse complement strand
ATGTGTATTCTGTACCATGCCATCTGTTTTTAGGCAAATGAAATGAGTCGTATCTGCTTTGGGTTGCGCTATTGTTAAATTAATAGCAAGATATATCTTATATATTTCTGCGACACGCTCTAATTAAAGAGAGACATACTGAAAGGACGATAGGTATAGCTACGACAGGAATAAATACGACTAATAGTTTGAATCGAATATTCATATAATTATCCTATCTTGATTAAACCAGGTAAAATAGAAATTTGAAGCATCTTAAACATCTTACTTAGTAATTATTTCGTTGGTGGAATATTATTACCTAAGATAAAATTACCGCTATTTACTTAAATCTATCTGCCGACTATTTTAATTCGTCCTTCAATTTTTGTTGAAATGGTCTCTTTACCCTGAATCCCTTCTTCTACTACCTCCTTAACCAATAGATCAGTGTCAGTTCTGTCGGTAACGTTTTTGAACATGAAAAATGCATCGCCACCATTAGCTATCCAATTACTCGTCACAACAGTGTAGGTTTTCTTTGAATTCAGGGGATGGTAATGTCCATCATTTCCGAGCACAGCTACATTTTGGACCCGACTACCTGGTTTGCCGACACCGATTGGATCTTTGTTTTTGTTGAAAATGAGTTCCTGAGCAGGGTTTCTAATATCTATTGTATAACGCATGCCTGACACTTGAAGAAAAGCTCCGTTTGTTTGTGGCAAATAGGATACGCCAAGTTCCAAAGCCTGCTTTATAGTTTCACCGGATAATGCTAATAGGGATACCGTATTTCCATATGGATGTATTATAGCTACATCATGGTTCGTTATCGAACCAGCCGCAATGATTTTATTACCCCGGATACTCCCGCCGTTATATAAAGCAATGTCAGCCTTAAAACGCTTACGCAGAATGTCACAGATAAGATTACCTACTCCTGACTCACTAGTGCGTTGCGTAGCTTTCAGCAAATTAATATCAACAAGCGATCGAGCTAGGTCATAATTTTCTGGTAATAGTTTATTGTATGATTCGACTAAAGTTTTAACATCAGCATCTTCGTGGATATTTGAATCCATGAGGACTGACTGCCATTTGTAATCGCTAATACTTTTATTTTTAATTGAGAGCTTTAACATACCAATATGAGAGCCTTGTGCCCCTGAATTTATTGCAATGGTTAATTTACCACTTGGATGTTTAATTGCCTCTCTGCCTAGTTTAGTAATATTAGATGATCTACCCCCATAGATCACGATGTCTATTTCGGGGACTTGTCTGACTAATTCTTCCACCTGGTTGGGTCCTATATGTGCTAAAACCAAAATAAGATCTGTACCAAGATTTCTTTTCAATAGTTCAACCATCTTGTTGCATACTGATGAAATGTTATCCAGGGCCAGGACATGAGGGCACGGATTCGATATGATAGCTAAATCTGTCGCCATGAGACCAATCACACCAATTTTTAGATTGTTTTTTTCTACAATCACGTATTGAGGAATCTTTCCATAAAGTGGGCATTCAGGGAGAACAGTAATATTCGATATCACTAAAGGAAATTCTGCAAAGTTAATGCCCTTGTTCAAAAATGAATCGCCATAATCAAACGGTTGGTTGCCTAAAGTGCCCACATCATACCCAATTACATTCATAGCCTCAAAAATTGGTTTTCCGTGAAATTGTTTGAAATATGGGCCGGCAAGATCATCTCCTGATGTAACGAGTAGAGTTTTTCCTGGAAATTTTTTCTTGGCCCTAGAAACAAACCAGGCTAATCTGGCGAAGCCGCCTATTTTTTGGATTTGGAGTTCGTTATCTTTACTTATCTTTAAATCCAATGGATGAAGTTGTCCTTTTGTATCACTTGTTGTAAGCATGATAATGTCCCACGAATGAGATAATTCAGGATGGATTATGGATAAAAGGAAAAATAAAAACGCAATACGAATCAGATAAATTTTCATTTGATGCCCCCAATCTTAAATTGTTATATAGGAAGGAAATGTATTCCTTAACTGAGCGTATCGAGATCCGAAATATTTATAATCGAAAGTTCCTGGTCCTTTTTAGTTATCACTAAGGCAATTTGTGAATATCGTTCCGGACCCAAAAAGTATATATACTCGCCTCTCTCTTTTGTTTTCAAATGTTTATCATAATATGTGTATGTCCTTTTTAGAGCCCCGCCTTATATATCATAAAGAGCCTATTTTGATGAGTGTCTCAAGCCACATAACATTAGTGATATGTAGAAAAATTTCCATATATTTTCCATGTATGACTCCTATCAGCAATTATCATGGAAAACACATTTACTCTTTATTAATTTCCTGCAGTTGTTATTAGCAAACATCTAATATGAACACAATAGAAGTTTTAATTATCAAACCATATCTCAAAAATCAACTTAACTGAGCATGAATTTGAATAATTGTTACGAAAAGCTTTTGTAATCCCCCCAGAAGAGTTGCTGCTTTTCCTACCAGCAAGCCGGTTAGCCATCAGTAGGAACACACCATAAAATTGTTGATTCCTGGTCACTCAGGTTCTATTGTTTGAGTAATTTATCAAGAAATATTTAATAATTTTGATCGTTTGAAAAGACGTTAAAGGCGATTGAAACGACCGGGGAAACATGGTATTTACTTCATTACTCGTGAGTCATAAGTTCTCAAAGTAGATATTTCCCTTTTTTGAAAAATATGATAACATAACCTCCAAAAAAATCAAATTGAAAGGAGGTTATGATGTTTATTTATGTGATGCTTTAAAATTTTTTCAAAGCATATTTTCCAGATATTCATCATGGGTATTATTTTGTATGGTGGTATTGGGATTCATAGGAGCAAATGAGATGATAGGAGTCACCTCTTTCTGCCGGTATTGGGGGGTAGGTGAAACTCTTAAAATGCTTTCATTAATTTTGTTAGAGCATCTTCCTGGTCGATTCCGGCTCTTATTGCACATTGGGAAACATATGTACTGCTTCAGGATGCAGCATTATTTGTAGGTAAAAGAGTTGTGCTGCTTGGAGATCATACGTATGTTCCGAAAGACGGCCGGCGAATGCCTGGTGTAGTTTCACTGCGCCAGCAATCTGAAACCCAAAGCAAACCTTCTTACTTCAGAGGACACTGCTGGGCTGTTACCGGCCTGGTAATTGGTTCAATGGCAGCTCCTTACTGTCTCCCCCTGGCCTTGTGCATCCAGTTGGGAATGATTCATATTGATAAGGTTCAAGAGATCAAGGGTAATAAAAAAACTGCAACCATGGGAACAACGGTTGTAACGATGGCACTTGAGTTTGCCCTCAGAAACCATATGCTTAGTATCCTGGTACTTGACGCGTTTTTTCCTTCAGGAGCAATTTATAACCTGGCTGCATCTGTATGGTGCATTGAGACGCAACAGCCTGGGGATGGTGCATAGCGAGTGATAAACATAAATCATTAATTGAAGATCATTATATTTTCTCTGATTAATATCTGAAATTATTCAAAAAATATAATTTACATAATTTGTAGTTGAATAACTGAATGAAATTCATCACTCGCAATGCACCACCTCCAATAAATCATGTTCCGTCATAAAATCGCCTAATTCTTTTACTGCGCTCTGGTATTGGTCAATGACTTTCGGAGCAGGGTCAACCATCCATATTTCTCTGGCTTTATCGCTGTCCTCACCTGAGAATAAGGTAATGGCCTGGTTCACGGCATCCTGTTGCGAGCGGAAATCCAGAATATTTCCATAAGGTTTGGTATCGTTCAATATTCGATTGGTGCGTGAAAGCGCCTGTATCAAACTATGGTATTTCAGGTTTTTGTCCACATACAAGGTATTGAGGTATTTGGAGTCAAAGCCTGTGAGCAGCATATCCACCACAATGGTAAGGTCAATCTTGTTTTTATGCGGATAGTCCTTGTTGCTGTATTTCTGGTCCTTGATGCGGGTTTGCACATCCTGATAATACAAATCAAATTCCTTAATCGTATGATTTGTACCAAATTGCCTGTTGTAGTCAGCAATAAACTCCATTAGAGCTTCTTTCTTCTCTTCAGGATTTTGTTTGTTGTCTTCTTTTTCCTGAGCCAGGTCTTCCTGAAGCTGCTTAATGTCGGCTGCATTCTTTTGGCTTTGCCGGTCACCATTCTTTGCTGTCAACTAGGCAGGGGAGAAAACACACAAGCAATACTGAGCGGTTTAAATTCGGGATTTTCCGCAAGCTTTTTCTGTTGTATCCCCTTAAAAAGTCGATAATATTTAATGGCATTATTAATTGAGGCCGTTGCAAACAAAGCATTGAATTTTCGTTGGTTCGTAGCCGCATTGTGCTTGCTAAGAATAGCTTCCGTTACCGCTTTCTGTGCAAGAGCTTCACCTGGCCTGGGATTCTGGCTGCCTTTGCCCTTAAAATAATCCATGTGAAAACGCAGTACATTTTTATCGTCTATGGCATGGGTAATAGTGTAGGCGTGCAGCAGCTTTTCAAAAATTGACTCTGTTGTTTTATACGTTTCATACTGGTCTTCCCGGATTTTATAAGTTGCGTTATCATCAAAAATGGGAGTGCCGGTAAAACCAAATAGTTGAGCATTTGGAAAGAATTCCTTAATTGCTTTATGATTTTCGCCAAACTGCGAACGGTGGCACTCATCAAAAATGAAAACCACCCGCTTGCTGCTCAATGGCTCTAAACGTTCCTTGAAATTTTTCTTGTACTTACCATCCAAAGCCAGCCCCAGTTTCTGGATAGTTGTAACAATAACCTTGTCAGTATAATCGCTAGAAAGTAAACGCCTTACCAGGGTTTCGGTATTGGTGTTCTCTTCCACACTGCCTTCCTGAAATTTATTGAACTCTTCACGGGTTTGACGGTCAAGGTCTTTACGATCAACAACAAAAAGGCATTTTTCAATATCAGGATTGTCTTTCAACAGGGTAGATGCTTTAAAAGAAGTTAATGTTTTACCGCTTCCCGTAGTGTGCCAGATATAACCATTGCCCCTGTTTTGATGGATACAGTCCACAATCGCTTTAACTGCGTAAATCTGATAGGGACGCATTACAAGCAATCTCTGCTCGCCTTCAACAAGGACCATATATCTGCTGATCATTTCACCAAGCGTACACTTTCTCAGAAATTCTTCTGTGAATAATTCAAGGTGTGTAATTTTCTTGTTGTTCTCGTCGGCAAGCTGGTAAACAGGTAAAAACTGTTCATCTGCATTAAATCGTTGATTTCGACACCTACCTCACGTTTCTTCCGATTTTTGCGAGAAGGTCTTTGGGGCATATTTTTTCGCTGGAACTCCTAACAGCTGAAGAATCTCTAATTGAAGAGGACTTAAGCTCGTCATATACATAGAGGATGACCCGTCCTCAAGGAGCAACTTAATCAAATTAATATTATCAAAAGCAGCCAGGATGTTGTCGGTCTGTGGGCGCCAAGTTCTAATTTTATTAGGCATCAACCCATCCAGGGGATAATCTCGTTGTAATATTTCATTCGCAGCCTGGCGCTGGATCAAAGTATAAAGCTGGAGAGTCAAAGTCATAACGAAAAGCATCGCGCATATTCTTTCAGGTTTTTCAAGAAGCATTGGGGACACAGCCAGAGGACCTTTCAATACTCCAAAAATTTTCTCTACTTTATATTGACGTTTATAAAGGGCCAGCAAACCAGAGGCTGGCCATTGCTGAGAGTCCTGATTACTGACCATAAGAAAAATGCCGTCAAGCAATGCCTTTTCTTTTATAACTTTCAGTTTCCGCCATACTTTAAGATCATAGGTTACCTTTTTCTCCTCAATATATTTAGTATTAGGCCCGGGTTTTCCCCTCCCGACTTGCTTTCGCAGAATTTTTACTTGCTCTTCAATCTCTACTCCCATTAACTTTTGAACCCTATTGCTGCTTAATATTTTTTGCACCGCGGTGTCAATATCGTCTCTTGTTTTAAGGTTACGTTTATTCAATTTTTTACGTAAGTCCTGAAAATTATTCTCAGCTTTTTCCAGGCGACGTTCGCGGGTGCCGGCATGCTTATTGTGCAATCGCTCGCTGTACATGATGAGCTTGCGAAGATCGTGCTTGTCACCTTTATTATCGGTGATTTCCCAAGATTCTTCGCATACTTTATAACTATCCGGTTTTTTCTGAACATCGTCTTCTTTACTGCGGTTGCTGTAACTGTGAGTGCGATTTTCGTAAATGGGTTTCATTTTCTCCTCATTATCAAGATCAACAGCAGTAAATTTCAATTTATTCTCTTTCATTTTTATAATCAATTTTTTTTGTTCAGCTTCTGTCATAGGCATTGTTGCAAGAATCTTTCCTCCACCACCACATATTACTTTCAATGTGTCCAGACTTGCTGTTTTGCAGTCCCCGATAAAACAAAAAGGGTTCTTACCCACCAACTGTCGCAGTCGTTCCCAGTATGATATGGGTAAAACAGAGTCATTGGTATTTCCGTCGTGAGTTCCAGAAATCAGCGGAACCCCACCGTCGCCACTAACGGCTGATCCCACCACGACTTGTTTGAGATCAGGACGATGATCTTTACTATATCCAAAATTAATCAACACTGCCGGCTGGCCTGCGCTCGAATCATAAGTTCCCCACATAGCGACGCTGGTAGTATCATAGTGAATTTGATCAAGATTTAGATCAAATTCTACGACAATGTTAGAACTAATTGAACCTTGAACAGGTTCAAGGCCATTTTTGAAAAGCGCATCAAGGGTATCGTCAATACGATCATCAGTAAAGTCTTTTGCGCTATACTGAGGAAATATGTACTTGAGAATCCCTGTTTCCTCAGCCCATTTCTCCATACGATATAAGGCCCGGCCGCCACTAAGCAAATAAACCATGATGGCTGCTACCATCTCACCGTGGCTGATCTTTCGATTGCAATGAGACGGAATCATGCGATCAATGATGGATACGATTCCCATCCTTTCTATATAATGCTTCAAAACAGGAGCTGCCCCCACCTTTAAAGTAATGATCTCTGAAATGTTTGAATCTTTCCCAGGTTCAGACTTGAAATTTTTTTGTCGTTTTGCTTCACTTGTTTTTAGACTGACTTTTGATGGAAGGTTATCTATTGCAGTGGGTTTAGTCTTAGAACTCTTTTTCTGACTACTCTTGGAAGAGTTACGCTTATTACGATGATTCGGTTTCTTCTTCGTTTTCCTACACACTGACCCTGCTATTCGATTTCGCTGAGGTTTAGGAACTCGTTTACGTCTGCTTTCTTCACCGCAACTTTTTCTTACAGGCCGCGATGTCTTTCCTTGTGAGCTGCCTGTTCGAGTTTTTCCACATTTGACTACTCCATCTTCTACTGAAGGTTGTTTTGCATCTGTCGTCTCGGCCATCCAAAATACAGATGCTACCACTACCACAAATATCCATCCAAATATTTTGAGCATCGTCCTGCCCTCCTCTAAAAATTAGAAGTATCTTTAATTGATGGGATGTAGTAAATATATATCCGCTAATGAAGAGTTTCAAGCATTTACTTGGAATTTCTCAAAATAATAATTAAATTTTTTTAAGCAAGGGGTGTCGAAATCAACGGAATATAAGAGTAACTATGTCATATCAGAAAAAAGGTCAAATTAAAAATGTTATAAGGTGGTTTTTTATACGACAGTCCCCAGATGTATAAAAATCATTACATGAGGGACAAAGGAATCTGAATATTCCCTGGGTATTTTTTGAAGGAATTTTAAGAGTTTCTTTAATCAGCAATTCAATGGGTATCTTGTTTCGCAGTAAATATAA
>JAUCGD010000141.1 GCA_030377945.1 Desulfobacterales bacterium HSG17 | reverse complement strand
CAATGATGAAAACTTTGTTTCAAAACTTATAACCGGAATCGATAAACTGGGATATAATGCAAAAGCAGTTTCAACAGGCCGTGATGGGTTGAACACCATTATCAATCATTCTTTTGATCTTGTTTTCATTGAGGTATTCCTCCCTGACGGAATGGGATACGATTTTATCCCGGAATTCAGGGAAAAATTGCCTGGACTGAAGGTAGTGGCCATGACAGCCAATAATTCAAAGAAGACAGAACTGCGTGTAAGAGAGCACAATGTAATGTCATACATGATCAAACCTTTTGGAAACAGAGAACTGAAAATCATCATTGATCATATAGAGAAAACTTCAGGCAGAGTTGAATAAAGCATTGAAACAATTTATTAATACATCGACAAGGCAAGGTGGCATATGAGAACATCAACTGGAAAGGCTATAATGAGACACTGCAAATATATGCTGATTTTATTTTGTTTTTTTTGCATCTTCTTTTCAAACGCTTTTGTCAATGCCGCTGAAAAGCCCGAACATGTTGTTCTGCAATTAAAATTTCTGCATTCTTTTCAGTTTGCCGGTTATTACGCTGCCAAGGCAAAAGGCTATTATACCAAAGAGGGCCTGGAAGTCACTATTAATGAACGTGATATTAAAAAAAATCATGTTCAGCATGTCCAAACGGTTTTGGACGGTGAGGCTCGGTATGGTTTGTCTGATACAGCTTTATTGCTGGACTTGGCACAAGGCAAACCGGTGGTCTTATTAAAACAGATTTTTCAACATTCTCCACTGGTTTTCCTTTCCCTTAAAGGTTCAGGTATTATCAGCCCGGACAAATTTATCGGTAAAAGGATAATGTTCGATATCAAGGGTGGTGATGCACCGCTTCAAGCCATGCTGCTGGACACACTGGGCTCCATGGAAAATATCACCCCTGTACCGTATTCATACATTTACGATGACCTTATAAGCGGGAAGGTGGATGTGCTTTCTGCTTATTTGACGGATCAACCCTATTACTACAAGCAGCGTAATGTGGCGGTGAATATCATTGATCCTAGAAATTACGGCATTGATTTCTATGGAGACAACCTTTTTACATCCGAAGACGAAATTCAAAATCATCCAGAGCGGGTTGAAAAAATGATCCGCGCAACACTCAGGGGATGGGATTATGCGCTGAAACACCAGGCTGAAATCACGGATCTTATTATCCGTGAATATAATCCAAAGCTGGATCGCCAAAAATTGCTTTTTGAAGCCAGGATGACGGAAATGATGATCCTGCCTGAAATTATCCCGCTGGGTTTTGTGACACCCTATCGATATGAACGGATAGCACAGTTTTATAAACGTATCGGCCTGATCAAGTCGCAGATAAATCCCTGCGGATTTATTTACAAATGTTCTCAATATATCGGAAAAAAGGATTTGCCGTTCACTCCTGACGAAAAAGCATGGCTGGAAAATCTGGATGCGCCATTGCTGGTTGCAAATGAGACGGACTGGCCTCCTTTTGATTTTGCAAAAAATGGTGAACCCAAAGGCTTTTCCATAGATCTGATAAAGCTGACTGCTGAAAAAATCGGAATAGAGCTGGAGTTCATCAACGGATTTAAATGGGGAGAACTTCTTGAAAAATTCAAAAGTAAGGAACTGGATATCCTGCCGGCTGTGGCTGATATTCCCGAACGTCATGATTTCATGTTGTTTACATCTCCTTATATAACCAACCCTTCCGTCCTTGTCGTACATGATAAAAGCACGGGGTTGAATACCATTGAGGACCTGGAAGGTAAAAGAGTGGCGATTATAGACGGATATGCAACAGCAACAATCATCAAGAAGCATTATCCCGGTATTCAACCGGTCAGGGTTGACAGCGTTTTAGCAGGTTTAAAGAGTGTGTCCTTAGGAAAAGCCGATGCTTATGTCGGCACTTTCGGTACGATAGCACACATGCTCAAAGTTAACTATATTCCCAGTGTCAGGATAAGCAATGAAAGTCTTATGAAATATTTTAAAGAAAGCAGGCTCTGTTTCGGTGTTGCAAAGGATAAAACACTTTTGCATGGCATACTTCAGAAAGGCATGGATGCCGTTTCCCCGGATGAAATTCAGGTTCTTCGCCAACGCTGGCTGACCGTAACCAAGAGCACTTCGGATGATAATACGGATTCCGTCTTTTCTGCCCAGGGAAAAAAATGGATAGATAATCACCCAAAGCTGAAACTCGGTATTGATCCTGCCTGGCCGCCATTTGAGTTTACCGACCCGGTCGGTAAATATTCCGGTATTGCTTCGGGTATCGTTGATGCCGTCAGGAATCAACTGGGTATTAAAATGATCCCGATACCCGGCCTTACTTGGTCACAGGTCATAGCCAGGATGAAAAAAGGGGAAATTGATGTTTTGCCTGCTGTCGTACCCACACTACAGCGCAGGGAGTACATGATCTTCACCAAACCATACATCTCTTTTCCCGTGGTCATTGCGGCACATCGAAAAATTCCTTTTGTCAGCAGTTTCAAGGAACTTGAGAGATACCGTGTCGGGGTAATCAAAGATTACTATACCGAAGATCGCATTCGTAAAGATCATCCTTACCTCAAACTCGTTATATTTGAAACAATAACTCAAGCACTTCGCCAGGTAGATTCCGGCAAAGTTGATGCCTTTGTCGGCAACCTGGTCACTGTTAACGATCAGATTCATCAATTATCACTGGACAATATAAGGATATCATCAATAACCGGGTATAAAATGGATCTTTGTTTCGGTGTACGCAAGAATCTTCCCGAACTGGTCAATATCCTGAATAAATCCCTCGACAATATCAGCAGTCAGGAAAAAGCCGCAATAAAAAATACATGGATGACATCCCAGGGGATAAAAATCGGGGTTACTATCAAGGAAATTCTGATCTGGGCAATTCCGATCAGCACTTTGGCAGTATTGATTATACTGTTTGTTGTTATCTGGAACCGTGGCCTTGGAAAAGAGGTTAGCGAGCGGATAAAAGCCCAGGCTGCAATGCAGAACATGATGGAGGATCTGAAAAAAGCCAAAAAAGAGGCTGAAAATGCCACCAGGGCCAAAAGCCATTTCCTGGCCAACATGAGCCATGAAATTAGAACACCAATGAACTCGGTAATCGGCTTTTTGTCCCTGTCCCTGGAAGATACCAATATTTCAGAAAAACAGAGAAACTACCTGAGTATCGCCCAAAATTCTTCAGAAACACTGCTTAATCTTATCAACGATATCCTGGATGTCAGCAAACTGGAAAGCGGCAAGCTGGAATTGGAAAAAATACCCTTTGACCTGCCTTTGATGATGCAGAAAACATTGAATAGCTTTGATATCCGGGCCAGGGAAAAAAATCTGACACTGGAGCTGGACATTCACGAAGATGTTCCCCGTTATGTTGCCGGTGATCCGGGCAGGCTGAAACAGATCCTCATGAATCTTGTGGGCAATGCTGTCAAGTTTACTGAAAAAGGCAGTATCGCGGTAAGTGCAGTCCTTGCAGATCGTAAAGATTTCCTTCATTTTTCAGTTGCCGACACCGGGGTCGGTATCCCATCCGACAGAATTAACATGATTTTTGATCCTTTTACACAGGCCGACAGTTCCACTTCCCGAAAATTCGGGGGGACCGGATTGGGGACCACCATATCCAGGCAGCTTACAGAACTCATGGACGGAGAAATCTGGGCTGAAAGCCAGGAGGGAAAAGGCAGTGTTTTCCATTTTACTGCCTGTATAAAAGCATCTGATACCAGGCCGGAAGATAAAAACGGACATTTTTCTTCAGAAAATTTCCGTTGTTTTAAAATCCTGGTTGCCGAAGATGTTGATGAAAATGTCAGGCTGGTAAAAATCCGTCTTGAAGAACAGGGGCACAGCATTATAGTAGCCAGGAACGGAAAAGAAGCAGTCCGGGCATTTGAAAGGGATAAACCGGACATCATTCTCATGGATGTTCATATGCCTGAAATGGACGGTCTGAAAGCTACAATGAAAATCCGTGAAATGGAAGCCGGTTCCAATGCCCGTACCCCGATTGTGGCACTTACGGCCAGCCTGATGAAAGAAGAACGGGAAGTGTGTATAAAAGCTGAAATGGATGCTGTTGCCGCTAAACCCGTTAATTTTGAGAAACTATTTGCGATTATGGAAAAACTGGTTCCAAAAGGTGCAGGGACCTGTAAACAGGAACCGAAAATCATGAGTCAGGAGCTGTTGAGTTTGAACCGGGAACTCCTGATTCCCGATTTAATAGGCATTGATACGCAAAAAGGGATTCAAACCTGGAAAGATGTTAAAGTTTATAAGAAAGCTCTTCGAAGCTTTGCCAGAGATAATGAAAGCGCTGCGGAAAAGACAAGGGCGTTTATCGAAAACAATGAAAGGGAGAATGCGATTCGTCTTGTTCACACTATTAAAGGGCTTGCAGGCAATCTTTCTGTTACCGATGTTTACGCCATTGCAGATAAGCTCGACATAGCACTCAGGCAGAAAAAGGATGATAGCGAAATTATTCACCTTATTGAAAGCCTTGCAGATGCCATGACTATTGCCTGCTCCTCCATAAAACAGATCGAACCAGAAAAAAAAGAACCGGATCAGCCAAGGGAAGTTTTGGAATTACCGGTCATGGAGGAGTTGTTCCGTGACATGCTCATAGCATTTGAAGAGTATAACCACAAAACTCTGGAACCTTTTATCGAAAAACTGGACAGATTCTTTTCCCCGGATCAGGTCGATCCCATAAGGCACCAAGTGGATAGGTTTGACTTTGACGGGGCAAAAGATGAAACTGTCAAACTGGGGTTGTCCCTGAGGCTGAAAATTGATAAAATTCAATAATATTTCGGGGGTATAATTAATAAAATGATTGAGTTTCTCAATACCGTAATAAACAAGATGACGAATTCGGTTTTTGTAGGAAACGAGCAGCAGGGGCATACGGTTATCGAAGCGAGAAACGGACGTGAAGCAGTTGATGCGTTTCAGCGGGAAACCCATGACTTCATTCTCATGGATGTGCATATGCCCGAAATGGACGGACTTTCTTCCGGATCTGTGGAGGATGCATTATGTATCAGATGAATGAAAAAGACATTTCTATGCTTTCTGCTCTGCTTCAGACTTGATTTTGTTGGCACTTAAGGGTAGACTCTGAATTGATAAAAAATAAAATTAATTTAGTATGTTTTAACCTGAATGCTTAAAACATATTTTATGTGGTTTGAGGTCATTGGTAAAAATCAGAGATTATTGTTATGCTTGAAAAATTCATAGCAGCAGGAAAAAATATCATGCGTTCAAAAAAAAAGATGGAAATGATACTGTTGGCTTTTTTGTTGATGAGCATTCCCAAAATGCTAATGGCATTTAAACCGGTTGTAGTATTCGACACCTCGAAACTGGACGACAAAAGTTTCATAGGGGCAGCTTATAACGGTGTTTTGTCTTTTGAAAAATTCAAAAGCATTGAGGTAGCCATTATTACACCCGATAATGATAAGATGAAGCTCGAATCAGGTTTTGACAGGTTAGTGACCAAAGCTATTGAAAAGGGCTTTGATCCGATTGTCTGCATCGGTTTTTCATTTGGTTCTGCGATTCGGGAATTAGCACCAAAACATCCGGACAAACATTTCATCATTATTGACGATATAATCGAAGCAGAAAATGTTCAGTCTATTGTGTTTCGTGAAGAAGAAGGATCCTTTCTAATGGGATATATAGCTGCTATGGTATCTAAAACCGGCAAAATCGGGTTTGTGGGTGGCATGGATTGCGAAATGATTCGTAAATTCGGTTGCGCCTATGCCCAAGGAGCCTTGCAATATAACTCTGACATACAAGTCCGGGTAGTCATGACCGGAACAACCTCCCAGGCATGGGTTGATCCGGACCGCGGGTACGCTCTGACCCGGGAATTGATCCAGGATGGCATTGATGTAGTCTTTCACGCCGCTGGATTAACAGGTACCGGGGTTATCCGGGCAGCCGCAGACACTGAGATTTATGCCATTGGTGTGGACAGCAACCAGAATAGCCTTGCACCCGGTTTTGTATTGACATCCATGCTCAAACGCCTGGATGTGGTAGTTTTTACGGCCCTGTCTCAAGCTGCGGACAGAGCCTGGCAATCCGGTTATCAGCGGCTGGGACTCAAAGAAGGCGCCATCAGTTGGGCTTTGGATAAACACAATATTGTTTTGGTGAACCAGGCCATGCAGACTCGGATGGATGCCCTTTCTTTTAAAATTATTTCAGATCAAATAGATGTGCATGTATACAAGAATTCCGAAGCATGCCCGTATTATAATTTTGGTCCGTATGCAGCCGAATAAGGACAGTATTTTGAGGAATCAGGCCATGATTAAGTCACCAGTAGCCCAGGATAACAGGGAGTCAAATACTTCCAGTCCTATCGCTCAAACCAGGTGGGGCATTTTTTTTACGCTTCGTACCGGCCTTTTATGCATGGCCGGGGTGGCGATATTAACTGCTGTTTTCGCGTCAATCATCTTCAGTATAATTTCCTCGAACTTTGGCAGCATCACCCATCAGGTGATACCAACCATCGAGGAAGCACTCCATTTGACCGATCTGGCGCGAACTATTGATAGCCGGGCCCGTGATCTGCCCAGCATGCATGAACCCTTCAATATCGCATCCACAGCATACCAGCTGCGTCAATTGCGTGATGAATTGATTGCTACCATAAACAAGATAGAGCCTTCCCTGATGGAGTCGAAAGAGTTGGATACCGTCAGAAACAGCATTAAAATCATGGACCGCCAACTTGAACACTTGAGATCTCTGGTTCAACGGCGGAGCATTGCGGAAGAACTCCAGCTAAGGCATGTCAAAGCGCTTGAGGACATATACCGCCGCATTGAATCCCTAGGTATGATGTTAGGCGAATCCCATGATAAAAACCCGGACTGGCCACAGTTGCTCATGGCTATGCTCAGGAGTACAGAGTTGCTTATCGCCTCCATGGCAACCAAAGACCCGAAGCATGTAATAGAAAATCAGAATATTTTCAAAGAGCAGTTGGATATAGTTGAAACGAACATCAACCGGACCGACGCAGTCTTAAGACTTCAGATCAATATTATACTGGAAAAAATGCGAAGATATCAGCCTCTTTTCCATGAAAAATTAGAACAGATTCAACTTGGCCTTCAAATCAGAACCGCCATAAAGAGTCTGGCGGTAATGGATCGCTTGATTGACCAGGTGGGGGAATTGTCGGCTCGGCTTAACAACGGTGCTAAAACAAAGGCGATGGAAATGAACCGGATCAGCGTTCAATTACGTTGGTTATTGAGTTCGATAAGCATCATCTGCATTGCCGGACTGGTGGGATTATTGATTTTTATAAACCGGCGTATCGTCAAACGCATGAAAAAATTGCAGATTGCTATGCGTTCCCATGTGGCCGGTGAGCCCCAACCCATATCCACTTCCGGTTCTGACGAAATAAGCGATATGGCTTATAGTTTCATGTATTATATAGACAAGGTGAAAAGGCGTGAGGAAAGAATTCAGGAGCACACACGGGAATTGAATGCAACATTAAACGAACACAAAAAAATGGAACAGGAAATGAAGAAAAATCTGGAGATCCTTGAACGGTTCAGCAAAGTCACCATTGACCGGGAAAAGAAGATGATCAAATTAAAAGAAGAAATTAATGAATTGCATGTGGCTTCAGGAAAAAGAGAAAAGTATAAAATTGTTGAATAGTGAACAAAAAAGGCTCGTCCTGTCAATCCATTTTAGACAATAGT
>JAUCGD010000140.1 GCA_030377945.1 Desulfobacterales bacterium HSG17 | reverse complement strand
CCCTGGTTATAACATCTTTTGGTGCACCTTCTTTTGCACAGGATTCTTTTGAACCGAAAAAGGATAAAGAAGTAGGCTTGATTGCCTATGATGTTTTACTGGTCAGGCCTTTTGGAATAACTGCAATAATAGCAGGTTCCCTGATTTTTGCCATTGCCTGTCCTTTTTCTTTGTTAACAGGCCAAACTAAAATGACATATAGGAAACTGATAAAAGATCCTGTTATGTATACATTTAAGCGCCCCCTGGCTTCATTTGATTAATTGTGATTTTAATATGTCATTATTAAATTGTTACAATTTTTTTTTATTTTAATTTCAAATAAAGGAGTATGATGTGCCTGTAATTGTTGCAAACCACCCTCTTATCAAACACAAACTTGGACTTATAAGAAAAAATGATATTTCTACCAAAGATTTCAGAGATGTTTCATCTGAAATAGCCAGACTGCTTACTTATGAAGCTACCAAGGATTTGGAAACCGAAGCTCAGACCATTGAAGGCTGGGCAGGCCCTGTTGATGTTGAAATGATTAAGGGGAAAAAGATTACCATTGTTCCAATATTACGGGCAGGTCTTGGAATGATGAACGGTGTTATTGACCTGATTCCTTCTGCCAAGATCAGTGTTGTAGGATTGTACAGGAATGAAGAAACCCTGGAGCCTGTACGCTATTATGTTAAAATGACAAGCCAGATGGAAGAACGGACAGCCCTGATCCTTGATCCCATGCTTGCAACAGGGGGAACATTAATTGCCACTATTGATCTGTTAAAAGAAGCAGGATGTAAACATATAAAAGGGCTTTTCCTTGTAGCAGCCCCCGAAGGGCTAAAAAAACTGGAACAAACCCATCCTGATGTTGAAATTTATGTTGCCTCAGTTGATGAAAAACTTAATGATATCGGTTATATTCTGCCAGGTCTCGGAGATGCCGGGGATAAAATTTTCGGAACAAAATAACAGTTATCAGTTAACAGTTAACAGTTAACAATTAACTGTTTATTGGTCATTGGTCATTGTTTACTGGTCATTGTTTACTGGTCATTGTAAAAACAGGAGTATATATGTCTAAAGATATTTCTTCCTCCCCGGAGAATACAGAGTATAATTTCAGAGTTAAAGATTGCTTGATAGGGGCACAGATGCTCTTCGTAGCATTTGGTGCCCTGGTTCTTGTTCCTTTGCTTACCGGGCTTAATCCAAATGTAGCCTTATTTACGGCAGGAGCAGGCACCCTTGTTTTTCAGGCAGTTACAAAAAGAGCAGTCCCCATATTTCTGGCTTCATCATTTGCTTTTATAGCTCCTATTATATATGGAGTACAAACATGGGGAATCCCTTCAACCATGTGCGGGCTTGCAGCAGCAGGGCTGTTTTACGTTTTATTAAGCCTTCTTATAAAATGGCAGGGTACAGAGGTCGTTGCAAGAATTCTGCCTCCTGTTGTTACCGGCCCTGTTATTATGGTTATCGGACTGATCCTGGCTCCGGTTGCAGTTAATATGGCAATGGGAAAAACTGGGGATGGCTCTGCTGTTCTTGTTTCCAAAAATATTGCCCTTTTTATATCTCTGACCTCTCTTGGTACAACGGTTCTTGTTTCGCTTCTGGGCAGAGGAATGCTGCGGCTTATACCTATTTTATGTGGTATTATTGCGGGCTATCTTCTTTCATTTCCCTTTGGTATTGTTAGTTTTGAGCCTGTTTCAAATGCTCCCTGGCTTGCTGTTCCCAGTTTTGTTTTCCCGGAATGGAATATCCAGGCAATATTTTTTATTGTTCCTGTTGCCATTGCACCTGCTATTGAGCATTTTGGAGATATACTTGCAATCAGTTCCGTATCAGGAAAAAATTATGTAAAAGATCCGGGAATACACAGAACCATGATGGGAGACGGACTGGCAACAGCTTTGGCATCATTTCTTGGGGGGCCGCCTAATACAACCTATTCGGAAGTAACCGGAGCTGTTGCTCTGATAAAAAGCTTTAACCCGGCTATCATGACATGGGCAGCCATCTTTGCCATTGCTCTTGCATTTGTCGGTAAAATGGGAGCATTGCTTCAAACCATCCCGGCTCCTGTAATGGGCGGTATAATGCTTTTGCTTTTTGGAGCTATAATGGTTGTCGGTCTTAACAGTCTTGTAAAAGCAGGTGACGACCTGATGGAACCGAGAAATATGTGTATTGTTTCCCTGATCCTGGTATTTGGTATTGGCGGCATGACTTTTTCAGCAGGAGACTTTACTATAAAAGGCATTGGCCTGGCTGGCATATTAGGGGTTTTTCTCAATCTGATACTGCCGAAGAGCAGGCAGGATAGTTAATAATTGACAGTTGATAATTATTAAGTACCTAAAATTTGTAGGGGCAGGCCCCTGTGCCTGCCCTTGACTGGCGGGCAACCACAGGGGGATTGCCCCTACAAAAAATGTTATGAAATTTATGTGTAGGTACTTACCTATCAATTATCAATAAAAATGAAAGGTATAATTGTGGAGAACAATAAACGGCGATTTACCCGTATCCCATTTAAAATTGGAGCAAGGATAGAGGTTGAAGATAAATCATACACAGTAAATGAAATCTTTAACCTCAGCATAGGCGGATGTTTGTTACCGTTAAATAATAAGTTAAATACAGGAATAAAATGTTCTGTAAGGATTACACTTAGTGAAATCAATGATAATATTGGTATCTGGGTTGAAGGTGAAGTTGTAAGATCGGAAAACAATATGACTGCTGTTAAATTTACAAAAATTGACCCGGACAGCCTTTTTCACCTTCAAAATATTCTCAGATATAATGCTCCTGATTCCATTGCCATTGAAGAAGAAATTGACAGTCATCCTGGAATTATCTGATATACCATTTTGGTGAACAATTACCATCCTGTAATTATTATTCTCTTTCATCCTTTTGTAAAATTTTTGTAAAATCAAGACATAAACTGTTATTTTTAAATAATTTATATTATGAACTATTATGTTTAAAACAGTCTGGATATTTAAAACAGTCTGGATATTTAAAACAGTCTGGATATTTAAAATAGCAGAATATTTAAACAATAGGTTTTAATTTTTTACAATCTTTATAACAAAAGGATGGAATCTATGAATTACACAATTTTTGACACCCCTGTTATCATAACTTTAACCCGCTGGCTTGCCAGATTTATCTTAAAATCAATGGGCTGGAAAATAGAAGGCAAGGATCCTGAAATTTCAAAATCTGTTATAATTGCTGCACCCCATACCTCAAACTGGGATTATGTATTTACTTTGCTCCTGGCATTTTCTTTAAACATGAAAGTTCGTATCATGGCAAAAAAAGAATTGTTCCGCTGGCCCTTTGGTTATTTTTTTAAATGGCTTGGAACTATCCCCATTGACAGAAGCAAAACAAACAATGTTGTCGGCCAGATGGTAGATGTTTTTGAAAAAACTGAAAAAATGATGCTGATAGTTCCTCCTTCAGGAACACGTAAAAAAGTCATGTACTGGAAAACCGGGTTTTACCACATTGCCAATGGCGCAGGTGTTCCTATTGTCCTGGGTTATGTTGATTACGGCAGAAAAGCAGGGGGAATAGGACCCACAATTATGCCCACAGGAAATATTAAAAATGATATGAAAGATATAAGAGCATTTTATTCAGATGTTACAGGCAAATACCCTGAAAAAACTCTTGAATCACCGGTTTCAACCATATTAGCCTGAAAAAACATTTGGCCATGCTCATCGTTTCACCCGGCAGTAAACTGCCGGGCTATTTTCTGTCGTCCCGCTGGGACTTTAGATACTTTTTTATCAATTATTTAAGTCCCGTAGGGACGATAGAAAGTAGCGCGGGAATTTATTCCCGTGCTTGCCGGACCAAAGGATGACCAAGGCCAAACATTTCTTTTTGACTCTTTCCTTATTGTTGGTCTATCTATTCTTTTTATATAATTATTTATACCATGTACCTGGAGTTTTACTCCCGGTATTTTTAAAAATTTTATTTACAATTTGAGATAATATCATGAAAAATATTTTTATTGTCATCCTGTTTATTCTTATCCCTGCTTTATCTTCTGCAATAACCCGTGAGGCTGCAATTGAATATGCTCTTGGAAAATCGGAAGATATTAAAATCGCCCGTGAATCTTCTGAAAACATGAAAGCAAATGCCAGGGAGTCTGTTGCATTTACAAAACCACAGGTTAATATAAACGGCCGCCATATGGAAATGGGAGACAATGCTGAAGAAAACCCGTTTTTTGAAAATCCTGACCGCAATATTTCCACAGGAATTGAGGCAAGTCAGCTGCTTTATGCAGGAGGCCGGATATGGAATAGTTTTGACCTGGAAAAAAATATTTATAATAAGGCTGATCTTGTCTATGCATCCGGGAAACGAGATATTATAATAAATGTAAAGAATTCCTTTGATTCGGTTCTGCTGGAACAGGCTCTGCTGGATATTCTCAAAGACCGGCTCATGCAGCGCAAAAATGAGATTGATGATGCTAAAGATCTTCGGGAGGTTGGCATGGTTACATCCCTGGATGTGCGACAGGCTCAATTAAGCCTGAATGTTGCAAATGACGAATTTAAAGCAGCGCAGGCAGCATATGAGTCAGCCCTGATAAACTTCAATCTTGCAACAGGCAGACAAGCAGATAAAGATCTCTGGATTCCTGAGGGAAAACTTGACAACATACCTGATATGAATGAAATCCTTAAACAACTCAGGCAGGCAGTGAGCACTGATAATCTTCTGGACATAAACTCAATTAAAAATCAGGTTGAAGCTTCCCATCTCAATTATAAAATAACCAAAGGAGAAAAACTTCCAGAGCTTGCCCTGGTATCATCTTTAAAAACTTCAGGGGAAAAATGGGATGATTCAGATGAATCATGGAATATCGGATTGCAGGTAACCTGGAATGTTTTTGACGGAGGCAGTGTCAAAGCTAAAACAGCTTCAACCAGATCAGAATTAACAATTGCAGAGGAAAAACTGAATAAAATCAGGAAAGAAATCATCGGAGCTGTTGAAAAAATAAATATTAATATAAAATCTCTTGAAGAACGGATAATACTTCAAAAACAGGCAGTAGAACTTTCCAGAGAAAACTATGAAGATGCCAGGGGCCAGTACAGGGCAGGAACCATAACCCTGACCCGGCTGGGTGAATTTAACCTGACCTATGCAGAAACCCGCTTTGTACTCCAGCGCCTTTATTTTGCCAGGATAGAGGTTTTAAATAATGCAGAGGCGCTGCTGGCAGACCAGGTTTCTGAATAATAATCATAAAAATTGACGGCTTACAGCAACAATTACAACACCGATAATCATTGAAAAAAATACATTCCCGGTTTTATAAGTACACACAGCAGTTGAAAAAGCTGCTATTCCTCCCCATAAACCTGCTGAAAAAACACCCGGAGCAATAAGAGAAAGCAAAATGGTTCCTGGCAGAGCATCCATGAAATATTTAACCCTTCCTGAAGCAGGAAGCTTACTTGCAAGAAGCAGCCCCCCGATTCTTAAGGAATAGGTTAACAAAGCAGAAAAACCGATAGTCAGCAAAACCGTATTATGAATCTGTACATCTGGCATTATTATCCTCCTTTATCTGGAATGCAGATACAAGTGCGCCGCTGATTCCGCCAATAATAATATACCATTTACCCGGCAGAAAGTTTTCAGCAATAATTGCAAACAAAGCAGCAGTTATCCAGGGCAAAATATCCTTTTTTCCCTGCCACAGGCTGAATGCAAGGGCTGTAAACACGGCAATAAAAGCAAAATCCAGGGCATAGACTTCAGGATTTTGAATCACAGCTCCGACCCTGTGCCCAAGCATGGTTCCAAAACACCATGCAGACATGACACAAAGTCCTCCCCCAAATAAAAAATATGTGGATGCAGCACCTTTACGGTGTGCAGCCATTGTTACTGCCCAGTTTTCATCAGCAACAAAATGCATTATTGCAAATTTGTGCATCAAGGATTTACCCTGGAACACAGAACTTAATGAAGCACCTATAAGCAGGTAACGCAGATTGATTACTAAAACAGCCATTGTAATCTCCACAATGGGAAGTGGAGGAAACCACATATCCACCATGACAAATTGCGCAGAACCTGCAAATATGGAAAGATTCATGAGCATAAGCTCCAGCCAGCTAAGATGTTTCTGAACAGCAAGCACACCAAGCACACTCCCGTAAGCTCCCACACTGGCGGCAACAGGCAGATTTGCAATAAACCCTGATCGGATTTTCTGATACATTCTTGTTCTCCAAATTAAATATTATATTTCTTGATAATTCCCAGGCTCACGTCTGGAATCATATTCCTGAAAGCTCTGCTTCCTTAACAGCATTTATCAAAATGATCTTAAAAAATCAATTTGTAACAACCTGGTTCACCAAATCATACATTCGTAAATTCGTAGAGACAAGGCATGCCTTGTCTCTACACTAACCATACACATAACCGCTTGTGTTCAAACTTGTGATTTGGTTTACTATATCAAACTCTTCCTAAAAATTATCTATAATTCCTATGGTTAACCCCTTGCCTATTGATTTAAACAATTTGATTTCAAATAAGAAAAAATCTATTTAACCATGATGCTTTTAATGTCTGAAAAAATATACAGGCTGATACGGTGGGGACTTGCGTTGATATTTTTCTATGCAGGTGCAGGCAAGCTCTTTGATCCCCAGTCTTTTGCCGTTATTATAGAAGCCTATGGTATAATCCCTGAATCATTACTTATGCCGATTGCTGTATTATTGCCCGGTCTTGAGGTTATTGCTGCTGTCGGACTTTTATTTGATGTCAGGGGAAGTCTGGGAACTATTTGTTTTTTATTAATCGTTTTTATTGTGATTCTTGGATATGCAATACATATGGGCCTTGATGTGGATTGCGGATGCTTTGGACCTGAAGATCCTGAATCCAGAGCATATGCGGGTATAAGACCTGCACTTTACCGGGATATTCTCATGATGGCCGGTATAATATATCTGTATGCCTGGCGTTTCAGCCGTACTTTTCAACCTGTACGGCTGGTGCCTTTATTAAATAATTATTTAAAGGAGAAAATTTGATTATGCGTTTTATTAAAACCGTTCTTTTTCTGGCAGTTCTTAGTATATTTTTCATAAACCTGAATGGAATCTGTCTTGCAAAGGATAAATTTGAAAAAGAAGTGGAAAAAGAACAAGGTGCTGTAAAACTGGTAAAAGAAGTTCAGAGAGGAGGATATGATGTTATAACAACAGAAGCTCTGAAAAAAATGATAGATTCAGACAAAGATATTCTTGTTGTTGATACCATGCCTTTTAAAGCCAGCTACAAAAAAGCCCATGTGCCAGGTGCAAAACAATTTCTTTTTCCAATCCCGGCTATGGAAAGCTGGGACACCAAAGAAACAGACGGAAAAACACAAAAAGATTTTGAAGCTCTTATGGGACCAGATAAAAATAAAACCATTATATTCTATTGCGGATTTGTTAAATGCACCAGAAGCCACAACGGCGCAGCATGGGCAGTTAAGCTTGGATATAAAAATGTACTCCGTCATCCGGGCGGAATCTATGCCTGGAAAGGGGCTGGATATAAAACTGAAGAAGTGGAATAGATAACGGAGTGCCAAACTGAAAGTTTGGCACTCTTTAATGTTTTTTTAAACTTGATATTCAAATATTAAAGATCAGCCTGAAAGTTTACTTTCAGGCTTTTTTTATTTCTAAACTCTTCAATTCCCATTATTTAAAAACCTTCATATCATACTCTT
>JAUCGD010000139.1 GCA_030377945.1 Desulfobacterales bacterium HSG17 | reverse complement strand
TACAGACGAAAACACCTTGAATAAAATCCTGGCTGTTGACATAACATCCGGTTTTATATGGGCAGAACTTAACGACCAGGTAACAAAATGGATAAGCCGCATTAACGAATACAATATCACCAAATGGATTCTCTACATGTCTGCCCTGGATGAAAATACCGAAGAAAATAAGCGGGGCAGGCTGAACGTGGAGAGAATCCAGCAGGAAATCATGAAACGTGAAGGCACGGATGTTTCACTTGATATGATTCGGGATGTGCTGATAAAACTATCCCGCGGCGATCTCCTGGAATACCTGGAACTGGGAGGCTGGTTTCGCAGGGTAAAAGACCCGATTCTTCTGGAATTTCTCAAAATATGGGGAAGAATTGAAGTTGAGGGCTGTGACAGAAATGCTGTAAAAGATGAACTTGAAGAAAAATATGAGCAAAAAGAGCGAAGAATCCATGAATACAAGGGATATTTTGCTGAAGTTCATATGAGCCAGATATTGCTCAATGCTCAGAAAAGAACCCTGCCCGGACAATATTTCAACAGCAGTATTGATATTACCATGCCCCGGAGATTCTCATATGTCAGGCATCGTGTACGCATAGAATCAGGCAGAGGAAGGGAAATTGATATCCTGGGAGCAGCCGGATCAGAAAAATGGGTATGTCAGAGTAAATGGGTAACAGGAAATAAAACAGGTATTTCCGTACTCAGAGAATTGAAAGCACAGGCAGAGGAGGTCAGAGAAGGCAAGAGTCACCGTATAATCCGCATGTGGATATTTGCCCATAACGGACTGACAAAACAGGCAGGAGTTTATGCAGAAAAACACGGTATTCTCTGGTCAAAACGGCAGGAGTTTGACGAGCTTCTTGAGTTTCTGGGCTTGAGAAAACTGCCGGATTTGTAGACAGTAAAAAAATATTATCCCAAAAAAGGAGTCTCCATGAAAAATCCCACCTGGATCATAAAAACTCTTGTACCTGAGCAGGTATATACAGACCGGGAAGAATTCCTGGAATACTTTTACAATGCTGCTCTTGAAGCAGCCCACCGGAGAACCATGTCCACAGTTCTTTTAGGACAGCGCCGTATGGGAAAAACCGAGATATTCAAGCGGGTGGTAAACAGATTGTTTTTTGAGCAGACTCCGAAAAAATCGGGTGCAGTAGTCCCGGTTTATTTCAGTTTTCCTGATACTATTGAAAATAAAAAGGATTTTGCATTAAAATATCTGGAAAACTTCATGCGTTATTATCTGGCATTTTATACGGATCAGCCCAACCTGATAACAGATAATATCAAAGGAAAGAGACTGCTCCATATTGCAAAGGAATTCCGCCCCTCTTTTCCTTTTAAAAGGACACTGAATCTTATGCTTGACTGGCATGAGGATATTGTAAAAGATTACAGTGTTATTCCCCACCAGGATGCACTTGAGGTTCCGCGCCGGATTTCAGATATAAATGATTCAACCATTGTAATGTTTTTAGATGAATTCCAGAACACCCGTCTGCCCCAGTATGACTTTGATATTGTGGGATTCATGCAGGAAGCTGTGGAATCTCCGACTTGTCCTCATTTTGTAACAGGTTCAGCCATGAGCATTCTTGCAAGGGAGATTATCGGCAGGGGGTCATTGTTCGGGAGATTCTGGGGCTATGATATAGAATCTCTGTCTGAATACTGGGGTACGGAACTTGTTGTTAAAGCTGCCCAATACTACAAAACAAAAATATCCAAAACAATGGCTCCCATCATTGCTGAAAGATGCGGCGGGAATCCGTTTTATATTACCGCGGTTATTCATCAGTCAGCAGAACTGGGTGAATCTATTACAGACGAAAACACCTTGAATAAAATCCTGGCTGTTGACATAACATCCGGTTTTATATGGGCAGAACTTAACGACCAGGTAACAAAATGGATAAGCCGCATTAACGAATACAATATCACCAAATGGGTTCTCTACATGTCTGCCCTGGATGAAAATACCGAAGAAAATAAGCGGGGCAGGCTGAACGTGGAGAGAATCCAGCAAGAAATCATGAAACGTGAAGGTACGGATGTTTCACTTGATATGATTCGGGATGTACTGATAAAACTATCCCGCGGCGATCTCCTGGAATACCTGGAACTGGGAGGATGGTTCCGCAGGGTAAAAGACCCGATTCTTCTGGAATTTCTCAAAATATGGGGAAGAATTGAAGTTGAAGGCCATGACAGAAAAGCAGTAAAAGATGAACTTGGGGAAAAATACGAGCAAAAAGAGCGAAGAATACATGAATACAAGGGATATTTTGCAGAAGTTCATATGAGCCAGGTATTGCTCAATGCTCAGAAAAGAACCCTGCCCGGACAATATTTCAACAGCAGCATTGATATTACCATGCCCCGGAGATTCTCATATGTCAGGCATCGTGTACGCATAGAATCAGGCAGAGGAAGGGAAATTGATATTCTGGGAGCAGCCGGATCGGAAAAATGGGTATGTCAGAGTAAGTGGGTAACAGGAAATAAAACAGGTATTTCCGTACTCAGAGAATTGAAAGCACAGGCAGAGGACGTCAGAGAAGGCAAGAGTCACCGTATAATCCGCATGTGGATATTTGCCCATAACGGACTGACAAAACAGGCAGAAGTTTATGCAGAAAAACACGGTATTCTCTGGTCAAAACGTCAGGAATTTGATGAACTTCTTGAGTTTCTGGGATTGAGAAAACTGCCGGATTTGTAGCTGACGGCATTTATCAATTTTCATGGCTCAAACTTTAAAAAAGGACAAAATAAATGTTTGTAGCGAGCGATTTAGCGCTCAAAAACCGCTAAAGCGGTTACTGTAAACGTGATTTTTATAATTTCATATACAATAAAAAACCTGGTGGATTTAAACAATGCCAAATAAAAATATTGCTGACAGTAAAATTTTCAATGTACAGGCAGCTGACTGCTGTCTGAGAGTTAAACGCATTACACCGGACAATGCTGATAAAAACCTCCTTGCTTTAATATTCCTTCACGAAGGACTTGGGTGTATTGAAATGTGGAAGGATTTCCCTGAAAAACTCTGCAAAGCCACAGGATGCATTGGGCTGATCTATGAAAGAAAGGGATATAGAGACATGGCAGATAAATTTGGCAGGAAATGGCCTCATGATTATCTTGTTCTGGAAGCAGCAATATATCTGCCTGCTTTTTATAAAGCATGTAATATTGACAGGGCAATCCTTGTGGGACACAGTGACGGAGGTTCCATAGCCTTGCTTGCAGCAGCCGAACATGAAAAACTTGTTCACGGTGTTATTACCGAGGCTGCACATATTTTTGTTGAAGATATTACAACACAGGGTATAAAGAAAGTGGTTCACAATTATAAAAACAATGATCTGAAACAAAAACTTGCCATATACCACGGTGAAAATACAGACACAATTTTTTACCGCTGGGCAGATACCTGGCTTGATCCTGAATACAGGCCGTGGAATATTGAGTCCTTTCTGTCCAGAATGACCTGCCCCCTTCTGGTTCTCCAGGGTGAAGATGATGAATATGCCACTTCAGCCCAGGTGCAGGGAATAAAAAACCAGGTATCAGGTCCGGTTGAAGCAAAACTTATTCCCAATTGCGCCCATGTTCCCCATTTCCAGGCAAAGGAAAAGGTTTTGGAGCTTATGAAAGAATTTATAATTGGAGTGCTAAACTAAAAGAGAGCTGTTAATGAAAAAATCACGATGGCATATTATTCCGAGTATTTTCATAATTATAAGTGTTATTCTTATTTGGGCAGCCGCATATACTGCCTCTGATGATCTGGGAAACCTGAAACAGATATTATATTGTGCAGGAGCAATGGGTCTGGCAGGAATAATATGGTTCAGATATGAGCAAAGTGCTGCCAGTATCCGCCTTGAAAAAGAAAAACAAGCTTTTAGATTGGAAAAAAAAACTTTTAAGGAACAAACTGAAAACTTCAAACAAATGAAAAAATCCTTTGAGCAGGAGGTTGAAAAACGAAGTCTTTTAATTCAAAAAAGGGAAAATATCCTTTCTCAAAAGTTGATTACCCTTCATGAATGGATGGAATTTCCAAAAAGTATAGATGAATATATAGATGAATCTGATGAAAATGAAAAAGATATAGTTGTAACTGATTTCCATAAACAGGATCAGGCTGTTACAGAACTGCTTAAAGAGCAGACAGATCAATTGTTTAACAAGATAAAAAACAATGATTACCAGGAAAACGGACTTTTCCAAAAAGACCGGCTTTTTAACGATATATTCACACTGATTGACAGGATTTCAAAAATATACAACCCTGAATCTGAAAATCCTGTTCTGGAAACCAGTATGGAACAGCTTCTCCGGTCAATTAACCGCACTGCCCTTCATATGCTTGTACTCATGGAACAGCTTCCCCTGGATTTAAAAACCTATAATCTTAAAAAAACCTTTGAAACAGTGCAGGCCGGGGTAAAGGCATATGATGTATATAAAACCGCCATGCCCTACTGGGAGTATCTCAGGCCTGTATATTACCTGGGAAGATTTACTATGGGAGCCAGTCCCATTACCCTGGGTGCAGGCTGGGCTTTGGGTGAACTGGCTAAAAGCGGAGCGCAGAAACTTTCATCTCACATTGCTGACCGCTATGCCCTTAACTTGCTGTATGATATGGTTTTTATCATAGGAAATGAAGCTGCCGGGATATTTGGCGGTGACTTTCGCCACAGGGAAGCAAACTGGGTTTACGGAGCGGAACTTACGGAAATGCTCAATAATGTTCCTTGTTCACGGGAAATTTTGCAGGGAGGATTAAACGAAATAGGTCAGCTCAGCCTGAGAAATGAATATGACCGGATTTTTCTTTACCGGTGCCTGGCTGCAAATAAAAGCGCAGGCCCTGAGAATTTTAAGGCTGCTTCATATATCTCCAATGATGAATGCCAGGCCATTGCCAAAAAACTTGAAAATTTTTGGACCGGGTTTATTGCAGATAAAAAGAATTGCGCTGTTCCTGAATCATGGAAAACTGATTTTGAAGACCGCATGGGAGTCAAGCTCTGCATGAATACGGAAATTTTTTCAAGCTCATTCCAGGAAAAATCAGCAGACTGTCTTTTTTCCCTAGGCGGTTTTCTCATGAGTGCAAAAAAAAGCCAAACCCGGGATCTGCCCAGGCTGCTTTCGGAAACCAGGATAATTACATATATTGACGAAAAATTAAGACAGGAAACAATTCAAAAAATTGCGGATGAACCGCCCATGATCTTTGACTACCCGGATATGGAACCTGCGGACCCTCTTTTGGATGAATATATTTTTGATTTGATTTATCTCTGTGTCAGGATTTATCCCTTTGATGCTTCCCATAAAAATATTGTTGAAGATGTATGCAGCTATTTTCGATATAAGGGCATAAAAGAGGTTCAAAACCATATTGATAAAATGTATTGTAATTTTCTTAGTGAAAAACTCCTGTCCGAATCCCCTGAAAAAAAGCTTAAAGCCCATATTGCACACGCCATATCAGCCTTTCTTGAGACAGAAGAAATACCCCTTTTTATATACAAAGATATTTATATTGAAATGCCGGAAGATCAAAATGAAATAATTCCAGATTTTAAAGACAGGGAACTATGGCTTGCAGGAACCAACTTCCGTGTAATGCTGCTGGTTTTACCTGAAAAAAAACCTGAAAAGAAGCCTGAAAAGAAGAAAGATGATAAAACGGAAAGTGTTCTTATCTGGCAGGCTGTAAAAAAGACAAGCGGACAATATGATTTTTATACAGAACAGGTCAAAGGACGTTTTAAAAGCGACTGCCGTATTTCAGGAGGTGAGTGGAATATAGATGAAATTAAAAATCTGATTCCGAGTCTGCTTATCAGGCTGTCAGGCCATACTATTACGCGATATGAAAAATATTTCAAAATTATTTGTCATAATTCCGATACTCAAAATGATTCCATAGGGGAATAAAATAGTAATCTCAGGTACTCTGAAAAAACGTATTATCCATTGTTGTTTTTTCCAAAATAATGATATAAACAACTCCAATTTTTAAACTTATGGAAACACCATTAATGGATGTATTTGTTACAGATGTATTTGTACAAGAAGTTAAATCGTCAGGCTTAAAGGGATTTAATTTTACAAAAGTATGGGAAGATATATACTGAAATTGAATTTTTAAGTTAATAACCATGATAGATATGACAAACTTTGAAAATTATTACCATATCACCATGATTATTAATTTCAATCATTCAAATTCTGATTTCTATAGCCATTGCCTTCTTTTTTGATGATTGCTGTTAATTGCCTGTTCATTTTTATCTCCCGGCATATTTGGCCTAATACAATAAATTAAAACATCTTCTCAGGCGGCCTTCTTTCAGGAACATATTCTTTATCAACACTTCCCTGGTTCCATTCCTCAGTCACATAAAGATTGCAATAGCAGCTCCCGAACTCTTCAACATCAGGGGTTCTGTATTCACAGGGGCAGATAATGTCTTTGTCATTTTCCTTATCTCCTGTGGATAACCTGCACGGGCATACCATGTATCCGTAGCGGTCTTTATTAGTTATTAATGCTTCCAGAAGTTCCAGAGTTCTTTTTTTATCATCATTAAAATAATAACCTTTGGGCTCCTGTATTTTCTTTAACTGCTCATAGAGTTTTTGTGCATCCATTATAATCCCAGTGCCTCCTTTATTTCTTTTTCCTTATATCCTACTATGACTATTTCACCTATAATTACAGTTGGAAAAGAACATCTGGGATTAAGCTTTTTTATATCTTCAATAATGGCTTTTCGTTCTTCACCTTCCAGCAAGTCAACATCAACAAAATTGTATTTAACTGTGCAGTCAGATAAAAATTGTTTGGTGGCTCTGCAATGACTGCATGTACTCAGGGAATAGATTTTTACGTTGGGCATTTTGAATCCTTTCTTTTTTTATTATATAGGAAATTAAATCCATTTTTTTTTAACCACGAATAACACAAATAACACGAATTGAAAATTATAGTATATTCGTGTTATTTGTGTTATTCGTGGTTTTGTTCTTTTTAAAATTTTACCACAATTTCATCAAAGGTTTTCCTCCATTTTGGAGCAGCAAGGGTTTGATCTTCTTTAAAATAGCCAATGGGCAGCAGCAGGGGGATCCAGTAGTTTTCAGGGATATTAAAAGCCTGTCTTACTCCGTCAATATCAAAACCATCCATTGGATGTGTATCCAGGCCCAGGCTTTTGGCTGCCAGCATCAAAGACATTGCAAAAAATCCTGTATTTTTACATGCAAAAGCCTGATGTCTGTCTTCACTTGATCCATATAATCCTTTGGTTGAACCGGTGAACTGCTCCTTCATATCCTCAGACATTGAGCCTGCTTTAACCATTTCCTGAAAGTTTTTTTCAAAAAAAGGATGCCCCTGTTTCCAGGTATCCCGGTCTGCAAGCACTATAAAAACAACAGGAGCCTCGCTGACCTTTGGCTGGTTGAATGCAAGTTTTTGCAGCTTTTGTTTCTGTTCCGGCTCTCTTATAATCATCAAACTCCAGGGTTGAAGATTATAGCTTGAAGGAGTTTTTGATGCCATTTCCACAATTTGTTTGAGCAATTCATCTGATACATCTTTTTCAGAATCAAAAAAGTTTACAGATCTTCTATTTTCTATTGTTTCTTTGAAATTCATAGCAGGCTCCCTTTTTAATGTGGTCTGTCATCAATTTTGATGATGACAGATAAGTAAAAGTTTGAGTTGGTTTTGCTTTATTATCAATATTTGATTTTATAAACTCT
>JAUCGD010000138.1 GCA_030377945.1 Desulfobacterales bacterium HSG17 | reverse complement strand
AGGGTGATACTGACAGCACTCAATTTATTGAACTTAAAAATGCAAGTCCTGGTGATATTGACCTTACCGGATATTCAATTGATGTAATTGATTCAACAGGAACCCTTACGAACATTCCAATAAAACCAACTGATGGTAATTATACATTACCGAAAGATAATTTTTATGTTCTTTGTACTGACGAATCAACAATGACATTTTTTGATTGCAGACAGGCAATTGTTGACAGTACAGATACAGCAGTAGTTCTTGATGACGAAATTCCGGCGGCCATTGCTGTTAAAAAAGGAACTGTTCTTCTTGATACGGTAAGTTACGGCGGAAAAGTTACATATACGGAAACTGACGATTCCGTAACAAACTACACCGAAACCAACGGAGCAGTAACCGACAATGGAAAAGGTCTTGTCGGACTTTCCCGTATTATTGAAACTGTCATTGATGACAATGGTACTCCTGATACCAGCGATGATATTAAAGAAACTACTGATACTTATGACAACAGCAAGGATTTTGAACTTCGCTGTATAACTCCAGGACTTGAAAACACAATTACCTCTGCTGAAGACTGCTATGAAGTTTCTGTTAATGATACTGCTGTTACAGAAGTTGATGTTGCAGAAAATCAGCTCACGGCAAAATTCCGGGTTTCCATGTCAACACCGCCTTTTAAAGATGTTACAGTAACTATTAATACTGTTGACGGTACTGCTGTGGCAGGTGAAGATTATGAAGCTCAGACTGATCAATCTGTTGTTATAGTAGCCAATACAAAGAGTACTGAATTTGAAGTTCCGATAATAGTTGATGACATTAACGAAGATCCTGAAAATTTCTTTGTTAAATTAAGCCTTCCTGCCACAACTACCAATGCAACTCTTGCTCCAAATATAGATGAGCCGGATGGAACCTGGCCGGATGAAACTGACATTGAAAATGACCGTGGAATCTGTACTATTTCAGATGAAGGTATTATAGAACCTGACACAGCAGGATTTATTGTTAAACCTATTTCCAGTGAGACAGATGAAGCAGGAACTAAAACAGCATCTTTCACTGTTGAGCTTAACAGCAAGCCCAATGTGAATGCTGACACTGATACTGATACCAGCAAAGTAGTTGTTGATATAACAATTCCTGAAGCATCAAATGCAGAAGGCTTTGTTGCGGATAGCGAAGGAAATGCGATAGAGAATCCTCAACTGATTTTTGATTCTGCTAAGCCTTGGAATGAGCCTCAAATAGTTACAATAAAAGGCAAAGATGAATTTTTTGCTGACGGCGCTCATGTATATACAATTGAGCTTGCAGTTAATACAGTTGAGACTCTTGACGACACAGGGTATCTTAATCTTACCGCAACAGAAGATGTGCCTGATGTGACAATAACAAATACTGATGATGACTTTGCAGGTTACACAATCGCCAAGATCACACTTGATCCTGATGCAGACCTGCCAAAAGGAACGGTAGTACCACCAGCACCATTACCGCCAGGTGAATCTGTTACAGGTATGACCTATGAAATAGATACAAAACCATCAGCAGGATTTGCAGTATGGCTGAATAGCCAGCCCACAGCTAACGTATATGTTTATGCTGAAAGTCTTCCGCCTGTTATAGATGGAGATTTGGAAGGTGAAAGAACACTGTACGAATCTGATCCTGAAAATGAAGGTGAGTTTATTGAGGTTGAATATCTGACCTTTAAACCCGAAAATGACAACTACAAATCATCAGGCCATAGAATAGTTGTAACCGGTTTGGATGATGATGTTGCAGACGGCAGCAGAGAATACACTGTTAAATTAACTGTTGATACAGATGATGATCTTGATGTTGAAGATGACCCTGCAACTACTGATGTTGATGAAAATGATCCTGTAACTCTTGACACTTCAGGATACGGTGCAACAAATGCAGATGATGAAGCTGTTACTGCCATTGACCCGGATGACATTATCCTGACTAATATTGATAATGAAACTCCTGGATATACATTGAGTGATCCGCTTCCCACAAATACATCAGAACAGGATGTAGAAAAAGGCCAGACTGTATCTTTCACAGTTAAGCTTAACAGCCAACCTGATGGTGGTAATGTTGTTGTAAATGTATCAATTCCTGAGGAAGATGCCTTGGAAGGATCAATTGTATCTCCTGACCCGGCAGTTTTGACCTTTACAACCGAAGCTTGGAAAAATGAAGCAGGTGAAGTGGTTGCTCCTGATTCATGGGAAGCACCTCATACAGTAACAGTTCAAGGTTTGGATGATGATATTGCTGACGGTAACAAGGAATATTCAGTTGTTTTGACTGTTGATCTTGATGAAACTAAAGATACAACCGGATATGCGGATTTCACTGATGGAGTTGATGAGAATGATGCTCCTATTGAAGTACCTGTTTATGATCCTCAAGATGTACCATTGATCAATATTGATGATGAAACAGCAGGTTATACAATAAGCCCTGTCAGCGGTGATACATCAGAAGATCAGGAAGAACCGACTGCAACTTTCACTGTGGAGCTTAACAGCCAACCTAGTGATGTTGTTGTAGTCAATGTAGAGATCCCTCTTGATCTGGATGGTACTAAAGAAGGTGAAATCATTGAAGTCAATGATGAAGGAATTCAAATTTTGACCTTGCAAACTTTGACCTTTACAACCGAAGCTTGGAAAAATGAAGCAGGTGACGTGGTTGCTCCAGATTCATGGGAAGCACCTCATACAATAACAGTCAAAGGTAACGATGATGACATTGTTGACGGCAGGCAGATGTATGATGCTGTTCTTACTGTTGTTACTGAGTCTGAAAATGTGGACGATCCTGTAACTAAGGACAAAACCGGATACGGAGTAAATGAGGCTGACGAAAATTATGTTCAGGTTTTGCCTGGTAATGTACCCTTGGGTAATAAGGATAATGATTCAATAGGAATCAACATAGTAGAACTTCCTGTTATTGATAATACTAGTGAAACAGATATTGATACAGATACTAAGCTGCCTTTCACAGTAGCACTTAACAGCAGACCGACAGGTAATGTTACTATTACAGTATCAGTCCTGGAGGCTGATGGAGAAACTGTTTCAGATGAAGCACTTGTTACTCCGGCTACACTGGAGTTTACAAATACGACAGAAGAAACAGAAGTCGGCTATTGGAATACACCGCAGCCCATTGATATTCAGGGCAAGGATGATGATGTTGCAGACGGCGATGAAGTCTATTTGATCAAGCTGAGTGCAGCAAGTGAAGATGACACTCAATACAATGGAAAAACCGAGTGGCTGAACCTGACTAACATTGATGATGATGCAGCAGGAATCAACATAGTAGAACTTCCTGTTATTGATAATACTAGTGAAACAGATATTGATACAGAGACTCCTCCGTTACTTTTTAAAGTAGCACTTAACAGCAAACCGGCAGCAGGTACTGTTACTATTGCAGTATCAGTTCTGGAGGCTGATGGAGAAACTGTTTCAGATGAAGCACTTGTTACTCCGGCAACACTGGAGTTTACAGCAGACGACTGGAATATAGCACAAGACATCAATATTCAGGGCGAGGATGATGATATTGCAGACGGCAGTGAAGTCTATTTGATCAAGCTGAGTGCAGCAAGTGAAGATGACACTCAATACAATGGAAAAACCGAGTGGCTGAACCTGACCAATATTGATGATGAAACTCTGGGATTTACAGTAATGGCAACCGGTACCGAAACAACAGAAGCAGGCGGAACCGTAGATATTACAGTTGCGCTCAACAGCAAGCCTGAAGATGGTGCGGTTGTTGTGGTTAACGTGGTAAGCTCTAATACTGATGAAGGAATTGTTTCTCCCGAGACCCTGGAATTTACGACTGTTGAGGACGAGGATAACTATTGGGAAAAAGAACATAAAATAATAGTAGTAGGGCAGCCTGATGGAGAAGATGACGGAGATCAAGTCTATACCATTGAACTGACTGTTGATGCTGATGCTACCACAGATACTAATTATGTTGAACCTGAACTGGATGACGACGGCGAGCCTGTCTGCAAGGAAGTTCTTAATGAAAATGACGAACCTGTTTGTGAGCTTGATGAAAATGATGAGCCTGTACCTAATTATATACCTGCTCTTGACCCTGACGATGTTTCTTTGAGCAATAAAGACGTGGATCCACCAGAAGTAGTTAACAATGGCGGTGGTGGAACGACTGTTATTACCAATACAGTTTCGGTAGAAGTACCCGTAGAAGTTCCAGTTGAAGTTCCGGTAAAAGACACTGACAATGACGGAATCCCGGATGAATGGGAAACTGCAAACGGTCTGGATCCCAACAATCCTGATGATGCAGCACTTGATTCTGACGGAGACGGAACACCTAATATTGTTGAATATGCTCAGAAAACAGATCCTGCAACACCTGACGGACCAGATACAGACGGAGACACCATACCTGATGCATGGGAAGATAAATACGGTATGGATCCCAATAATCCTTCAGATGCAGCAGCAGATCCTGACGGAGACGGAAGAGATGCAGCAGAAGAATACACAGATAAAACAAATCCGAATACTGGAGACGGAGATGACTCTGACGGCGATTCTATACCTGATGCATGGGAGAACCTGCACGGAATATCTGATCCGGCAGATGATCCTGACGGCGACGGTCTGACTAACCTGGAAGAGTATAAAGGTGGAACAGACCCGAAGGTATCAAATGCGGTTGATCCTGGCACTGATCCTCAGCCCGATGCAGACGAAGACAATGACGGCATGGATGATACATGGGAAGCTCAGTACGGTGTATCTGATCCTGGCGGTGATTCTGACATGGACTGTGTAAGCAACCTGGATGAATTCAAAGCACAAAGTAATCCCATAGTTGCCGATTACATGATGGAAGATGATGATGATGACGGTATTGATGACTGTTGGGAAACTTATAACGGTCTTAATCCAGAAGATCCGACCGATGCAGCTCAAGACTGGGATCAGGATGGTCTGAACAACCTGGGCGAATTTATCACCAAGACCGATCCTCAGGATGCTGATAGTGATAATGATGAAGTTCCTGACGGTTTGGAACGTGCAGCAGGAAATGATCCAATAGGTGATAATGATCTTGATGTTACTACCTATACAGACACAGATGCTGATGGAATGCCTGATTGGTGGGAAATCCAAAATGGCCTGGATCATGAAGATGCTTTAGATGCAGCAGCGGATAAAGATGAAGACGGCCTGAGCAACCTGGATGAATACCGCGTTGTTACCAATCCTAATACTGCTGATACAGATAAAGACGGAAGCAGTGATGGATCTGAAGTCAATGAAGGAAGTAATCCTGTTGACAGAACAAGTATTCCGGTAATTGATACAGATAATGACGGAATGCCAGATTCATGGGAAATCAAATACGGCCTGAATCCAAATGTTGCAGACGATGCAGCAGCTGATAAGGACGGAGACGGAGTTTCCAACCTTGATGAGTACAAAGCAGGAACAAGTCCGAGTGTTGCACCTGATAGCGGCGACGGTGATGACGGCAGCAGCGGAAACTGCTTTATCGGTACCGCAGCAGCAGGAACATCCGGCCTTTTGGGTTTTGTACTGGGCTTTGGACTCCTGATTCTCGGAATAATCCGGCGTTAGATTCAAACCAATAACCTTTAACAAAAACTCCCGGAGCTTTTGCAGGTCCGGGAGTTATAAAAAAAAAACGGGCGATTCTTTCGAATCGCCCGTTTTTTTTACAGAGTGAGAAAATTAAGGCAAAGACCGGTTTTTCGCAGAAATGTAAAAACTATTCCACTGCCCACCAGTTACTCTTCCCGCTGAGTATCAGCCATAGTGAAAATTCAAAAAATTCTAACGGATTTTGCTGTTCTTAATGCTCAGTCCCACGATTCTTAAAAATCAGATAAATGCTAGCGCCGCCCTAAAAGGCGGCCAGGCTGCAAAGCAGCCAAAACAGCAAACAAAACCGCCAACACCGGAACAAAAAATAAACCTGGTCTGACCTTACAAAAGCCCCCACGTAGGGGGACTCTACCGTTTTGGAAATCCTTTGCAGCGGTATTGTGTATTATGTTCTTTTGTGTAGGAAATTATAAAAATAGCCTTTCAAAAGTCTGAAATAATAGTATATATCCCACTATAAAAAATATCAATAAAGGACATCCTTCACTCCCCGGTTGATACTTTAACCGTATAAGGATTGCCTAAATTATTTTTGGCAGTTTGTTTGCAAAGGAGTGTGAAAATTAAGCAAAGCGGTTTTTCACGGTTTTTATACAGATGCAGAAAAACCGTTCTTTGGGCTTAATTATTGCAATCTTTCTTTATTGAACACACTCCTGGAAAAATGCAAAAGGCAGTGGCCGGTTCACAGCAATATTATATTCTGGCGGATCAGATACATTCAGCATAATTGTAATTGTATCCAGGGTTGTTATAATACCATTATCTGATTTTATAAAAGTATAACCGTTTTTTTTAATATTGGAAAGGGCGATAAGCTCAGGAGTTGTGTCAATGATCTCCCCAATGTTATGGACCTATATATTGTTCCCTGCTGTCCTGCTGGTAAGTATAGATTTTATTTTTGACTTTCCGGCAAAATTCTGACAGAATCAGCATGAAATTAAAAAAAATCCTGTTGAACAAGGCGTTAAAATAAATGAGTTTTAAAGATGACTTTGAAAAATCAGTAAACAATCCACATGATGCTGCATTCAAAGCTGCGTTTAAAAAAATACTTGTAGCAAAGAAGTTTTTTCAGACTTATTTTCCTGAAGAAATCGTAAAGCTGATTGACTTTGACCGACTTGAGTTGGGTAACAAAAGCTATGTTGATGAAAAGCTCAGGGAAAAACATTCTGATGTAATTTATAGAACAAAGTTTAAAGACTCGGATGCTTTTCTTTACATTCTTTTTGAACATCAGAGCAAACCTGACCCTATGATGGTTTTCAGGCTGCTGTGTTACATGGTCAATATCTGGAAAGAATACCTGGATCAGAATCCGAAAGCAAAATGTCTGCCGGTGATTTTCCCGGCAGTGCTTTATCATGGAAAAACAAGGTGGAATGCTCCACGGACTTTGAGCGGTTTGCTTGAGGGAGATGATATTTTATCTGAATATATTCCTGATTTTACCTATAAAGTTTATGATCTTGGTGATTATCCTGATGAAATGTTGATGATTAGCAATTATATGGCTTTGGATGTTGTTCTTTATATTTTCAAACATATCTCTGATAATAATTTCAGGGAAATTTTAAGCAATGCAGTAACTATGCTGGCAAAAATTAATGACAGAAAAACCTATCTTGAATTTTTTGAATGGCTGCTGCGATATACTTACCATGCAAGAAATGAGGATGAAAATACAGTCAGAGGTTATATTGACTGTGAAGTTGAAAAACTTAAAGATGAAAATGTCAGGAGGTTGGCTATGACTGTTGCGGAACAAATTAGACAGAGGGGGAAAATAGAAGGTCTTGAAGAAGGAAAAACAATAATTTCTTCACTTTTGATAGACCAACTTCAAGACCGCTTTGGAAGTATTTCTTTAGATATTGAATATAGACTAAAACAGTCGAATACAGAAATATTAAATAAATTTGGAAGGTCCATATTCAGATTCAAAAATTTAGCTGATGCAGAAAAATGGTGGGAAGCTCACGGAACTGAGCATTAAAAAAAATGGCTATCCACTTAAGCCGCGACACCTTAAAATATAGGTGTTGGCAAACCGTATTTCCAAAATTTGGAGCATTAAAGTTTTACTTCAAAATTAGTTATTAA
>JAUCGD010000137.1 GCA_030377945.1 Desulfobacterales bacterium HSG17 | reverse complement strand
ATTGTATTGTTTAGAGTTTCCCTTATATTATTGAATCATCTCCAGTTTTCCAAGATAAATCAGACTTTCCAGATCATCGCGTTTCCCATCATTCTGCTTATATCTGCAATATCCTGAGCCAAGGGTCATCCTCTCCTGCATGTAGGGCCGGGTTGCCAAACCTCCTGCCTGGGAACCAGCAAAGAATTGAAAAACTTTTAAATTCTCATATGCTTTATTTTTCAGTTTATGGAAGATTTTTTTTTAATCCCTGGGCAATACCTTAACCGTGCTGTCATGAAGCCATCCTTTGGAACCTCTTTTAGTCCGAATTTCAAACCATTCCCCGGATGTTCCTTTTACATTAAACTTTGAGCCTTTTACTGTTATATAAATAATTTTGAAATTAAGGCCAGGGCCTGTGCGTACATTTGCCCTTGTTGTAGTAGCAATTATTTTTTTGGGCAGTTTGGGAGCAGGTTTTGGCTTTGGTTTAACTATTTTTTCTAGTTTTATTTTTTCTGGCTTTGGTTTTTCCGGTTGTGTTTTTTCAGCTCCCGGTATTTTTTCTTCTATTTCTACGGCTTTTGCATATTTTGTTGGAATCCATCCAAATGAACCGTCACTCATTTCAATCCTAAGCCATCCTTTGGGAGACCACCCTAAAAGTTTGTATCTTTCTCCGATAAGTCCCTGGCCCTTTATGCCGGATTTAGCACTAGGCTCAAAATGAATATTAACCACATCTCTGAATACGGAAATTTCACGAACCGGTTTCTGTCCTTTTTTTGCAGCAGCAGATGCATTGACCACAACAGCATTTTTAGATTTGAATCTGTTTGGAGCAGATGTTTTTTTTACTGGCTGAGAAGAAGGTTTTTTCAGATCAGAACTGTTTCCAGGTTTATTTGCCTGGGCCTGGGCAGATTTATAAGATGTTTCTTCTTTTTGGGGTTCAGGCAGTGATTTAGTCTGGTTTATATTAGTCTGGCTTATATTATTCTGGTTTATATTATTTTGGTCTGCTTTTACCTGATCGACATTGACCTGGCTGAGATGCCTTTCACGTCTGTCAAGTGATCTTTTCAGGGCTATTGTCAGGGAAGATACACTGCCAGAATTAATGTCTGGGGGCAGCCGGGTTATTCCAAAAGAACTGAATAACCTGTCAGCAGCTAATTCAAGATCTGAATAAGCCTGATGAAAGCGCATCTTTGAAATCAAATCATCAGTTTCATTTTTTAGCGAAGCCACATTTCTTACAGGCTTGAAAGGCTTATTGCCTGAATTTTGTAAAATTGCAGATAAATTAAACATCTCCTTTGCCATGACATATTGCTGCCGTGCCAGATGCAATTGTGTTGTTATGGCCATGTTTAATGCCAATCCTTTTGAATATTCGGCTCCAGCCGGGCTGTATGATGCCTGGGTTCCTGACATAAGATCAAAAAGGGTTTTGGAAATCTGTAAACCTGCATCCCACCAGTTTTTGTCGTAAACAAAATTTTTATTACCCGCATCATATCCAGAATCAAAATTAACCCCCGGGTGTATTTTTAATATTGCTTTCCTGGTTTCATAAACACCTGCATTGTTTTTAAAGCCTGTTTCTTTTATTTCAGACCTGTTTGCCATAGTCAGGTATTCCATATCCATATCTGTCATGCTTTGTTTAAAATGAGCAGAATCCGGTACATTCCAGTTTGGTTCTGAAATCTGAAACCTGGTTCCGGGCGGTACATTCATAAGGATTGCAAGCTCTGTTTTTGCAGAGGTCATTTTCTGAGTAAATTCCCAGATATGGCGGACATTTTCAATAAGCTTTCGTTTATTCTCATGGAGATTCATGGATTGCTGTGAATTAAGTCCATATGAAGTATTGCTTTGGTCAAGGATCATCCTGACCTGTTTTGATAATTCATTGGCTTGAGCCAAAAGCCCCTGGGCACTGGCTGCCCGATAATAAGCATAGCGGACTTCATTGATAATATTTTGCAAAACCTTGTTTTTTACAGTTTCTGTGATTTTTTCATTATTTTGAGCATATACTGCAAAACTGAGCCCGTAATCAAGAATATTCCACATTGTTATATTGTCATAAGCCGGATCATTAGATTGCCCCCGGTTTGCTCCTGTTTTATTTCCATATCCGGCTGAACGGACAATCTCAGGCAGGGTATTATATAAAGGAGGATTTAATCTGCTGTCTGCAAGTGTATTTTCCATCAAACGCAGTTTTGAATCATAGTTTGTTCTAACAGCTCTTGCCATAGCTTCATGCAGGTTGATTATTCCTTTAACAGGTTCAGGAGCAGTTGTATCAGCAGGTGGTGGCTGTTGATAGGCAGGTTGTGGTTGTGCAGCAATATTTCTTGTTCCGGAAATCTGGGATTTATGAAGACATCCGCACAATCCTAAAATCATGAGTACCGTTATTATATATGCTCGCAACAGAATTACCCTCCTTTTTTGTTAAACATAAAAAAACTGTAAAAAAATCTTTATATAAGGAAAAACCAGTTATGTAATTTTTTGTCAAGTTGAATATATTTTTCAGGGTTTTAATTTTCCCTGTTATTATCTCCCGGGGATGACCTTTCTTTAAAATTACTTGACATCAGCAAAAATAAAAAATACAAATACAAGTTATTTTTTTAATATTGGTTTTATTGAATTTATTGTCTTTTTGGTACTTGAATAAATAAACTTTTTTATCGGTAATACTTTGAAAATCAACCTGAGCGGAATTGTTATTATTGTCGGCAATTATGGAAGCGGTAAAACAGAGGTTGCCGTTAACCTTGCAATAGCTGTAAAAAAGGCAGGGCTTGATGTGCGTCTGGCTGATCTTGATCTTGTTAATCCATATTTCAGAAGCCGTGAAGCAAGAAAAGCCCTGGCAGAATTAGGAATAGAGGTGGTTCTGCCTCCTGCTGAATATATGAATGCCGACCTTCCCATCCTCAGCCCCGCAGTAGCAGGAATGCTGCGTGCGCCCAGTGAACTGGCTTTAGTGGATGCAGGCGGGGATGATGCAGGTGCCACGGTTCTTGCAGCCCTGGCTCATGTGTTAAAGGGTAAGGATATTCGTGTTCTCCAGGTTGTTAATCCATACAGGCCCTTTACCGATACAATACAGGGGTGCATTAAAATTCGTAAAGAGATTGAATATGCCTCCAAATTAATGATTAACGGTATAATAGGTAATGCTAATCTGATTGATGAAACAAGTTCAACAGAAATAAACAAGGGCTATGATTTTGTCAGAAATCTGTCAAAAGAAACTGACCTGCCTCTGGAGTTTATAACTGCTGACAGGGAATTAATACACCTGCTTGATTTAAAACGATTTTCCTGCCCTGTTTTACCTGTGGGCAGACAGCTTGTTCCACCCTGGAAAAAAGCTGCTGTAATAAATCCTGATACAGTTTAATTGTTCAAAAACCGATTGTAATTGTATATTTATGATCTCATGCAAAAGAGGAGTTTATATATATGTCATATAAACATGAAATTGAAGCTGACCGCTGCAAAGGCTGCGGATTATGCGTTGAGGTATGCCCAAAAAGTGTTTTGGAAATATCTGAAAATGTTAATACAAAGGGATATTTTCCTGCTTTTCAGGCACGGCCCCAAGATTGTATTTTTTGTGCCATATGCTGCACCATGTGTCCTGATGTGGCCATTTCCATAAATGAAACCGCAGAAAAGGCCCAAAAACAGGAACAAGGGCAGGGATAAGGGAGGAAATTCTATGGCAAAAGTATTAATGAAGGGAAACGAGGCAATAGGAGAGGCTGCAATCAGGGCTGGATGTCTTAATTATTTTGCATATCCCATTACCCCGCAGTCTGAAGTTGCCGAATATCTTGCAAAACGAATGCCTGAAGTCGGCGGTGTATTTTTACAGGGAGAAAGTGAAGTAGCTGTCGGTTACATGCTTTACGGAGCTTCAGGAGCCGGTGAAAGGGTTTTTACCACTTCTTCAAGTCCGGGAGTCAGTCTTATGAGCGAGGCTATCAGTTATATTGCCTGTGCCGAGTGCCCGGTGGTATTTGTCAATATTATCAGGGGAGGCCCAGGACTTGGTGGTATTCTGCCGTCCCAGGGTGATTATTTCCAGGCAACCAAAGGCGGTGGACATGGAGATTACAGGCTCCTGGTTATGGCTCCTGACAGTGTTCAGGAAGCTGTGGAAATGGTTATGAAAGCCTTTCCCCTGGCTGAAAAATACAGGAATCCGGTCATGATCCTTGGAGACGGGCTTATAGGTCAGATGATGGAACCTGTGGAATTTCCCGAAGACCTGAGCAGCACCCCCACAAATAAAGATGAATGGGCCAGCAATGGCATGGCTACAAGAAAATCTGATAAACCCAATCTGGTAAAATCATTGTTTCTTGATCCCACAGCCTTAAATGACAGGAATCTGCTTCTTAAATCCAAATATGACAGGATGAAAAAAGAAGAGGTCTGTTATGAAGCATATAATACTGATGGAGATTATCAGGCTCTGATTGTCAGTTACGGAACCATGAGCAGGGTATGCAGGACATCCATTGATTTTCTCAAAGCTGAAGGTATCGAGGTCGGAATGATTCGTCCCCAGACACTCTTTCCTTTTCCTGAAGAAGCAATATCAAAAGCCTCTGAAAAAGAAAGCTGCAAGGTTGTATTGAGCATTGAAATGAGTATGGGACAGATGCTGGAAGATGTTCAGCGGAGTGTGCTGGGAAAACGGCCTGTTAAATGGTACGGGAAATGCGGCGGTGATGTGCCCAATCCCGAAGAAATAATGGATGTAGTTAAGGAGCATATATAATGGGAAAAGTATTTAATAAACCGGAAGCTCTTACCGATGCTCACACCCATTACTGTCCAGGATGTACCCACGGAATAATTCATAGACTTGTAGCTGAAGTTATTGATGAACTGGGTATCCGGGGACGCACTGTTGGGATTGCGCCGGTAGGATGTGCAGTACTTGCTTATAATTATTTTTCATGCGATTTTCAGGAAGCAGCCCACGGCCGCGCTCCTGCTATGGCAACAGGAATAAAAAGGGTTCGGCCTGATCTCATGGTTTTTACCTATCAGGGAGACGGCGATCTTGCAAGCATAGGAATGGGTGAGATTGTCCATGCAGCAAACAGGGGGGAAAAATTCACCTCTATTTTTGTAAACAATGCAATCTACGGCATGACCGGAGGCCAGATGGCTCCCACCACCATGCCCGGCCAGAAAACCACAACATCTCCTTTTGGTCGTGATGTAAGTCATACAGGTATGCCAATCCGCATGGCCGAACTTTTATCATCCCTTGCAACTCCTGGATATATTACAAGACAGACCGTAATAACACCAAAATATATAAACAGAACTAAAAAGGCCATTAAAAAAGCATTTACCTACCAGATAGAAGGAAAATGTTTCAGCATGGTTGAAGTGGTTAGTACATGCCCTACCAACTGGGGAATGACTCCCATTGATTCCATAAAATGGACTGAAGATACCTTGCTGCCCTATTTTAAACTGGGTGAATACAAAACACCTGAAGAATAAAAATATCGGAGAAATAATATGCAAAGTGAAGTCATGTTTGCCGGTTTTGGCGGCCAGGGAATTTTGATGATCGGGAAAATATTAGCCCAGACAGCAATGAATGCAGGATATGAGGTTGTATGGATTCCTTCATACGGCCCTGAAATGCGCGGTGGTACTGCATATTGTACAGTAGTCATCAGCGACCGCCCAATCGGTTCACCCATTATCAAAAATCCTTCTCACTTGGTGGCCATGAATAGACCTTCATTGGAAAAGTTTGCACCGGTTGTCAAACCTGAAGGTGTAATAATGCTTAACAGTTCCCTGGTTCCTGTAAGAACCGGTAGAGACGATATAGATGAACTGGCTGTTCCTGCCACTGATATTGCCAAGGAACTTGGAAGTGTAAAAGCTGCAAATATTGTTGCTCTTTCAGCTTTTGTGGCCAGAAGTAAAATTATTGATTTTGAATTGATGAAAGAAACCATTAAGGAAGAATTTGCTGCAAAAGCCAAGTTTATTCCCCTTAATATGGCAGCAGTGGAAGCAGGGAAAAAAGCTGCTGAAAAATAGTAAAATAAATTCTTAGTGTCAGAAGTCTTCTGCTGTAAGGTAACTCCAAACAAATAATTTACCGGCACATGTAGGGGCGACCGGCTGGTCGCCCCTACGGGGATTATAGCTGACAGGTATTTAAATATTCAGGAGCTCCTTAAGTATCAATATCTGCATCAGGGAATTTTCCTGTGTAAAGGCGCTCCTACTTTTTCGTTATACACCTTATATTATACACTAGTACACCACATAAATTTGTACACAGTCGTAGAGACAAGGCATGCCTTGTCTCTACATTAATCATACACATAATCAACTGTGTACGAAATTATGAAACGGTGTACTATGGATAATTCCCTGATGCTTTTTTCCCCTCACCCTGCGATTCATTTTATACTATTCGTATTTCAGGAATGGGTTATTTTATATATTTGATGGGTCTCATTAAGCCACAGGATAATATTTGCCCTTTGGGGCATCTCCTCCAGCATATATTCTGTCAGGCGTTGATAATGCATAACAAATTCTTCAATTTCTTCATCCGTCATGATTCTATTATTTCCTCGGTTGCTTTTTCGGGATTGAGCTAATTTGTGTTCCTGTTTTTTTCTCCACTTCAATACCTGCTTTATTCCGGGAATTTTAAGCATGACCAGATAATCTATTTGATTAAATAATGGGGGATAAACCTTTTCCAATTGAGAGTTAACATATTTTCTCCATACAAATTCGGAATCTTTTTCCCTTTCCAGGCAATTAACCGGAATTTCCAAATCCTGACTTAACTGGGGACAAGCTCCCACGCACCAGCCTTCAAATAAAATAACTTTGGGAACTTGAGTGCAGAGAGTCCATTGGGATTCTGGATAGCGATCATCTAATGCTTTATTGAATCGCGGAATACTGACCGGCTCACTACCCTTTTTCATATTTTTCAGGTCCTGAAACAGCTTTAATCCAAGATTTACATCATGGGCTCCAGGTACTCCGCGTGTTTCAAACAATGGATGAACAATTTTTGCCAGGTATTTTCTCTGGCTCCTTGTTTTATACAGATCATCTATGGATATGGTGACCGCCCTGATTGTCCAGATTTCCAAAAGCAAAAATTCCAGGAACCTGCATAAGGTCGATTTGCCTGAGCCCTGGGCACCATTAATGCCCAAAACCACAGTACCTTCTTTATCTTGTGATTTCCCATTTATCCATGCTGCTAAAGGCAGGTAAACTTCTTTAACAATAGTTGAAAAATCGGAAGGAAGCTGGTTGTGCCTGCAAATTCGGAAAACTTCATTTTTTATATTGTTCCAAAATATCTCTGAAGTTTGTTGATCCAGGTTAATTTTTGATTCAGGCCAGAAAGATGGCATTTTTTTATCCATTTTAGCATAAGCAATTTTAATAATTGCAAAGTTTTACAAGCAGCAGGCTTTATCTGACTGCGGGCTGCCCGGCTTCGGTATGTTTTGGGATTAATCATAATTCCGAATCAGTGAATCAGGATACCCAGGATGTAAAAGGATATTCAGGATAAACCCTGTATCCTGAGATCATCCTGACCATCTGAGATAACTATATTTTTTTACTGAGCAATTCCAATATTTTTTTTCTATCGGCATTTGTCATCGTTTTTACAATTTCATCAGCTGAAATTCCTTTCAAACGCATATCAGCCGGTATACTTTTCAAAACTTCATCCATTTCATCCGGTGGCAGAACAGGGAAATAAGTCCTTACATAGTCTCTCATATAATCT
>JAUCGD010000016.1 GCA_030377945.1 Desulfobacterales bacterium HSG17 | reverse complement strand
ATAATATTATCAAATTATCGGTTGGGAATTTTGTTTCGTTATTGATAAACTATAAAATATGGATAAGGAACCACACTTCCGCATGATGAATAGATCAAAAGTGAAAACCACTGATTCTTATTTGAAAGAATTTGCCCAGCAGTGCTTGGTTCTCGTGGAAAAATTTAATCAGGAAATCAGCAGCAGTAGTAAAAGTCCTCAAAAACTTTCCCAAATAATTGATGGTCTGTACCATTTAAAAAAACAAATAGAAGTTTTAAACCCCGAACAAACCAAGTCTTTCATTCAAAAATTAGAACGCACAATTGAGGATCTGGAGAAAAAACAAAAAATAGCTCTCAAAGAACAAGCCGACAGCGTACTGGATTTTCTGGATGAAGATATTCAGGAAGGCGCAGAGGAAGACCTGCTGGACAATGATGATGAATTTAATGAAAAGAATTTATTAAAACAGGTTAAACGTTATTCTGGAAAAAGCGATACATATTAACGAGTGCCCGTCCTTAAATGGCCTATTTGCACAATTTCCTTTCGTCAATCTCTATAATATACCGACATAACTATTTTTGATTTTGAAGGGCGATCTGCTCAGCCAGGCGCTGGCCCAGAATGCAGCTGATATTAAAATTGAGTCTGGCAACAATATAGGGAAAAAGTTTCAAATCCTTTTTGATCTTCATGTTATCAAATCGCAGAACCGAAACATCTGTGATCGCGCGTACATCAGCGGTACGCTCGATTTCATTGACAAAACCAATCTCACCGAAAACATCCCCTTCCTTTAATTGAACGATTTCTTGGGATTGATCACCCGATCGCCTTATCACTGAAACCGTACCTGCTAACATGACATACATACTGCGCCCGATGGTTCCCTGCTCAATGAGCAGCGTGCCTTTCTTCAACTCACGCATCTCGGAAATTAAAATGGCCTTTTTCATCTGGTAACGGGTCAACCCGTCAAACAAAGGACTGTGGTCCAACACTGTTTGATGCACTTTCAGTGTCAAAATCTGGTTGAGACCCACTAAACGAACCCGGGCCATTATCAAAGGGGTAATCAAAAGATTGGCAAACATCGCAAACAGCATGGTAGCCGCCGAAAGCGCCCCGAACTGAGCAACCAGGCTAAATCGAGACAGGAGTAGGATACCAAACCCCAACGCCAAGGCCAGACTAGTAGCGGTCATGGGTGTAGCCTCAGCCGCCAGAGTCTCAAAAACTGCGGCTTCATAGTCAGAAGTGCGCCGGCAAAGTTCGTTATAGCGCGTAAACAAATGAATCGTGGCATCAATGGCTAGTCCCACTGCAATCACTGCCACCATAACAGTTCCCGGATTCAACGGTATTTCCAAAAAGCCCATAATCCCAAACATTAAAATAATGGGAATCAAATTGGGGATCAAGGCTATAAAACCGCCTTTGAACGAAGTAAACAAAGCTGACATCAATAAGAAAATGACCCCCATGAGAATTACCAAGGATTTAATCTGGGCGAACATCAGTTTTTGAGCGGCGGCATTGATCATCAAATTCTCACCTACGACATGAACCTTGATATCTTTGCCGGCCTTAAAATTTGCTACTTCGCGCAGCTCATCCACATGCCGGTTCAGAATGTCGGAATCGCCAACTTTATGGCGTACAATAATATTGGCCCGTCGATAATCATAGCTTACATACCGTTCCAGATCATGGCGATGAAAAAATAATAGGTATTGGGCTATCAACTTTTTTCTCATGGGTGGTTTATATTGCTTCGGATCTCCATTATGAAATTCCCGATTCACCAATGCCAAAAAATCGGCCAGGGAAATACTGGAATCGAAAATATTCTGTTTTTCCATAAAACCCTGAATCTTTTGAATGAGCGCAATATTGGCAGGTTCCAAGAACGCATTTTCCTTTTCAGACTCCAAGGTAACAAAAAAGGTCTTCATACCGTTCAAAGACTGATGCATCCGCTGAATATCTTTTACCAATGGCTGATCAGCTCTAAAATAGGATAATGGGTCATTGGTGACATACAGCTTCGATAGCTGAAATAAAAAGAAACTACATAATGCGCCAGTGAGCAGCAACAGCACCCGGGGAAAGCGACGGTTGGTGTATCCGAACAGCTTGACAAACCAGCCGGCCACATCAATGGATCGTTTTTGAGAACTGAACAGCCTGGTTTTAACAGGACCTGCCCAAATCAAAAGCAACGGTACTAATAAAATCGTGATGATTCCATTGGCCACTAGTGCAAATGTTGCGCTTAAGGCAAAATCACGAATCAAAGATATTCCGCTAAACACATTACTGGCAAAACCAGCTGTGGTCGTGGCCACCGTCAGCAAAAGGGCAACACCCAAATGCCGCAACATATATTCAGCCGCAGCTTTACGATTCTTTTCCTTTTGTTTTGCAATCTTTTGAAAATAAGCCGCCACCATATGAATATCTTCCGTAGAACCGATCACTAAAATCAGGGATGGGAGCATGGCACTCAAAATATTCAACGGGATATTCGCCCACCCCATCATGCCGAAAGTCCATAATATGCTCACGGCGGATGTAACAAGGGGAACAACAGCAGTAAAAAAGCTTTCCAAAAAAAACAGGATGGCAATGAGTAAGACTAGGGCCGAGATTGGCCCCAGAATAAATAGATCCGCCTTTAGGGCCTGGCTCAATTCCCTTTTGGTTCTTCCAGACCCTATTTGAAAAACATCATCTAATTTTTCCCTGGCCGTGCCCAAAATCTTTTCCATCGACTCATGCACAATATCAGAAGCAGGGTCCACTGTTGGGTCCAATGAAAGCAAAATGATAGTCGTCGATCCATCGGGTGAGATAAAGTTACCGGTCACTAAAGGATTGGCCAACGCTCTTTTTTTTGCCTGTAAAATGTTCTCCGGGCTGTTTTCATTTCGGTTCAGGACGGGCTTTACGGTGATTCGATTTTTTTTCCCCATGATGCTCGGCAGGCTGAAAAGGTCCTCCACGCCGGTAATAAAAGGCAATGCTGAGAGTTGATTCGAAAGCAGTTCTACCGCCTGAATTCCCTTTAGCGTCCATAAATGAGCATCACTCACTACCACTAAAATGCGTTCATCTGATCCAAATTCCTGAGTAATCCTAGCATATGCCGGCAAGTCCGGATCATCTTTTGCGATCAAGCGATCGAGTCCCGTATCCATGGTCAGATAGGGCAGTCCTGATACGGCAAACAGGGTTATTACCAGCAATATCAGAATCGCTATTTTGCTATGATTGATGCTAAACAACATGAGGCGTTTAATCATGGGCAGCTTTCATTAGCATGGTTGAACGGCATCGGCGGCACCCTTACCTTTAAGGCAATACTGAATCAATCGGTGTTTCAGTCCCCCGACTATTCAGCCAACTGAATCGGGATAGTCTTTCCCCTTCCAGTAAAATACGCCGATTTCGAATGACAAATTCCGGTTCAAAGATACCTGGTGGCACATAGTCTGCTGAAAAAATTCGATTTGTGACCTTGATCAGGGTTTGATGGCAACCGGCAATATCCTCCATCAAGACCATGTCCGCCACCCACATTTTCTGATCTACCGGCTTTAAAGCAAGGTTGGTTCTCCGGCGCGTCATTCGCTTTACTTGATTAAAATAGGTTGTCTGAACAATAAAAAAAATATCTCGGCGAATATAGTGGCGCTGCCGCACCTCAGGATTTTTCCCGGAATGCTTTATACTTTTGGGTATGGCATCTACTACAAAATGCCAGATTTTACCAATTCGGATATCGTCATTGCGCTCAAACCAATATTGCGCCAAATCAGTGGGTAAAAAATCCGGTGCTGTAAAATCAGTCCCCAATACCCGGCCGGACCCGGATTCGGGATTATTTTGTTTAAACTCATCTCCATATGCAGGCAAATAGATCCCTGCACCCAGGGGTTGATCCGGTTTTAAGTGCAATAAAAAGGCTACACCCCTTACTTCAGGCGGGTCTGTGACCATTAATAAGGCCTTGGCCGAACCATTGGCTTCAATCCTTGAGAAACGGCGCATCCGGCGGACATAGCGGTTCTGATCGCAATCGGTCATGATGACCGCTTGTTCTTCAAACACGTACGGGTATGAAATATGTCGTTTGGTAGCGGTTGTCATGATATCGCGACCGGATAATTTCCCATCCGTATCTGCCGCGAAAACGACAGCACAAATCCACAAATATATAATTAAACTGTAAATCCAGAGTTTACTACTCAGTTTTGCCATAATTAAAAATTGTTTTAATTTTGCGTCGCGATGACGTCTGCAATTAAAAGACTGACTTCCCCCAAAACCTCTTCCATGGCTTGAACGATTCCGGCATAATCACCTCCCTTTAATTCTATGGCCCGCGCCAGTTCTACTATTTGGGTTACCGGTGCTGTTTTCTGATCCCGGGACCACAACCGCCACTGCCCGCTAAATTGAACCGTGCCCTCCGCATCCATTTCAAACTGCATAATTTCCAATTGCACCCTAAAATCAGGCTGAATTCTGGTGGATTGAGGTGGCACGATCACATTGGGTGTCTTCAAAAACCGACTTAAATTGCGTGCCAATACAATGGTCACGTTTTTACGCAAATTCCCGGCCCATTGGTGGTACTCTGACAATTGCAGCTGATTTTGGTGGCTGCGGGTAACAATCTGAGGTCGCTCTAAGTATTGCGGTAAGCGCAGGGAGATGATTTCAAGGGAGATGTTATCGGTGCTGTTTTTCGGTATCGCCTCACCTGATTCCGGTGCTACGGGATTCAACACATAATACCGTGTCTTTACACTAGCGCCTGACATGCATCCCGAAAGTACAAAAAGCAATGTAATGAATAACACTCCCGGCAAAATGTGTTTCAAAAATTTTTTTTTCATTGTTCTCCCCCGGGCTGTTTTCCAAAGATTAACGCATTGGGTCTTCGTTCCAAAAGGTCCACCAAAATACGTATGGACCGAGCGGTTTCCGCCAGTTCATCCGCCAATTCAATCACTTCATACTGGAACGGAGATTCCGGGACCAACATCTGGTTCATCAGGTCCAATGTTTCACGGGCCTCGGCCAGAGTTGCATAGCCCTCGCCAAGGGTTTTTTCCAGATTATCGGACAATGGATCGATACGCGCTTCAAGTTTTGCGATTATATTTCTAAAGCGCAACATGCTGTCCTTGAGATCATCCAGGGTTGAGGTCACGTTAGGCCCTTCAATCAATTCAGTGGCACCTCTGGCCAATGAATTGACATTTTGAAGTGTTTGATGCAGCTCATTGCCGATCCCATCTATGTTAATTTGTTCCAGTTTCGTCAGGATCTCTTTCACCGACGTAGTTATTTGCTCAAAGCTGGCGGGAATCGTGGGAAGCTCCGGGTATGGAATATCTTTCGCGGCAACCAGTATGGATTCCGTATCCGGATGCATATCCAGTTCCACATACAATTGCCCGGTCAATAAATTTCCTGTTTGGAGCCTTGCCCGTAACCCTTGCTCCACCAATCGCTGTAACGTTCTCAAAGGTGAAGTAATTTTATCTTCTCCGCCCTGGCTGATGATTCGCTCCGGTTCAATCTCAATCAAAACCGGTATGCGAAAAGTAAGATCCTTTTCATCATAGTGAAGTCGAATATCCCTTACGGAACCGATTTTAATCCCCTTAAATTCCACAGGGGCGTCTATGGTAAGCCCTCTTACGGACCCTGTGAAAAAAAGTATAAAAGTTACTTTTTTAGTATAGGATTGTTCCTGAATGCTGTCATAATCGCTATACAGTGTGAATATGACCCCGTTCACATCTTGACCGTTTTCTTCAATGGACAACGGGGTTTCAAAGGCAACCCCGCCATATATGAGGGATTCAACCGAGGCTGTGCGTAAGCGAATACCATCCGCCCCCATGGAGACATCGATCCCGCTGACATTCCAGAAGCGAGTATTCGTCTTGATCAGTCTATCGTAGGGTGCCTTGATGAAGCTCCGAATAAAAATACTTTTTTTATCATTGCCCAACTCCCATCCTAAAATTTCACCGGCTAAAATCCCTCGGTAGTAAATGGGTGACCCCACATCCACGGAACCCAGTTCTTCCGTCAAAAGTGTCACTTCCACACCGGCTTCATCCGCCTTTACCGCTGGTGGAATTTCAAGACCGATGAAACGGTATTGAGATGCTCCCGGACCGGGTTCAATCTCGATATGGACCCCGGATACCAGGGTTGACAGGTTGGAAACCTCCCGCATACTGAGTTTTGGCTTAACAACCCAAAATTTAGTATCCCGTTTTAAAAAAGGTTCTGCTTTTTTAGCGATTTCCGCTTCTAAAATTACCGTGGAAAAATCCTTATTGAAATAAACCGACTTTACGATGCCGATTTCGATATCCTTATATTTAATTTTGGTTTTCCCGGCCTCAATCCCCTCTGCAGTTTTAAAAGTGATGGTGATGATCGGTCCTTTTTCCGAAATAGTTTTATAAATCAACCATCCACCGACGATCAGCGTAATAATGGGAATAATCCAAACCAAAGAAATTTTCCGTTTCTTACGAATCAGAGGTTCAGAAATCGTATCCATGCCTTTGTTTTCCATTGGTTGTGAATCCATTTAGCTCCTATCCCTCAAATTATCCCATATGTTGCGGGGATCAAAACATTGGGCCGCCAGCATGGTGATGACGACTACCGAACCAAAAAAAACCGCTCCCATTCCGGGCTCTACCGTGGCAATGGCATCCAGACGCACCAGGGCGGCCAAGACAGCCAGCAAAAAAACATCCACCATGGACCAGGCGCCGATGCTCTCTGTAATCCGATACATCAAAGTTCGATCTTTAGGTCGCCATTGTGATTTTCGCTGAACGGAAATCGACAAAAAAATCAGCATGATCAGTTTAGCGATGGGGATGACGATACTGGCAATGAAAATAATCATGGCAAGAGGCCACATTCCACTATGGATCAAATGGATAATCCCGGATAATATCGTATCCGGCTCTCCTTGGCCGAAATAAATCACTGTCATGACCGGGTATATATTGGCCGGCAAAATTAAAATCAGGGCAGCCGCCACCAAAGACCAGGTTCTGGACAAACTGTCCTTTTTGCGCATATGCAAACCACTGCCGCACCTAGGACAAATCAATTCTGCGGTTTGTGCCACTTGTTTAAGGGGCACTAGTAAACCACAAGTGTGGCAATGCAATAAATTATTGGATTTAGCTGTTTTCCCGCTCATTTTTTTAAAATCCGGCACCGGCATCGGGGGCCAAATAATCAACGGGTCCAGGCTTGCGTGGGATTCGGCCATCACCAGCATCAACAACACAAAAAAAGCAAAAGATATTCCGGGAATTACGGTCGCAAGGTCCAGGAGTTTGACGATGGCAACCAACACCCCCAGTAAAAAAATGGCCGTCATACTCCAGGGTGAAATCATCTTGACCATACGATAAACAATGGCCCTTTGAGGGGCCTGGACCCCAAATAAGTGATAAAACCCGAAGACATATAAATGACCGACGATGACTGCCAAAGGGAACAAAAAGCTTGTCAAGAATACTAGAATACCGAGTTGGGGCATCCCTGAACGGGCAAGCGCCAGGGCACCGGAAATTAAAACACTTTCCTCTGTCCGCCCGCTCATTTCAAGGGAAATAAATGGAAAGGCATTGGCCATGATAAAAATCATCAGAGCCGCTAAATTTAACGCCAGAATCTTCCCGGCGCTATTCGGTACGGAATGATATAGCAGCGCCCCACAACGCGGACAATTTGCCCGCCCCCCGCCGATAATAGGTCGGTACACAGATAAAAGATCGCATTCATGGCAGGCGATGACCGGTGGGTTTTCCGCCAGTTTTTTATCGGTTTGACTCGGAGTTGGTATAGTTTCAATTTTTGGGTTCAATTTATTACATTACCACTCAAGAAGAACACATTTTTGCTGCTATAATTGACGGTTGCGTTTTTTGACAAAACCCCTAATCAAATACCATATATCTTTTAATAATCGCCTCCTTTTGGCCATTATCGTATATGATTTGCAAGCCTTGATTAAATTCCACAACTATTTCTTTACAAACCGGAGAGGATTTGGCGCAGACCATAAACATGCTATAATTTACAATGGGTGGTTCCATTATCAACTCAATTTCAGCCCTCACTTCCGGTGAAAAGCGTTTGCGCAAAAGCATGGCACCAACCGTGTAATCAATACAAAACAGTTCGATTTTCCGTTCCAATAATTTTTCAAAATTTTCTTCATCAGTATAAGCTATCTGCACTTTAAGCTCTGGTTTATAACGATCAAATTCATCGCCATAGCTGTATCCATGAGTGATACCAATCCGATAAGGTTTGACATCATTCAATGCTTTCCATGAAATACCGGCATCTTTGCGAGCGGCAAACACAGATCCGCCTTTTGTGATTTCATCTGAATACAGCCATTTCAATTTGCGTTCTTCATTTTTGATGTACCCAAAAGAAATACCATTATGGTTATCTATCTGGGCCTCTACTCGCTTCCAGGGGAAATATTCCAGCTGAATATTCCTCCCAATACTTGCAAACGCGGCACTGACAATTTCAGATAAAAGCCCCCCCCCTTTAAGAGTGGGATCAATATAAGGGCTCCAGTTCCCCACATGCAAAACAACCGGTTGCTCAGCAAAAGTATTGATCGGACTGAAAAACAAACAACCCAGAAATAAAAAAATTCCAATTAAACGATGCATTTGATGCCTTTCTTTTCCTCCAGATAGATATGAATTTAGATGCTACTCATAAATTCTGAAACGATGGCCTATTTTTGATGTTTCAATCAAGATCTTTACTTCCGTAAAAAGTGTGACCAAATCCACACATAAAACGTATACTTTATAGATGAGGTTTATAATAATAACATAACATATTAATTTTATTATTAAAATAATAATTATATGTAATTTTTTTTTATACCTTTATCTATTTTTATTTTCAAATCACCCCCTGCAAAACATATAAATTTTAGCATAAAATCAATATTTTATCATTAAAAAAATTGATTCGGCATATTTTCTGCAATTAATACTGAAAGCACCACAAAAATAACAGGGAGTTACGAATGGATACTCTTTTTATTTTACCCACCAAATCACTCAAAAATACGACACACCATATTACCCAGAGACAAAATCCGGTCCTTTCCCCAAAAACCCGATTCCATTCAAAGGGATTCACCCTGATGGAATTGATGATCGGCATTGCCATAATCGCTATCGTATCGGCGGTTACCGTACCCACATTGATTCCGGCCATGGCCAACTACCGATTGAAGGCAGGTGTAAACGATCTGGTCTCAAATTTTCAATATGCAAAAATGGAAGCAGTCAAGCGCAAGGAAAATATCGTGCTCACATTCGATAAAAATACACATACATATCAAATCTTTGTGGACAATGGTAACGGCGGTGGGACGGCAGAAGATTTTACCAAGCATAATGATGAACCGAGTCTCGGTACCATCAGTATGCCGGCCGGTGTCACCATTGAGTCAGTTGAGTTTGAAAAGGGTGCTTCAAAGTATACGGAAGCCGGTTTTAACAATATCGCCCTGCCGGCTGATGACCGAGCGGGAGATGTCATCATTAAAAACAGTTATCGCACCTACAAAATTACACTTTCACCTGCTGGAAATGTCAGTTCAACCAAACTATAAGATCGACCGCACAAAACTGTAAGGAAAATATCATGCCCATTAAACCAAAAGGTTTTACCTTAATCGAATTGATGATCTCAATGGCTATTTTCGGTATCTTTTCCACCGCCATTTTCAAGGTCTACATTGATAATGCCGAGTATCACACCAGTCAGGAGCGGGTGGCAACGGCACAGAGTAATATCCGGGTCAGCACTTTACGAATGCTGGGTGAACTCCGGCTCGCGGGTTGCGACCCCACTGGAAATGCAGAAGCCGGTATTACTACGGCAGATGCCGACACCATCACCTTCACCATGGATATCACCGGGGGAGAAACAGACGGTGTTGATAACGACAACGATGACCCGGATAATCCCGACGAGGCCGATGAATCCAATTATTCTGATGGTACGATTGCCAATACCGCTAATTTTGATGAAACCGTCACGTATGTCTTATCTGGTGGAGACTTGACCCGTAATGGGGCCGTGATCGCAGAAGACATTGAAGTCCTCAACTTTGTCTACCTTGATGGAAACGGCGACCCCACCGCAACTACCGCCGATATGCGATCCATTCAAATCGCAATTATTGCCCGGGCATTTGACCGTAATATATCTGATAATAAAACATATAAAAACCTTCAGGGGACAACAATTTTAAATCCTTCTAATCTACCAGCTGATGATAAACCGCTGAACTATCGACGAAGGCTTGTACGAACCACTATCAGATTAAGAAATATGGGGCTAGAATCAACATGATTACTTTTAAGTTTATCATCTGGCGGGGAGATCCATGTATGAATACAATACACGCACTTTTAGGAAAAAAAATTAACAACCCGGACGGTTTTTCGCTCATGGAAATCATGATCGCCCTGGCGATTTTTTCCATCGGAATTTTGGCAGTTATTTCCATGCAGGTATCTGCCATTCAGGGAAACGGCACCGGAAGAGTTGTTACGGAATCGGTTACGTCCCTGCAGGATCAGATCGAAACCATTATCAGCATTGATTATGATAATGCCCTTCTTGATGATTCAGATAATGACGGCGTTGGCGGCCTTGATGACGCCACCAGCGGCACTGCTGATCAGTTTCAAGCGGCCACCTCCGACAATCCCTATGAATTGTATTATAACGTTGCCAATGATTATCCGATTGAAAACACCAAGACCCTCAGGATTATCGTTATATGGAATAATCGCGGTGTAGATACTGATCTATCCCTGGATTATATCAGGGGAATCACTTAGTGAAAACAATTCTAAAAGGATCAAATAAAATGAATAAAGACGATAATAGATCCCTTACAAATGAGAACGGTTCCGCCATTGTAGTCGCCCTTTTCATATTGGTGGCACTCACAATCATCGGCTTTGCCGCTGTCAACACCAGTAATCTTGATATCATGATTTCACGTAATGACCGCTCGGAAAAAGTGGCTTTCTATTCTGCCGACGGTTCCACTGAAATGGCAACGGAACTTTTGGAACAGAACATTGCAACCGGAACCGGTTTTACAAGCACTTCATATGGTGAGGGGGGATACATCAGTATCATGGATACGAACTTCTGGACGGAAGAAGTCTCATCGGTCCCATCTGAAGATAATTGGGATTTTTGTATACCGGCGGCAAATTGTCCCCTTACCGGATCTTTAACCAAACCCTATACAAACTTTTCGATCGGCGGTGACGCGGAGATTTCCCAGGGCAGCGCTATTCAGATGGCATCCGGTTATGCGGGTAAGGGAAAATCTATTGCCGGCGGGGGAACTTCTCTTATTTATGATGTCTTTTCCGAGCATCAAGGCAACTGGAATTCCAAATCAACGGTTATGGTTCAATGGCGCCATGTGGTCGGGATTGAGTAGGTGCCCATCTTAAAATGATTATTCTTAATATTTATAATATTTTCGTGCTTATACCGCACTTAACAGCAGGAGATTAAACCATGAATAATATTCAAATAAAAATGCGAGGGGCATTATTATTGATTCTGTTTTCATTGCTATGCAGCTTGTTTTATGGACAAGCGCTGGCTGCCGATGCTTCCTGTTCGGATAACTTTGCCGTACCTCCCTTCCTGTCCGCCGGGGTGGACCCCAATCTGCTGCTGATCATTGATAACTCCGGCAGTATGTATGATATGGCCTATATTGATAGTAGTGACGATGCATCAACATGCGTTGATGGGCGCTATGATGGAACCACTTTTACCTCAAGCTATACGACCTATGATTCAAGTGCGGACAGCACTTGGTATGCCGGGTACTTTGACCTGGGCACCTGGTATGAATATATCGCGGCCTCAAACCACTTTGCTGAATCCGATGACACAGCTTACGATCCAACGGGCGGAAACTATTATTATTCAACAGATGTCAAACTCTATGTTTCAACGGATTCGAATACTGTTAAAATCAAAGCCAAAGGAAACTTCTGGAACTGGGCCACGTCATCCAAATTCGACATCCAGAAAGAGATCCTGACCGGCGGCAAATATGATGCCGCAAATGATTACCTGACCTCTGAAAACCGAGGCTGCTCAGGACGACGATTTATTAAACAATTACAAGTTTCAGACGGCACAAGCACGTTTTATTTAATCCTTGGTGTCCATCCGAATTCAGATGACGTCGACGGGTTAGGCCTCGAATCCGAAACCACCGTCATCGATTTATTCCAAGTGAATGAGGACCCTTTTAATTCAGAATATTGCCAGGAAGCCATCGATCTGATGGCTGCTGAAAACACATCCCTTGGCCAGCTCAAGACCGCGATTAACAAATGCATGCAGTATGATACTACGGGCAGTGGGTCAAGTTATACCGGCAATGTCAATGGTTCATACAATCAGGCCGTTCAATCCTGCTGGTATGCTGACGAGCACGGCTGGAAGGATGATGATAAGATCCAGCATGTCACTTCGTTACAAAACCAGTGCCAAAATGTTTACGAGGATTTTATCCACTCCGACGATATTGATCCGAGCAGCCCTGCTTATGTCTGCGCTGATGATTATATAGGTCGCTGTTGGAAAGACCCGATCGGTGATCCAACTTGCTCAACCGTCTCTTGTGATGGTTATAATTTTGCAGTGAATGAACGCTGTGATGATGGCAACCTGGTTGAAGTATGTGATGGTTGGAAAAACAATAAGTGCCCCGGAAGCAAATGGGAAGATAAAACCACGGGTGATTGTTCGGGCGGGGTTGTACCTGGCGAATGGGATGCCGGAGTGTCCAACGGGTATACCGGGGGTGATGCCTATGATGATAATGACTCTTGCGTAGTTGATCGGTTAAAGGCGTTTTGTGGTGTTGCCCAGGTGCCTGAAGTAATCGATCCCAGTGATCTTACTACTTCCACCGGAGAGACCTGGAACCTGCCGGCCATGATCACCGATACCGGGGCTGAAGGTCAGTTGGGTGATCCCATCGCCACTCTGGTGGGGCGTCTCAGCGAGGATACAACGCCTTCCGGCCTGATCCAGGATTATGCCGATGATATCCGCATCGGTGCCATGAAATTCAATGCTGATGGCTCCTTGAGTGAATGCGACACCTCCAACACACACATCAATAAGAACTGTGATGCTGCAACAAACCATGACGGTGGCCAGGTTCTTGTTGAAATCGATATGGATGAAGAGGGTGTAACCACCCATTCAGAAAGCCTTGTAACCGCCATTAACGGAATAAAAGCGGATTCCTGGACCCCCCTTGCTGAAGCTCTCTATTCCGCCATTGCCTATTATACGGAAAATTATGGTTTACTGGATGAAAAGTTCGATATTTCCACTGGGAGTGATCCAGACTTCCCCTGTACGGACTGGTGTCAGGACAACAATATTCTGGTCATTACTGAAGGCGCCTCCACCGCCGACCAGAATGAGGATATGATGGAGTTTGCCGCCAACGCTGACCGAAAGGATCCAGATACGGATAATACTTCCGGATGTGGGGATCTATTCGGCAGCACATTTCTGGACGACTTGTCTCATTATGCCCAGACCGGTACGGACCTATTCAGTGTTACCGGGCCTGATAACGAAGCTTATCAGAATCTCAAAACCTATTTTGTTGTCGCCGGTACCATTCGCGATGAAGGGAGCGGGGAATGTAGCCCCAAAACCCTTCTGGAGAATGCGGCTGCCAATGGTGGAACCACGGCTCCGTACTTTGCCAGCAATCCAACCCAATTAGAGGAGGATCTTACAACAATATTTAACCTGATCCGCACCAGTGCCTCTGCCGGGTCAGCGGCTTCGGTCATAGCCGCCACCAGAAGCGGGGAAGGCGCCATTTATCAGGCCATTTTCTGGCCAAGCCTATTGGGACCGACTGATAAGCCGGATGTGACCTGGGCCGGAGAAGTACATTCCCTTTTCGTGGATGCTTCGGGTAACCAATATGAAGATACCAATGGAAATCGAACCCTGGACTCAGGAGACAATCAAGTCACATTCTATTTTGATGAATCCGATAATGAAACCAAGGTCTGCTACGGCACATTTGATGGTAACGGCAATTGCAGCGGCACTATTGTGGGCTTAGATAGCGTTAACTACCTTTGGTCTGCATCTGAATGGCTGGCAGATGTTTCAGATATAGAAACCAATCGGACGGATCTGATTTCCTTGGTCAAAGAACGAATTATTTATACTTGGAATGACATTGATAATGATGGAGTTGCCTATGGTGATGACAGCGAGCTGATCCCCTTTGTTGCCTCAACAAATTGGGAGGACCTGGACGTATCCGTGGCAGATGTGGCTCGTAAATCGGTACCCACTGATTTTGGCGTGACGACTGATGCTCAAGTAGACGCTATCGTCAACTGGGTGAGGGGTAAAGATTCAAGCGGCCTTAGATCACGGGAGCTGAATACACCGGATAATTTCACCATTGCCGGTGATCCGGATACCATCACATGGCGGTTGGGGGATATTATTTATTCCACACCAACAGCAGTGGGGCGACCGGCGGAAGGGTATCACCTGATTTACAAGGATGCATCTTACGCGAAATTTTACAACCAGTACAAGGATCGCCGTAATGTGATTTATTTCGGCGGCAATGACGGTATGATTCACGCGGTTAACGGTGGTTTTTTCTCGGCTGATCTTAATAAATTCTGCCTTTCCGCTCCTTCGGGTGGATCTTGCGGAAGTGATAGCGGCCCTGCTTTAGGCGCGGAGCTTTGGGCGTATGTGCCCTATAACCTGTTGCCTCATCTGCAATGCCTGACGGCTGAGGACTATGAGCACCAGTATTATGTGGATCTCAAGCCCAGTATTTTTGATGTGCAGATTTTCCCGAATGACGCCACTCACCCCAATGGGTGGGGAACCATACTGGTCGCCGGGATGCGAATGGGTGGCAACAAAGTTTCCGCAGATGCGGATGCTTCGGTCGACAGCCGGGTATTTACTTCTTCCTATGTAGTAATTGATATTACAGATCCGGAAAATCCACCGGCATTATTGGGAGAATTGACCTATGACCCGGCCAGCAACATAGATATTGGTTTTGCCACCAATATTCCGGTGGTGGTTCCTATTAAAACCCTGGATGATCCCAGAACCGAAGATATTGATGAAAGCGAGGGTGCTAATGATCAATGGTACCTTCTGCTGGGCAGTGGACCGGATGCTTTCGACGGCACCAGCAGCGACTCTGCTAAAATCGGTGTATTCCCATTGGCGAATCTGATTGCAGGAACACCACAACCATTCCGCATCCCAAACTCTGTCCCTGCCCTGGGAAGTCCGAATTTTGGCGCCGGTAGCTATGACCTTACCGCAACCTCACCCACCGGTTTTGTTTCAGATCCCATTGCGGTGGATTATGATCTGGATTTCAAGGCGGATGTTCTATATTTTGGGACCGTTGAAGGAACCTGGGATGCTTGGGATGGAAATTTCTATCGCATCCCCACAGATGAATCCATATCAAATCTATGGACGGCACCGGGTATTATGCTAGATGTTGGCCGTCCGATAACGTCTGCCCCGAGCATTGGGTATGATGGATTCGATTACTGGGTTTATTTTGGCACAGGCCGATATTTTGATGCGGAAGACAAGAACGACCCCGACCCCTCCAGTGGAAAAACGGAAACCTTTTACGGCCTAAAGGAGCCGGTTGAAAATGGGAGTTTTACCTGGGATGCTCTGGAAAATGAGACGGCTGATGGCTCAGAAACGGCAGTCGGTGACCGCGGCTTGGTTCCGGTGACCGGTATTCTGACGGAAATAGATGCAGATGTAAGGTGTGAGTCCGATGTTGGTTGTGTTCTACCAAAACTAAACGGAGCGGAAATTACCACTCTGGGTGACCTTGAAACCTATGTGGATACGTATACTGATGGTTGGAAAAAAGATTTCACGGATAACTATGAACGAAATCTTGGACAGGGCACCCTTCTCGGCGGTTTGTTGGCTTTTACTACCTATCTGCCATCCGGTCTTACATGTGGATCGGAAGGGAATTCATACCTTTACGGCTTATATTATAAAACCGGAACAGCCTGGTATGCACCGGTATTTGGAGATGACAAAGGTGTGGAGGGTGAAGGTGAAACGGCTACTTCCGTGGGCCGGCTCTCACTTGGCAGGGGCATGGCCATCACGCCCAATCTCCATGTGGGTGCAGAGGAAGGAGCCAAGGCATTTGCCCAAACCAGTACCGGAGCAATTGTTGAAATTCCAATGGTCAATTTACCCATCGGTAATTACAAAACCGGACGAACAAGCTGGAAAGGATTGCGATAGCACCTAATTCGATAATATTATAAACAGATAGACAAAGACTACCCAACTGGTTATGTTCAGCCGGGTAGTCTTTTTTTTAATATTAAGGAGAAGCTGTATGAAAAAATTGAAGGCAATATTGGTTTCCGGATTACTCTTACTCGGTTTTTTTGGAATGGAGTCCCACGCTTCGATCGAATGGAACATTAATAAAACAATCCAACTGGAAAATCAGCCTCTGGACATGGCGATCTCGAAAAGCGGCAAGTTCACTTTTGTGCTGACGGATGTTGGTGATATTCTTATTTATGATGCCGGCGGGACTTTTCGTGAAAAGATCCAAGTGGGTACCCATATTTCAAAAATTACTCCCGGCCCCAATGACAATACCATTTTAATCAGCAGTAAAGAAAAAAAGACCGCTCAGGTGCTCTATTTTGCTATCCCCGTTCAAATTGATACAAAAGGGTCTCCAACCCTTGGCAAGCAGGATGCGCCGGTGGAAGTGGTGGTATTCAGTGATTTTCAATGACCGTACTGCGCCCGGCTCTCGCCGGTACTCAAGCAGTTGTTTGAGAAAAATCCTGAGAAAATGAAACTTGTATATAAAAACTTTCCTTTAAAAAGCCATCAGTATGCCCTTCAGGCAGCCCTTGCAGCCCTTGCGGCTTCTGAAACCGATCAATTTTGGCCCTTCCATGACCACCTACTTAAAAATTATAAAAAAATTAACGATGCCTTTATCCTTGAATCCGCTAAAGGGTTAGGGTTCAATCCATCTGAATTCAAGGAAAAAATGGATAACCCCAAATATTTGCAACAGGTTCAAAAAGATATCCAAGATGGCGTCAAAGCAGGAGTTAGAGGAGTTCCCGCCATTTTTATCAATGGCAAACTCCAAAGAAAAAGGTCCTTGCCGGATTTACAGCAGGCCATTGATCAGGAAGTCTCCCGATCATCTAACCAATAATTCAAAAACAAAACTATCAAAAATAAAACCGCTGCATGATTATAAAAATCATACAGCGGTTTTCTAAAAAAGATATCTACAAATTCAATTATTTTTTCTTATTTTTGGAATTCCCTTTGGACTTCCCTTTAGAATTTCCGCCTTTATTGCTGTTGGCGTTTCCTGAATTGGATTTCCCATTATTTCCCTTGGAAACACTGCTGCCACCAGATGACTTTTTACTTTCCTTGCGCTCAACCGATTTGCCTTTGGATTCCTTGACCTTATCGACCCCCATGGATTTACCACCGTCCCTTGAGTTATCCCCGCTGACGGAAAGACCATGTTTGTTGCCGCTCATGCCGCGCTTTAAATCTCTTTTGGTTGCAGTTTCAATTTCAGTTTCAGGGTCAGTTTCGCCGGTTTCAGAATCAATTCCCTCTTGTTCTTGCCATCGATTTGTTTTCTGATGGCCGCGCCCCAATACACTCGGATGAACATTCAACTCATGGGCAATCTGCCCCCATCCCATTCCGCTTTCCCGCATTTCCATAATATCATCCGGGTCACCCAGGGCGACATCTCCAAAAGCCTCGGCCACAGCTGTTTGAGCGTCATCAAACTCGGCTTTAGCAGCATCAATTTCTTCCTGAGGTGCTCCTTCTGTCTCTAATCGTTCAACCTCGTCGCCGGCGGCTTGTTCCGCATCCAATTTTTCCTTTAATTCAGGATCAAGTTGTGCAGCCCAGGCCTCTGATAGATTTTCAACTTTATCGGCTTCAGCAACATTTTTAAATACCGGTTCATCCCCTTTAACGACACCCTCCTCACCGGTTTCTCCGGTCTCGGTATCCGTTTCTTGGGCTGCAACAGGCAGACTGCCAATGCAGATGACCAACCCGAACAATAGTGCGAAAAACAAACATCGCCAGTTTTTTGTAAAACCATTCCCTTGCTTACACATTTTAAATTCTCCCATTATTGCTCCTGCTGGACAATCCATTTGACCGATGCGGACAAATGAATACTTTTATTATTCAATCTAATCGTCTCTGCTTCACCAAACCAGCTTGTCTGAAACAAAACCCGATACTTTTCCTGAAATAAATCTTTGATCCGTAATGCCCTTTGCTTGGCAAGAGGTTCATTAGCTTCTACATACACCACCAGAAAAATTGTCTGCGCATCTGCTTTTTGCAAAATTTCAGCGATATTTTCCACTTTGTGAAATTGTTCTTCAGAAAATTCAGCGCTCCCACTTTCAAATGAGACAGCCGGTATTATGAACAGGCGTTTATTGATCCATATACCACGATAAGAAAAATTTCCCTTTTGATTCAATCGATTCAATGCTTTTATGGATTCTTCACCAGATCGATAGACATCAAGATATCGCTGCAATATTTTTTCTTCAGCACTCGTATCTCCCTGCCTGGCATAGGCAAGGGACAAATTATACATTGCCGTGGCTTGATCCGGTTTTATTTTCAATACCTTTTGATATAATTGAATCGCTTTCTGCCACTCACCTTGATCCAGGTAGTGATGCCCCAAATATAACAGAGATGGGGTATGATCCGGATTTAGATGCAGGGCCTTTTCGTAATGAATTCTTTCATTTTCAAACTCAAGCAGGGCCCAATGAGTGACTCCCAGCCAAAACAATGCCTCGACAAAATCATTGCGGTGTTTCAGGGCTTGCTGAAAATGCCCCTTGGCCATATGGGCATCGTTGCTGGCAAGTGCACAGCGCCCTTGATAATATAAAGAATATCCTTTTTCCGGGCTTTTCTTCTTCTCGCTCAGCCCCCAGTTATTTTCATAATCTTGACACCTACCTGAGGTAATAACCCCATCAATGAATGCTTCTTCCGCATCTTCGCCCTGTGCTTGTTTCACTGCTGTCTGAAAGGATAAAATCATGAATACGATCAATATCAGAATTGGTTTTCTTCTATCGGTGATTTTTATCTGATCACATATGGTATACGTCTGTAGCATCATTATAGTCACAAGAATCCGTTTGAATTCCTTATTAAGGTGTTTTGGTAAGACTGCGAGAAGTAAAACCCAATTTTTCCAATATACTTTTCAGTGGTTTATCTTCAAGCATGGCATCAATGATACATTGAGCGATATCATCATCGTCGATGTTACGTTTGCGTGCATATTTAACAATTGTCGACAATGAAACCCATTCATCCCCGATTCTTTTTTTTTCAAGCCCTACACGAATGATCTCTTCAATCCATTTTTCGGACAAACCGGTCTGGCGCAAGAGAGCTTTATGCTCCAGGGCCTGAAAGAGTTCAGGTGCCAAAAAACGTTCATATTGATGGACAAATGCTAAAAGTTCCCTTTGAGAGATACCAAGCGCCAAAATTGAAAGCATTTGATTTTGTTCTTTGGTCGTTAATTCTTCCTGACGACCGTCCAGAACATTTTTAACGTTTTGAACAACAGCAATATTCTCCTGCATCTTTGAAAAAACAAGAATGAACTGCTCCGGCGATATGTTTTTAACATATGCCTCTTTAAGTTTATTCAGCAGGTACGAACTGTAATCCAAATTCCTGGTCTTTAGAAAGGTCAGTCCCTTCAATATTGAATTTACGTCTTCTTTTGAAAAACCATTTCCAATGGCCTGGCCGAGAATCGCTGAGAGCATATTTTCATCCAAACCGGAATTTAAAGCCGCCTGGTATTCGCCTTGAACGTAATTCCGAATCTCAATATCACCACAAATGCCACTGACGGACAAAACAACAGTCATCCACCCAAGCAGTCCGAACTTCAAAAACAGCTTATAAAATTTGGTATGTAGCAAGTATGTCATCAGCAATAATAAGCGAATTTTGTGATCCCCAACCATCATCTTTGATAAAGGGTGCATTAGGGTCTAGCATTACCCTTTGACCGTCAATCAGGTAGCCATACTCATATCGGCCCGGTGGAACTTTCAGTCGCAGCATCCAGCTTTTTTGCAATTCATCATATATCATTGGGCTCTTTTCTGAATTCCATTGATTAAAAGTTCCCACGACGCTCACCCTGGAGGCTTCCTCATTTTGAAAAGTAAAATTGATCTCGACCATTTGAGCAACACCGGTTGACTGATTTCCCGGTAATAGATTCAATCGCACGATTGTGACGGCACAAATGGCGAAAACCATTATTATGGCAAATGCCACCCGATTCGGTACAAACGGCATGGTTTTCAATGCCACGCCAAAATCCGAAAATCGCCGAAACCATTCATTTGGTGGTTTTTCTGCCCGAATCGTATGTAGAATCGCTTTTTTCAGACTCCTTTGTTGTTCGATTTCCGGAATCTGAGCAATAAAATCCCGTATTTTCCGGTCATCACTCATATCCTGCCTTTGTGATTTATTCGTGGCCATTTGCCAGACCCTCCATTTGACCTCTGATTTTCGCAAGGCCTCTTTTAATCCTCATCTTCACACCACTTTCTGAAATTCCTAAAAAATCGGACACTTCTTTCATTGTATAACCGTCGCGGTAATGTAAAAGCAGGGCTTCGCGATGAATGATGGGCATTTGACCCAAAATCCTCATCATCTCCGCCTGATCTTCAAAAGCGTCAATCGCCGTGTTTGGTAAATCCGCCGTAAGACCAAACTCTTCATTGCCCTGAAATATTTTCCGAAATAGACCAAATTCGATTTTACGACGACGAAAATGGTCACGCGCCACATTTATACTGATCTGATATAACCATGGTAAAAATTTTTTTCGCATGTCAAATTTTTTTAATTTCTGAAACGCTCGTAAAAATGCATCCTGTGTTAAATCTTCGGCTGTTTCATAATTTAAAGTTGACCGAATCATTAAATTAAAAATTTGTTTTTCATATCTTTCAACAATTTCTCCAAAAGCTTCAGGAGAACCATTTAGGCAAGCCTTTATGCATTTTTCATCCTCAGGTGACAATGCACTCAAAGGGTTCGCAGGTGTTTGTTTATTTTTACCATGTATACGCAAAATGCCCAAATATTCTTTTACGATTAGACCACATCTTTACTTGTCGTAAAAAACTTTACAGACTCATCCAGATAAAATTTCTTTCCATCCACCCGCATAGCCTCAGGCTGATCAAACCAGCTGATCCCAACCCGGTCACCGGTCAGGCCGGTTGTAAATTCAACAACATGTTTCTTAATGGCAAGAGCCCGTTTCTTGGCCAACGCCTTATTGTCTTTATGATAAAGAATTACCTGAAGAGTCAGATTTTTTCCTTTTTTCATCAGATGTCCTAAAAATTCCAATGAGTCCTTGGCATCATCGGTCAGCACGTCTGTTTCAGGCTTGAAAGCAATCGACTCGATGGTAATGGTTCTTTTTCCGATTAAAAAATTGCGATAGTTAAAATTTCCCTTGCGATTCAGATTCCAGGTTGCCCGCCGCGCATTTGAACCGCTCTTATAAAGTTTCAAATACGCTTCATAGGCCTTGATTGCCTTTGCAATCTGTCCAATCTTTTCATAGGCGAGAGCTCGGTTATAAAGAACCTGGGCATAAAAGGGATACCCTTTCAGCGCTTTATCATACTGCACCAATGCATTTTTAAAATCGCCCTCCTGTAAATAACTGTGTCCCAAATAGGCAAGTGCACCAACGTGTTTGGGTGAAATGGCAAGGGCCTTTTGATAGGACTTTCGCTCTGCACCCAATTGTTTGAGGGCCCCTTGGGCGATACCCAGCCAAAAATGATAATCTGTTTCACCGGGAGACAGGGCAACGGCTTTCTCAAAATGCGGCAATGCCTTTTCCGGGAGGTTGTCGCCCAAATAAAAACGAGCTAAAAAGTATCGTGCCTTAGCGCTCTCCGGGCTTTGGGCCACAATGGATTCAAATTTAGGAATACCTTCCTTATAATTTTCTGTATCCAAATAATATTGTCCGGTAATTACATTTTGAACTCTGCATGCAGATAAAGCGATCAGGACAACGATAAGTAGAAAAAACAAAATCGGCCTAACGCCAATATCAATCCGCTTCATAATGAAAACCTTTCAAAGGAATCTGCTTTTGATTTGCATAAAGCCTAACAATATATATACGTTTTTTCACTGAAAATAGTCACATAAAACTGACATGGTTTTTTTTTGCAGCAGCTCACAATTTTGTTTTTTGCCCTTGTCCGCATTCTATGCTATTTTCTATTTCTTTCAATAAATTATAATTTTGACGTTGGAGTTGAACAATGACAATAAAACATTTTCTCGTCATTCCGGCCATTTTATGTATGATGTTTATTTCCTCCCCTGCCCAGGCTGGTGAGGAGGCGACTGCCCAGGATAATCTGAAAGCACTAATTGCAGACTTAGAGCAAAAAATTAAAAATGCCGATCAACGCATGGTCGCGCACCCGACTTTTTTAAATGAGTTGCGAGATCTGGTTTTAAAGTACCAAGCCAAATTACGTGAAATTTTCTTCCAGGATTCTTTTCAGGATGGAAATTATTCAAAAAATCCGCAATGGGATGTTCGATCGGGAGATTTTTCCATTTCACCCGCGGGCCATCTCACAAATACGATCCAAAGCGCACCACCACAAAGCGAAAAACCTGCCCCAGAAAAAAGCTTAGAGGAAGAAGCTGTTGGTCTGCTTTTAGACGGGCTTTTCGGTCCTGCTCCGAAAGAATCAACCACCCCGGCGCCTGTTGAGCAACAATCTGCTCTGATATACACACAAACCCCTTTTTCACCTGATTTTGATTTGGAATTTACATTAACTTCAAAATCAGAGTGGGGGCATATGGAAATAATTCTCCTCGGTGGTAGTGATCTCACACCCAGATACCGGCTTAGATATCATGCCGCAGCCTCGAGTGAACGCCCGGTTCAAATCATCCGAGACCGAGATGGAAAGCAGTATATTATTGAAGGTGCCACTCAATACCCGGTGCTTGAAGATGCAACGGAGCATAAAATCCAATGGCTCCGAACCGCAACCGGTGCCATGCAGGTAAATATTGACGGGATAAATGTGTTATCCACCTTTGAAGTTTTCTGGTGGGATGAATTTTCAGGCCTTGCAATCGTCAATAACGGCGGAACATATGAGTGGGGGGGATTTAAAATCTTAAAGGCAAAAGCCGAATAGTTTAAAAATGCCGTTATGTATTAAAAACAGATTATAAGCTTGGAATACTAATTTTAAGTATTGACCCTGTATATAGAGTCGACTACATTTGTACGTTAAAAATTAATTTTCCATACAATCACTTTCACGTCTTCCAATTAGGACACTAAATGCCTGAAAACAACATCCCAAACAATACAGAGCCAGAATCTGAGCATAGTCTAAACCAAACCGAAGAAAAACCAAAAAATACGGGGGGAAGTGGTTTTGATCTGGATGTGCTTGACCTATCCGCACTAAAAACAAAAGTTGCCCCAACTCCCGAGCCGGATCCAGAAATACCGCAGGAGCCGGAACCTGAAACCGTTTCAAATAAGTTTAAGGAGATCACACCGGTAGAGCCTAAGAAAAATACTGTCCTTTGGGTTTCAGTTGGTTTGATAACCCTTATCGTTATCAGCGCTGCCACCTGGTTTTTCACTCAAAAATCCGTTGCCACCCAAATCGGATTGTCACCCCAACAGGCGGTGGCCGCAGTGGAGCAAAAATCCAATGACATTAATCATTCGGTTGATAAATTAGAGAAAAAAGGAAAATTCCTGGGAAAAATTTCGTCAGTTATCCAGGCCCTTGAACTTGTTGATGCCACTCAATCCACGATGATTGAAATTGATGGCCTCATAAATGAATTTAAAATTTATTGCGATGAAGCGAGCCTTGCCGGCAATCAAAGTGCACCGGCCTGCCTTGCCGTATTGAAAATTTACAATAGTGATCGATTTAATAAATACAAAACCGCCACAAACTCATTTTTAGAAGTATTTGATGGATTCTTGTTGTTTTGCAAAGAAAATCACGAGGGACTCACCAAGCAGGAACCGGCCCTGACACAGCAGTACGACCAGTTAAAATTCAATTATAAAATCCGCCTTCGTGAATATCGTGCGGCCCGTTCTCTCCGAATAGACATCCCATCCGAAGAATATGCCCGATACCCATTAATGGTTGAATTATTTCCGAATAATAAGCCGACATTGTTCTAAAATATCACTGTCGCCGCTTGTTTTCCATGGATTCGAGTAACGTTTGTAATTGCGGGCATTGATCGGCTTCCGAGTGAGCATAGGATAACAGTTTTCCGTAATCGCTTGTAGTTCGCCTAAGTGAAAACAATAGTGCAATATTCCGATAGGCATCTCCATAATCAGGCTGGATTTTAACGGCCTGAATAAACCTTTTTAATGCCGTTCCGTAATCCCCCATACTGACTAAAGCAATTCCCATATTGTTTTTGGCTTCGGCATAATCTTTCTTGATACCTAATGCTTTTTCCAAATTCCGGAGGGCTTTATCATACTCTTTAAGGGAGATTTGGGCACATGCTAGGTTATTGTATGCAGCCTCATTTTGAGGATCAATTGACAAAAGATGCTCGAATTGAATCACCGCTTTTTTAAATTCCCCTTCACTCCTGAGTGCCTCTCCTAAATTTATTAACACTACCGGATTCGGGCCGATTATCGAAAGCGCATGAGAAAACAAAGTACGACTGCTTTGCCATTTTGCTATTTGAATCCAAGATAGATTGAAATATAGAATAAGACAGCTTAAAACTAGCAAAAACAGACACTGCTGCTTAAAACGAAAAATTGAAAACAGGGCCTCTGCACCCCATGTTAATACCACTAGCATGCCAATCATAGGCAAGTACGCATACCTATCCGCCCATGCAGGCCAAAGTCCTCCCTGGATAATTCCACTTACTGGAATCATTGTCCCTAAAAAAAACAGCCACCCGATTAGCAACACCGGCATCGAACGACATTGTTTTAAAAAAAAACCCGTCATAAAGAGTAAAAAGGAAAAACCAAGACTCACTTGCCAAAAAACTATTTTCTCTGGAAAAGGATGATAAATAGCCAAATCAATGGGGATTATAATTTTTTGAATATAAATTGCCGCCGACACAATTGCGTTTTGGATTCTTAATGAGAAAGGAACAGATTCCAATTCCAAAAAATTATGAGCAAATATACTGGATTCAATGGTTAAAAATATGCAAATACCCATGAATATAAAAAAAGGAATTTTTTCGATTACCAAAAGAGAAATGGTTTTAGCGGAAATACCGCCTTGAATATCATACGCCCCTGCTTCAAAATGGGATTGTGACCAGGAAGGAAGACGACCAAGGCGCTTCAATGGCCAAATATCCAATAAAAGCATTACAAATGGAATGGTTACAACTAGTGGTTTGGCCATTAATGCCAATGCAAATGAAAAAAGGGATAATATATAATCATGGGCCTTGTCTCTCAATACATATGCCACATAACAGTTTAAGGAGACGAAAGCCCAGAAAACATATAGTACATTTTTCCTTTCTGAAATCCAGGCCACTGATTCGACATTTAATGGGTGAATTGAAAATACTGTCGATATTATAAAGGATTTAAAAAAATTTCCGGAGAGTTTTAGTAGTAAGATAAACAGCAAGACGGCATTCAATCCATGGATTAGAATACTTGTGAAATGATGCATACCGGCATTCATCCCCCATAACTGATAATCCAGCATATGAGAGAACCATGTAAGCGGTTGCCACAGGCCTTGTTTTGAGAGACCAAATGCCCACTTCACACCATCCCAGGTGAGCCCTGCTCGAACAATATTATTGTCGGTTACGTATAAATCATCATCAAAATTCACAAAATCATAACCAATAACGCGAAAATATAACACTCCCGTTATGACCAGTAATAAAATTCCGGAAATGATATTTTTTTTGAAGGGGGTTACCGTAAAAAGCATTTATTGACCCCAGCATTGATTGGATACAAAAACATACGATGTTGAACTGTTGACCCATACCAGATCGGTTAACATAAAAAAAGGCGATCGCTTTTGCGATCGCCTTATTATCCGGAAAATTTCTATTCCAATATTATTTTTGGCCAGACGGAAATACCATTCTTGGCCTGACAATTTACAGCCCTGCAGCTTCCTCTTTCACCCCTACAGCCATCTTGAACAGAATCGTCAGTACAAAAAAGCCAATGGCGTACACCCCAAGGGTAATAAGGATTTCCCATATGGACGGAATATATTCGTTGACTTCATGCAAGGGATTGGGAACAAAACCACCCGAGATCATACCCATCCCCTTATCAATCCAGGTACCGAAAAAAACCATCAGACAAGTAACCGTAAGGACCTTTTCATTTTGACGGCAGGCTGGAATTAAAAGCAGCACAATGGCCGACAGCATCAATATCATGGATGTCCACATCCAGCCGACATAAGCCCCATGTCCGTGTAACCCGACAAACAAATACTTGATATGATCCATGTGATCGGGAATATTTGAATAAAAAGCAACAAAGACTTCGCAGGCAAAGAAAAAGACATTAATAATAATTCCGTAGGTCACGATCTTAGCGAGCATCTGAATTTGCTCTTTGCCTGGATCGAACTTGGTGAGTTTCCGCACCAACATACAAAGAAGAATCAGAAAACTGGGACCGGCAGCAAAAGCAGAAGCCAAAAACCGAGGGGCCAGAATCGCTGTGAGCCAAAAATGACGTCCGGGTAGTCCGCAGTATAAAAAAGCGGTTACGGTGTGAATGCTGACCGCCCATGGAATCGACAGATAAATAAAGGGTTTTAGCCACATAGGCGGCGGAACGTCGTTACGTTCGGCCTGCAATACATTCCACCCCACGATCAGGTTAATTCCCAAATATCCGCTAAGGACAATCATGTCATAAAAAAGCATGGAATTGGGTGAAGGATGCAGGATGGGGTTTAAAACACGCATGGGTTGACCAAGATCCACCAGAATAAACAGCATGCACATTAAAACCGAAGAAATGGCCAGGAACTCACCTAAAACCGTAATTTTGCCGAAGGCTTTATAGTTGTGCAAATAATAGGGCAATACCAGCATTACGGCGCTGGCGGCCACACCTACTAGAAATGTAAATTGGGCGATGTAAAATCCCCAGCTCACATCCCGACTCATGCCGGTCACACCCAACCCCTGATCATACTGATATAGATAGGTTAAAAAACCAACTCCGATGATCCCGGCCAGAATTGTCAACCAGCCAAAATATTTTTTATCTCCCTTAAGGGCTAATTCAAGCATAGTCCACCTCTATACGATGTAGTAAACAGCCGGGCCTGTACCCAACTGAGGTTTGCGTCGAATCGCATGCTTTTCAGCAATTTTATGACGTACGGCAGATTCCGGATCATATAGATCGCCAAAAACCACAGCCCCTTCCGATGCTTCCACGCAATAGGGCATCTCCCCTACTGCCAGACGCTCCGCACAGAAATTGCATTTTTCCACAACCCCTTTCATACGGCGGGGAAATTTCTTATTCATATGGGCTTCATTAATATGCGGTTGCGGGTCTAAAAAATTAAAACTCCGGGAACCATAGGGACAAGCCGCCATACAGAAACGACAGCCGATACAGCGGTGCATATCCATAATCACAATTCCGTCAGGCCTTTTAAAGGTGGCCTGGGTGGGGCAAGCCCGCACACAAGGTGGTGCCTCGCAGTGATTGCAAAGCACCATAAACGGTTTTTCTTCCACATTTTCACTCATGAATTCGCTATGCTGACCGGGAAAGGCGTGCTTGAATTCGGTTTCCCAGATCCATTTGATTTCATGACGTTTATTGGGCATGACCGGAACATTATGCGCTTTATGACAGGCTTCCATCATATGGTGCAGGTTCTTTTGATAGTTCTCATGGGTCGTGTCAATGACCATGGCCCATTGTCTTGCCGTTAAAGCTTTTTTCCCTTTTTGGGTCGTATACGCCAGGGGATCTGCACTACCACCGGATGCCAGCACAGTAGTGGCACCTCCGGCACAAGTGGTCATCGTTGCCGCCCCGGCAATCTTAATAAAATCGCGTCTGCTGGTTTTCATTATGATTCCTCCTTGGGGTCCTGGATATGGCAATCCCAGCAAAAAGGTTCTACCGAGGCATAGGTGTGACAGCGATCACAAAACTCGGCCTTGTTGGCATGGCAGTCCAAACAGGTGTTGGAGAGGCTCATCTCATATTCATGGCCGTTGGGGCTAACAAAAGTCCGCTGGGAATCCCGTACAACCGTATCCCGCCAGACATCCAAAAGTTGCATATGCTCAGCGGTCATATAGTCGGTGGGCATTACGCATTCCTTGGCAGCCTTGGCTTTGGCGCTCAATTCTAGTACCGGTTTGGGTGCAGCTTTAAGCATATTAAACCAAAATGGAATCGTTGCAATGATCACAAAAATAATCAGGCCGACAATGATTTTGGTTGAATCATACATGGTAGATTTATTATTCGGCATCTTCCTCACCCTCCATTCCAGGCAAATCCTCACCGCGCAGGTCCGTGGTCCTCTTGTTCTCACCCGGCATAATCAATGCATTGGCAACAAGCTCGGTGACACCGGTTACATCTACATCCGGTACCCAATATTCCATACTGGCCGGTAAGGCAGCACGATCCACGGCACAAACACAGGCAAGCATGTTGACACCGTGTTTATCATGGACATGCTTTACCGCATTGGCCCTTGGCAAACCGCCCGCCATCCTTAGTTCCATATTTTCACCGGCATTCAAGCCGGAACCGGAACCGCAGCAAAAGGTCTGCTCCCGGATGGTATTGGCCGGCATTTCATAAAAGTTGTTACATACATTATTAATGACATACCGGGGTTCATCCAACATGCCCATGCCCCTTGCAGGATTACAGGAATCATGAAAAGTTACCTTTAAATGATCATTGCGGGATGGGTCCAGATTCAATTTGCCGTGTTTGATCAGGTCAGCCGTGAATTCAGTAATATGAACCATTTTGGTCTGGGCAGCATTTTCAAATACCGTACCGGTGATGGGATTTTTCGGAACTTCAAGAAAATCCGCCGGGCCATTCATGGTTTCCATGTATTGATTAATTACCCGCCACATGTGGCCGCACTCACCACCCAAAATCCATTTGACGCCCAAACGTTTGGCTTCGGCATACATTTTGGAATTCAGACGTTTCATCATCTCATGTGATGTGAAAGACCCGAAATTCCCTCCTTCAGAAGCATAGGTGGACCAGGTGACGTCTAAGCCCATATCTTTCAGATAGTGAAATAGCAGCATGTACCCCATGCAGGTGTAGGTGCCCGGATCGGCAAATACATCTCCTGATGGTGTAATAAAAAGAATATCCGCCCCTTTTTTCATATAAGAGGGTTCCACCGTTATTCCGGTGATCTCCTCAATATCCTCGACAAAAAAGTCCAGCATATCTTTAAAGGCATGCGGCTGAATGCCAAGATGGTTTCCGGTGCGGTAGCAATTGGCCACCGGGGTTGCAATCCAATCAATATTCAGCCCCAGCTCATTTAAAAGCTCACGGCCGAGTAATGTAATTTCCGCTGTATCAATCCCGTAAGGACAAAAAACCGAACAGCGGCGACATTGGGAACATTGAAACAAATAGTACCACCACTCTTTCAGCACTTCCACCGTCATCTCCCGGGCACCCACTAATTTGTCCAGAATTTTTCCGGCGGTAGTATATTCCTTACGATATACACTGCGAAGCAATTCAGCCCGGAGCACGGGCATATTTTTGGGGTCACCTGTGCCGATGAAAAAATGGCATTTGTCTGCACAAGCACCACAACGCACACAAATATCCATAAATACTTTTAAAGAACGAAAACGATCCAGGCGTAACCGCAAACCTTTCAGAACAATTTCTTTCCAATTTTCGGGCAGCTTCCAGTCATCTTCCAAGGGATTCCATTTGCGGGCATTGGGCATGCCGACATATTCAACACTCTTGGGATTGGAGGCATAGCAATACATGCCTTTCCGGATATCCACCGGTGTATCCATCCAACCGGTCGATGACGGCCGGTGGTCGATCCCGGTAAAAAAATCTTCGGCTTTGGGAAGATCATCAGCCATATTTTATGCCTCCTTTTCCACTGGCAGGCCAGCTTCAATCATTTTTTCCCGGAATTCATCCTCATATTCATCATAGGTATGAACATGAACCGGATAATTCCAGGGATTCACGTGACGCACAGCGCGTGTGTTTGTTTTCTGATTACGGGTGGGGCTCATGAAGATTCCGCCCGCATGCATTAGCTTGGAATACGGAAAATAGGCGAGTAATACACTCACTAAAAATATGTGGATGTAAAAAATCGACCCTGCACCTTCCTGAATCACCGGTGCAAAATTAATCAGGCTCATGGTAAACGCTTTTACGCTGACAATGTCGGTCTTGGTGAAGTAACGCATCAACAGACCAGTCAGGGCAATTCCCATGATGAGAAACAAGGGGAAAAAATCCTGCGCCAATGAAATATACCGAACTTGAGCAAGATACAACCGTCGGGCAAACAGATAAAAGACCGCCGCAAAAAGAACAAACCCGGAAAGCAAAATACCCGGTAAGCCCACTTGTAAAAAACCGTCCAATTTCTCAAGTACTTGAATCAGATATGGCACCGGTTCCGTGAAAAATCTCATGTGCCGAACGATCACTACAAAAAATGAATAATGAAACGCTATGGCCGCCACCCATAAAAAAATCTCCCAGGAGTATGCGATTTTCTGATTGTCATGAATCGTGCATTTTGTATTCCTGAAAAGTGAGCGAAAAGTGAGAACTTCCAGTGCCAGGCGCAGAACAACCCCAGAGGTAGTTGTGGGATTATCAATGCAGTTGGCTTTAATCCAGGGAAGTGATTTTTGCTGGCCGCACGTGCTAGGAATGGTAAACGGCACCGGAGATTTTGCCCAACCAATAATACGTAGACAAAATCCACTGATAAAGATCACCACTGCAAGATACGGAATGATAATTCCAAAAACATACTGCAGCGCATGCACGGAGCCTCCGATATAACCCAGAAGCGCCAGTACCAGGACTGCCAGCAGAGATAAAACATAACTTTGATTCATAGGCCCAAACCTTTCTTCCATCGCGTCGGTCACCGAAATTTATCGAATATGTAAATCCGACACCGCACACACAAAAGTAAAAAAAAAGTTATTTAGTGTCCAACCATAAAATAGCCATTTATGGGCAGGCACTATTTAATGGGTCGAAGACCCTTATCATCATCGGGCAAGTCCCGTAAAAGGCCTGCCCGCTCAAACGCACGCAGTGTGCGTTTTTTAGACTCATTTGCTTTCAGGTCAAATATTTTTTCCCTGCACGCCACATATCGATCAAAAGCCACCAAAGCCAACCGATCGATTTTTGCATCCCATTGATCCATGATGAGGGAAATTTTTGAACTTTTTAATTCTTTTTTGAAAATCTGGCGTAGTACATTTTTCAGCAAAAAGACAAAGGCGACAGCCTCAGAAGCATCAAAACTTTGGACCGCTCGAATCCGAATGGGCATATCCATGGCGCGATGCCATTCCTCAAGGGACTTTTCTTGCAACATGGTCGCTAAAATGTCTTTTAAGGCCTCTTTTAAATGAGCACCAACCGGGTTATGGAATGCGTCCGACTGTCCCTTTATAAACTTTGACGTATCAGGTTTATATGTATCAGCGGCCGCATTAAACCATGCATTTACAATTTTGGTTTGATTCTCGTTGATTAATTGATCCAGATTCATTCCGATTTCACCTGCGCATCTAATGCGCTCATACCTGTTTTTTTAAGTGTCTATACCTGTTTAACCAAGGCAGTTGTATAGGCCAGGCGACGCACCGTGTCAAGGAAAATGAATGACTACTCATTTTCTAAAAAACCGATTCCCACTAGCCCAAACCACTCTCTATTTATTGCTGGTATAGGCTTTGCGCCAAGGCTCTTTTTTTTTCAATTCCAGATCTTGCAAGGCTTTATAAAACGTCTCGCAGGAATGCTCTGCACAATGAAAATGGTCCTTGGGTAGGGTTTTAAGATATTGGGACACGGTTTCAGGTGTAAGATGCCACGCTTCGGTTATTGTTTTTCCCTGAATCAACCGAACAATCGTATTTGCACAGGCCATTGTATTCATACAACCCTGGACGATAAAGCTGATATGCTCAATAACTGCCCCATTAACGGTGATATAAAACTCAATTGTATCGCCACAATCTCTGGTTTTTCGGGCAAACCCATCCGGCGATAGCGGTTTTTCACAATAATCGAATAAACAGGCCATCTCCAAAAAACGATCGGAATGATCCCGCCAAAAATCAAATGAATCAGCATTCATTTTAAATGCTCCATCATCATGAATTTACAATTCAAGACCGGCAATAAACCCGGCATGCACCGCATCAAAGGCCATGCCGACATTCGCGGCATCCCCTACTACTTTCACGGGTATTCCCAACCCCTCCACTGTTTCCTGCAAAGGATTATAAGATTTGGAGCCGGCGGCCAGCACAATGGTGTCTGCTGGAATTTCTGTAATCCCGTCCCCTTCAACCTTTAAACCAGCCGCCGTTATTTCCAGGGCCTTGGTAGCCACTTTTGCGATAACACCCACTCGGTTCATTTCCTGCATCATTCCCCAGCGGGTGCTCTTGCCGATATCTTTTCCCATCTTATCGATCATTTCCACTAGGGTTATTTCTTTGGTGCCGTTGACGGCCAATTCATAAAGATCCTCCGGCGGTTCAGCTTTATTCACTAATAAAAATTTAATAGCTTCCCCAGAAAGAGTTCCCTTTTCCGCCAATGCCAATGCTGTTTCAACACCCACGGCCCCACCACCGATAATGACGACACGCTGACCCGTTACAACTTTATTATAGAGTACATCCCAGGCCTGTACGACATTTTCGCCATCCACCCCTTTAATGGGCGGGGTGAGTGGTAAGGCACCAGTGGCCAGGATAACCGCATCCGGTTTTTCCGCCTTGATCAAAGCCGTATCTGCTTTTTGATTCAATACGACTTTAATTTTACGCAATGAAACCTGGGTGGCTAAATCTTTGGCGAGTTCACTAAATTCCTCCCGTCCCGGAGGGGCGGCAGCAAGATAAAGTTGACCACCCAACAAATCGGAAGATTCAAAAATTGTTACATTATGTCCACGATCGCTTGCTGATAGAGCGGCGCTCATTCCAGCTGCACCACCACCTATAATCATCACCTTCTTCGGCGTATCTGTTTTTCGAATCACCCGTTCATTTTCATACCCGGCCAAGGGATTGCACAAACATTCCACGGCTTTTAATTTAAACAAATTATCAAAACACCCCTGGGCGCAAGCAATACAATGCACGATCTGTTTATCTCTTCCGGTACGGGCCTTTTCCGGCAAATACGGATCTGCGATCAAGCTGCGGCCCATGGCCACCATGTCGCACATGCCATCCGCGATCATTTCACGCGCACGGCTAGGATCATTAATGCGGTGACTGGCGATCACGGGAACCTTCACCCGATCCTTAATTCCCCTTGATAGATATGCGAAAACCCCTCGGGGAACTGATGTAACAATCTGGGGAACACGGGCTTCATGCCAGCCCACATTCACACACAAGGCATCCACACCGTTATCAGAGAGGGTTGCGGCATATTCCGCCAGTTCCTTCCGGCCCTGCCCGCCGGGCATAAAATCATTACCGTTCATGCGGTACATAATGGGAAAATCCGCTCCCACTGCTTGACGCAAGGCGCTTAAAACTTCCAGGCCGAAGCGCATCCGGTTATCAAGTGACCCGCCGTATTCATCATCCCGTTGGTTGGTCAGCGGAGATAAAAACTCGCTGATCAGATACCCGGTCCCTGAAAGAATCTCTACGGCATCATACCCGGCTTTTTTAACTCTTTCTGCAGCATCCGCAAAATCCTGAATGGTTGATTTAATCTCTTCAGCCGTCATGGCCTTGGGTGTTTCACGGGTCATTCGAGATGCAATGGCCGAAGGTGCCACAGGTTGTTTACCGTTTAAAAAAAACGAAAAATTATAACGTCCGGCATGGTTCAACTGTACAACCGCCCGCGCCCCATTGTCTTTGATGGCACTTGCCAATGCGGTTAACCCGGGCAGGTGCTCGTCACTATGCGCCCCGATATTTTGTGTGTTCCCAGCTATATCATTTATGGTGGCATATCCTACTGCGATCATGCCGGCCCCGCCCCTGGCACGCTCCGCATAAAATGCTGTCAAACGTTCCGTCACTGAAAAATTATCCGCCATACCCATGTGCATGGCCGGCAAATAGATTCGATTTTTAATGGATAGATTACCGATTTGAATGGGTTCAAATAAATGATCCTGCATGTGCGCTCCCTATTATAAGGTAAAAGTTGCCGATAGACGCCCTTGATTTGTGTCCTGGCCATAAATAATGAAAAGCGTAGACAGACACTGAATAATGAACAAGTGGTCCTTAGCATTGAAAAAGGTTTGGTTTCAAGAAGGGGAATTTTTAAAATAAAAATGGCCGATCCGGCAAGATCGGCCATTTTGGAAAACAGATGAGTTTGATTCGGCACTTTAAGATAGAGCAAGGAGTATGCCAAATCACAAAAAACATATTAAATATAATATAACTATCTAATATTTAGTTGAATATAGTCTTTTTAGAAAAAATATAATTTCCTATTCGGAGTAAAAGTTCAAAAATTTTAACCGATCCATTCAAATTGAGTTCAATTATTTTAAC
>JAUCGD010000136.1 GCA_030377945.1 Desulfobacterales bacterium HSG17 | reverse complement strand
ATAACAGCTTACCAGATTTTTAATAAAAACTGGACTATTATGGCACAATGGGTCCAGGTGGGTGAACTTATACACAGGGAAATATATGAGAAAAAAAAATGTATTGTTTTTACTGCTGCAACCCTTTGTCACAGGGGGCATTTTGGCAGTTTTCAACATATTACAGGCATGAACCTGCCTTTTGACAATAATGGAAACGAAACAGAAACCAAAGAATTCAGATTTGTACATATTCCTTCTCCTTTTTCCAGGGATGCAATGGAGATAATTGTACCTGATACGGCAGTCAGCGGGAAATATGATAATAAAGCTTTATGGACTGCCTCAATTGTTAATGCTTTGCCTGAATTAATCAAAGCCAATAAAGGCAGAACCCTGGTGCTTTTTTCCAGTTACCGGGATTTAAACCTTATTGCAGAGCAGGTAAAAGATGAAATAGCTTCAAATCAATACCCTCTTTTAATCCAGAAGCCCGGACAATCAACAATTAACCTGTGCGATGAATTTAGAACCCTTAAGGAGAGCGTATTGTTTGGGGTGGATACATTCTGGTATGGTGTTGATTTTAAGGGAGATACCTTAACCCAGGTTATTATTACCCGAATTCCGTATCCACCTCCCGCAGACCCGGTTCAGGTGGCGCGTAAAAAGGTCATGTCTCCAAGAGAATACTGGGACAGATACCACTATGATACTGAAATTAAAATAAAACAGGGAATAGGCCGTTTAATCCGCTGTGATACTGACAGGGGAAAGGTGGTGTTTCTTGATTCAAGATATAGAGTTTATTAGGTAAAGAATTTAATATGAATTTTTTTGACATTTTGCAAAATCTTCGTATCCGCTATAAATTATTTTTCAGCTATACCATAGTTTTTATTCTGACCATAATGCTGGGAAGTATTATCATTTATTCCATTGCACGGCAGTCCATTGAAGCTAATATTGAAAGTGAGCTGAAAAATTCCACCAACACTATCCTGAACATGGTAAGAACATCTGCTGCTGTTTCCCTGAAAAATTATTTTCGTGCTTTGGCTGAACAAAATAAGGATATTGCTGCATATTTTTATTTGCAATATCAAAAGGGCATTCTTACAGAGCAGGAAGCAAAAAAAGAGGCTGCATCTTTTTTCCTTGGCCAGAAAATCGGTGCATCAGGGTATATCTACTGCATTGACACCAGCGGTGTTATAAAGGTTCACCCTCAAAAAGCACTGGTAGGTGTCAATATTTCGGAATATGATTTTGCCAGGGAACAGAAAAAAAGGAAAAACGGGTACCTGGAATATGACTGGAAAAATCCCGGGGAAGAATTTGAGCGTCCCAAAGCTCTTTACATGAGTTATTTTAAAGAATGGAACTGGATTATATCTGTAACATCATATCGTGAAGAATTTAGTGAACTTGTTAATATTGACGATTTCCGCCAGAGCATTCTATCCCTCAAATTCGGACAGACAGGCTATTCTTATGTTATGGACTTAAAGGGCAATCTTATCATACATCCTGAACTGGAAGGGGAAAATGTCATGAATGAGAAAGATGCTGACGGCAGGCTTTTTATCCAGGAGGTATGCAAACTGAAAAAGGGAAAAATAACCTATCCCTGGAAAAATCCCCATGAAGCTGTTGCCCGTGAAAAACTTGTTATTTTTAATCATATACCTGAATATAACTGGATTGTATTCTCATCCGGCTATCTTAATGAATTGTATGCTCCCCTGAAAACAATAAAAAATGCAATTTTATTTAATGTCATATTTTCAATACTGCTTCTATTCCCTATTTCCCTTATGATAAGCTCGTCCATAACCAACCCTTTAGAAGAGCTTATGACACGTTTTGCCTCAGTTCCTGACGGAGACTTTACCCTTCGCATTCCACCCAAAACCCATGATGAGGTTGGAAGGCTTACTGTCTATTTTAATACCTTTATGGAACGTCTGCAATTATACAGTAATAATCTCAGGCAAGAAATTTTTGAACGCAGGCAGGCAGAGCAGGCTCTCCGCCTTTCTGAAGAGATGTTTTCCAAAGCCTTTGATCTCAGCCCTAACGGGATAGCTATTCTTTCATGGGATAATAAGCGGTTTATCAATATTAATAACAGTTTTCTCACAAATTTAAAGTGTATGCGGGAAGATATTGTGGATAAATCACTTACAGATTTGACTTTTTTCTTAACATCAAGCGGATATGAAGAAATGTTTACCACCTTAAAAACCCGTGGCTCACTTAATAATTACGAAGTTGAATCAATAACAAAATCAGGGGAAAGCAGACTGGCTCTTATCTCAAGTGATTTTATTGAGCTTTGGAATGAACATTGTATCCTCCTGACCCACAAAGATATAACTGAAATCAGGGTGCTTGAAAACAAGCTGATGGATATAAGTGAAAAAGAGCGCAGAAAAATAGGCCAGGATCTTCATGATGATTTATGCCCCCATTTAATAGGAATTGAAGTTTTAACAAAGGTATTGCAGCAAAAACTTGAATCTGAATCTTCCAATCTTTCCAAAGCAGCCAATGATATAAGAAATCTTATCAAGGATGCCATCAGCAAAACAAGAGGTATGTCCAGGGGGCTGTGCCCCATACATCTGGTAGAGCATGGATTTGAATTTTCAATAAAAGAACTTGCTAAAAATACAGAACGTGTTTTTGGCATATCCTGTGTTTTCAAATGTTCCTGCCCTGTTGTTTTTCATGATAATTCAGATGCTACCCATATTTACTATATTATCCAGGAAGCAGTTTATAATGCTATTAAGCATGGCAGGGCATCAAGGATAATTATTGATTTATCTTTAACAAACGGTAAAATGATATTGAAAATTATTGATGACGGTTGTATAATTTCAGATATTTCCCGCACAAAAGGTATGGGATTAAAGATTATGGGGTTTCGGGCAAAAAAAGTCGGAGCATCTTTTGATATTTCTCCGAATAAAGGAAAAGGAACAACCATAACAGTTACATTTAGAAAAGATATGCAGAAAGCTGAGATTTCATATGCCTGATAACAAGAATAGAACAAGAATAATGATTGTAGAAGATCATCCTGTTTTCAGACTGGGTATGAGAGAACTTATAAACCAGGAGCATGATCTTTTTGTATGCGGTGATGCCGAAGATATAACAAGTGCATGGAAAAAAATTGAATCCCTGGTTCCTGATATGGTAATAGTTGACATATCATTAAAAGGAAGAAACGGAATTGAGCTTATTAAATCCATAACAAAGAATTATAAGGATATGCCTGTACTTGTTTTGTCCATGCACGATGAAGCTCTTTATGCAGAGCGATCTTTTCAGGCAGGTGCAAAAGGCTATATTATGAAACAGTCTGCATCTGAATCCATTGTCAAAGCCATACGCTGTGTTATCAAAGGAAAAACATATGCCAGCGAAGCTTTAATGGAAACAATACTCAACAAATTTACAAGCCACCCCCAGACCTTTGACAAATCACCGATTGATATTCTTGCAAACCGGGAACTTGAGGTTCTTCATATGATCGGTGACGGATTTGCAACAAAGGAGATTGCAGAAAAACTAAATTTGAGTGTAAAAACAATAAGCACATACCGGGAGAGAATAAAGGAAAAACTTAACCTTAAAAACGCATCAGAACTTATGCGTTATGCTGTTTCACGGGTTAAAAAATAAAATATAAAGGAGCCTGATTCATGAAAAAATTTTCCGTATTAATTTTAAAATCCTCAATTGTTCTTTTTATCACAAGTATTGTATTTCTATCACCGGTCTTTGGTGCAAACCATGCACTGCTTGTGGGCGTAGGAGAGTATAAACACTCAAAGATCAATCTTCCGGGCATTGATAAAGATATAAATATGATAACTAAAGCAGCAAAAATCATGGGCTTTAAAAACGATCAAATAAAGATTTTAAAAGATTCTGATGCCAGCCTGAAAAACATTACAAATGCAATCAATGACTGGCTTATAAAAAGTGTAGAAGAAAATGACCGGGTTCTTTTTTATTTTAGCGGACACGGCTCCCAGATGTGGGATCAAAGCGGGGATGAGGCTGATAATGTTGACGAGGTTCTTCTGCCTTATGATATGGAGGTAAAAAAGCACAGCCTTGATAATGTATTGTCAGATGATGTATTAAGCAGGCTTCTTGCAAAAATACCGGCTCAGGATGTTATGGTTTTAATAGATGCCTGTCACAGCGGTTCAGCATCTAAAAGCCTTGATCTTATTGAAGATGAATTTCCCAAAGTATTTCAATATTCAGGAATGCCTGTATTTATTCCCAAAGCCATTCCCCTTCCTGAACCGGTTGCAAGTGTTAACTATGTTGGATTAAGTGCTTGCCGTGATGATGAACTGTCCCTGGCAACAGGAAGCGGGAGCCTTTTTACCCAAGGGGTTCTTTCTGCTGTGAATAAGGCTTCAAAATCAAAACAGGCCTTGAATTTTAATGATTTAAAAGCACAGACAGAAGCTTTTATCACAAAAAAGGTATCAACCCCGTCAAAAGCACATCATCCTCAAATTTCAGGGGACCCTGATATGGCAAATGCAGATATTTTCACAACCAAAAACAGGCAGCGGTTTAATAAACCTGATATCTGGAAATCCCTTGAAAAAATAGCAGACAGGGCTTCATACCCGGTCAATGTCAGAACAAATAAAACTTCTTTTGAAATGGACGAATTCCTGAAGATAACCTGCGATATAAAAGATAAGGGTTACTTAAATGTTATAAATGTAAGCCCCGGAGATACCCAGGCCACAGTATTATTTCCCAATAAGTATCATCCTGAGAATAAGGTAAAAGCAGGTTCTGTTATTACTATTCCGAACCCTGAAGATAAATTTAAATTAAAAGCAATACCTCCGGCAGGAAAAAGCTTTCTGGCGGTTTTTCACACAGCAAAAGATATCAACACATACAGAGACGGCATAGGCAGCATGGATTCATTATTTAAAACCATGTCAACAAAATCATTAAGAGGTTTCCAGGTTATTGAAGATAAGAAAGAAGAACCTTTTGGTGCAGGAAAGGTTGTAACTTATATTAAAAAGTAGGGACTGCTGAATCAAATCATAGTCGTAGAGACAAGGCATGCCTTGTCTCTACAATTGGCATACACATCATAATCTGTGTACAAACTTGAGAAATCTTGTACTAGTGATTTTCATCATCTGGCTTTTGTTCAAAAACAATCCTGTTTATTATTCCTGTTGATGCATCATAAATAATTTTTGCATTATATTGTTTTACAGGTTTATAAGTAACTTTTTCCTTAAGCATATCATAGGTTCCAATAGCCAGGGAAATCAGTTCGCTGATAAGCCCTTTGGGTTGGGGACCTTCAGGTTCAAGCTCTATTGTTCCCCCGTATTCCTCAACCATGCTGAACCATTTATCCATGCGTTTTGGAATATTGTTAATATCCACAGGTGATAAAAAATGAGCTGTTACATCAGGCTGTTTACTTCTAAGAGAAGATGAAAGCTTTGAATCAAAACTGGATGAATCAAAAAAATTAATATCAGCGGAAACTTCTGAATTGAAAGAAGCATCTTTAACAGATGTTGATGTTCCTGAGCATGAAAACAATAAAGCTAATGCAGAAAAAAACACTGTGATGTGAATAAACTGAGATTTAATAATTCTATAATTCTTTTTAAAAATTTTCATAGCCGGTTCCTCTCTTTTTAAATTCAGGTTTAATTTTGGATTCTATTCCTGCTTATTTAAAATCCTTAGCAGCTTTAAATTTCAGGTACTTTTATACAGACAAATATCACTTTGAGATATAATAAAGCAAGAGAAAATCCTTTACAACTAACATTCTGAATTGATAGTTATAATTAAAAAAATCTAAAGACTTTATTTTCGGAGATTAAAATGAAAATTCAATTTATGAAAATCAGTATTGTTCTCTTGGGTATAATCATTATTATAACAGGTGTGAACAATAATGCCTATGCTGTTTGTGAAAAAGCCAAAATTCTTTACGAACAGGCTCTTGACCAGGAAAACCTTGGCCAAAGAATTGGTCTTCTTAATGAATCTATAAAAGAATGCAGGGATTTCAATGCCTTTTATGAACTTGCCAGGGCTTATGAAGCTGATAAAAACTATAAAGCGGCTGAAGAAGCTCTGCTTGGTGCTGCCAATACAACTGACAATAACAAAGCCCTGGCCAGGGTATTTGCCCGTCTGGGTGCTATTTATGAAAAAATGAATAAAAAAACACAGGCATTAAATTGTTTCAGGGAATCCTATAATCGTTTTCCATATCCTAAAATCCTCCAAAAAATGAAAATACTCAGCTCCCTTCAAATGGGACAGCCCATATCTGCTGAAGATATTAAAAAAAGCCTCATGGGCCTTTCCAAAGGATTCGGGGTTGAACCTGTGATAGATATATATATAAATTTTGAAACAGATAAGGCAGAATTGAGCTTCAAAGGAAAACAGCAGGCAGATCATCTTGGCAGCGCACTTTCAGATACAGCTTTTAAAAATAAAAGGTTTATGCTCCTTGGCCACACAGACAGCAGGGGCAGTGATGAATATAACCAGAAGCTTTCTGAAAAACGGGCAAAGTCAGTAAAAACATATCTTGTCAGCAATTTTCCGTTAACCTCCCAGCAGATAAAAACAGAGGGAAAAGGTGAATCTCAACTCCTTTATCCTGAAAATGCAGAAGAAGATTATACATTAAACCGAAGGGTTGAGGTTCGGGTTGTGGATGCATTTCCTAGTTTGAATCAGGATGGCCAGGATGGTTAAGGGCATGGATAAAGGATGGTCAGGATAAATATTTTCGGTTTATCAGGAGGTTCTTATGTCAAAGAGTTTAAAACGCATCCCCTACGGTGTTTCCGATTTTGAAAAGATGCAGAATAATGATCTTTATTTTGTTGATAAAACAAAATTTATCCCCATGCTGGAGCAGTCCCCTTTTTACATTTTTCTTATAAGGCCCCGCAGGTTTGGAAAATCTTTGTGGGTATCTATCCTGGAAAATTATTATGATATAAATAAAAAAGACAGGTTTGAGGAACTTTTCCGAAATACCTTTATTGTCAAAAATCCCACACAAGAAAGAAATTCCTACCTGACCCTGACCTTTAATTTCTCTATGGTAAACCCTGATATACGGTTTGTCGGGGAATCATTTGAAGCTAATGGAGATACTGTTATTCGTGATTTTCTTAAAAGGTATGAAACCTTTTTTGATGAAAAAGACCAAAATGCAATTCTTTCATTTTCCAATACAGCGGATAAATTGAGGGAAACACTTTTCCATGCCTCCATAAAAAAACTGAAAATATACCTGATTATTGACGAGTATGACAATTTTGCAAATACAATTTTAAGCACAGTCGGTGAAAAAGCCTATCAGGAGCTTACCCACGGTCCGGGTTTCTTTCGCTACTTCTTTAATCTCTTAAAAGGAGGTACTTCACGCGGTGACTCAGGAATATCAAGACTTTTTATAACAGGAGTATCTCCTGTGACAATGGATGATGTTACCAGCGGTTTTAATATAGGTGAAAATATCAGCCTTGATGATGCATTTTGCGATCTCCTTGGATTCCAGGAGAATGAAGTCAGGGCAATGCTGAATTATTATAAAAATCAAGAACTGATAAAACCTGAAACTGATTTCTGCATGAATATAATGAAGCAGTGGTATAATAATTACCGATTTTCCCGCAGTTCGGAAAAAACTGATTCTAACGGATTTTGTTGAAAAATGCATAAAGAGATAGTTCGCATATTTTTATTCGATGCATGACAAATTTTATCAATATCTACCGGGAATATCGGAACAAGAATCACCGAATTGTGTCTCG
>JAUCGD010000135.1 GCA_030377945.1 Desulfobacterales bacterium HSG17 | reverse complement strand
TTATGAAAATTGCCATTGCTTTTCAGGCAAAGGAACTTGGGATTGGGCATGAACATCATTCATGTTAATCCTTGTATCAGGATGGTCAGAATGATTTAAGGATGTCCAGGATAGATGTATCCTGACCATCCTTTTAAAAACCTAGATATCCTGATTCAAAAGAATAAGGAATAAAATAGAAAAAAAAAACTGCCCATTGGATTATCAGATTTTAAAAATTTGATTAAAGAAGATAATTACTACATTGATAAAACAATGTTTATCAAAGATGTCATAGAATCATCATCAGAAATACTCCTGTTTCCCAGACCCCGGCGCTTCGGCAAAACCCTTAATCTGAGTATGCTCCGGTATTTTTTTGAAAAAACCGATAAGGACACAAGCGGGCTTTTTAAAGGGCTTGAAATTGGAAAAGAAAAAATCTTTAAAACCTGCCAGGGAAAATATCCTGTAATTTTCATGACCTTTAAAGATGTGAAACACCTTAATTGGGAATATTGTTTAAATTCTTTAAAATCAGTCATTTATTGCGAATTTGCCCGCCACCGTTACCTTATGGACAGCGATATTCTATTTTCTGAAGAAAAAAAGTATTTTAAACAAGTAATAGAACGCAGTCTGCCTGATGCAGATTACCAGGATGCACTCAAATATCTCAGCATGTACCTGCAACGCTTCTATAATATGCCGGTTGTAATACTTATTGATGAATATGATACTCCCATTCATGCAGGTTACACTGGCGGTTACTATGAGCAGATCATCAGTTTTATGAGAAACTTCCTCAGCGGCGGCTTAAAAGACAATCCTTATCTGCTCAAAGGAGTTTTAACCGGTATTCTGAGAGTAGCAAAAGAGTCTGTCTTTTCCGGCCTTAATAATCTTGGTGTATATACACTTCTGGATAAAGACTTTAATATTTTTTACGGATTCACTGAAGTTGAAGTTAAGAATCTGCTTAAAGACTATGACATGTCAGACAGATATGAAGATGCTGCATCATGGTATAATGGTTATGTTTTTGGCGGGGAAATTATCTATAATCCCTGGTCAATTTTACAATTTATCCATAGAAAACCCAAGATTCCTTCTCCTTATTGGGTGAACACCGCAGATACGAGTATGATTGACCACATCGCAACAAAAGGTGACAGGGAATTAAAAGAGGAAATCGGCCAGATCTTGGAAGGGCAAACCATAAAAAAACAAATTTATGACAGCATTGTAATGAAAGATCTGGAAGTGCGGACAAATCTGTTGTGGAGTTTTCTGCTATTCAGTGGTTATCTCAAGGTTGTGGGAGAAAAAGGGAGGAAAAATACATATCACCTTGCAATTCCAAACAAGGAAATCCGTTATATTTATGAAGAAATGATTGAAAGATGGTTTGACAAAAAAGTAAGGTCAGAATTTCTTGAAGACATGACCGGCGCACTGGAAAAAGGCGATATAAAACTTTTTGAAATAATGCTCCGCAAAGTTGTTCTTCAGATTATGAGTTATCATGATTTTAGCGGAGAACCGGAAAAAGTCTATCATGCCCTGGTACTGGGAATGCTGGTCTGGATGTCCTGGACTTATGATATACGCTCAAACAGGGAATCAGGATATGGTCGCTACGACATTATGCTCAAACCAAAAGATCTGACCAAACACGGAATAATCATTGAATTTAAAATTGTGGATGATGAAGAAACACCAAAACAAACCCTGGAACGCGCAATGGAACAGATTGAAAAGAGAAAGTACGCAGCAGAACTGGAAGCAGCAGGTGTTAAGGATATTATTAAAATTGCCATTGCTTTTAAGGGCAAGGAACTTTGGGTTGAGCATGAACATCATTCATGTTACTCCTTGAATCAGGATGGTTAGGATGATTTAAGGATGCCCAGGATAGATGTATCCTGACCATCCTTTTAAAATCCTGGATATCCTGATTCAAAACACATTATGAACCATGATTAAATGATTGATATGATTAACTATGAACCTTCATGAAAATCATTTAATCATTTAATCATGGTTCCAGCTTTTTTTGAATCAGGATGGTCAGGATGATTTAAGGATGGTCAGGATAGATGTATCCTGACCATCCTTTTAAAATCCTGGATATCCTGATTCAAGCACATTATGAACCATGATTAAATGATTGATATGATTAACTATGAACCTTCATGAAAATCATTTAATCATTTAATCATGGTTCCCAACAAAAGAGCAAAAAGTACAACCAACCAAAAAGGAGCAAAAAAATGAAAACCAAAACAAAATCATCAACCCTCTCAATAATCCTCTTCCTAACCATAACCCTAACCGCCTTTGCCTGGCCCATACCAGACACAGGCCAGAAAAAATGCTACAACGACACCCAGGAAATTCCCTGCCCCCAGCCCGGCGAACCCTTCTACGGCCAGGACGGCAACTACCTCATAAACTCGCCTTCATACACCAAACTGGATGCCAGCGGTAATGACCTTGCTGATGATGCAACAAGCTGGTTCATGGTGCGGGATAATGTAACGGGGTTGATATGGGAGGTGAAGCAGAATAAGGATGATGTGCCGGATTATTCCAATCCTCATGATGCAGATAATACTTATACCTGGTATGATAGTAATCCTGAGACTAACGGTGGGGATGCAGGACAACCTGGTGATGGTACTGATACTGTGGATTTTATTAATGCTTTGAATGCGGAAAATTTCGGGGGATTTCCTGACTGGCGGATGCCTACAAGAGAAGATCTGCGTTCTATTGCTTATTATGTGAGATATGACCCTGTTATTGATACCAAATATTTTCCAAATACGTTGTCGGACTATTACTGGTCTTCCTCGACTTATGTTTCCTGGACGATCAATGCGTGGTACGTGCATTTTGATAGCGGCGGTGATAGCTACGGCAGTAAGCGAAGCAATCGTTATGTTCGCGCTGTTCGCGGCGGACAGTCTCATTCATTTGATCATTTGCTTAATAACAGTGATGGTACTATTACAGATACGGCAACAGGTCTGATGTGGCAGCAGGCCGGGTCAGATATAAACATGACATGGGAAAATGCACTTGCATATTGTGAAAATCTTTCCACTTCCGGTCATGATGACTGGCGGCTTCCTGATTTGAAAGAGCTGGCTTCTATTGTGGATCTGACACAACATAGTCCTGCTATTAATACCGAATATTTCTCAAATACAGAGGTACTCATTTATTGGTTGTCCTCGACTCATGTTCGCTATACGGACCATGCGAGGTGCATGAACTTCGATAACGGCTATGGTAGCTACGGCAGTAAGACAAGCAGTCGTTATGTCCGCGCTGTTCGCGGCGGACAATCTCGGTTATTTGATCATTTGATCATTTCATCTCCTGACCAGGCATCCAGATGGAATATTGGCGACCAGAAAATCATTACATGGGACACGCAAAACATCCAGGGAAACGTCCAAATTTCACTTTCCCGTCAGGGAGGTAAACAAGGCACTTTTGAAACAATATCAGAAAGCACGGAAAACGATGGAGCTTATACCTGGACTGTTAATAGCCCTGAATCTTTCAACTGTGCAATAAATATTGAACCCATCAGTGAAATAAATAAAGGCAATAGTCAAAGTCTTTTTTCCATTTGTACGTTGAAGGATGTGTGGATAGAAGTAAAAAGGATGAATCTAAACAAATTTCGTCTTACATTAAATGGGCTGTACACTGATGGAGTTGTACCAATAAAAACAACATGGTCGTCTTCTAATTCTTCCATTGCTCTGATTCAATATGATGACCTTATAGGTCTGGTTAACGGATGGGTAGACATTTTAACAACCTTTATGGGAAAAACATATTCAAAAAAAGGTTTGCCAATTTACATCACCTTCGAAGCAATGGAAATAGAACCCAACAACACATCATCCCAGCCCTTCCCCATAACCGAAAACAAATTTTACGAAGCAAACATTCCAGTTGACACTGACACCGACTATTTCAAAATAACCCTACAATCAGCTTCAATAATTGACATAGGCTTTCTATCAAAAAGCACAACAGCAGATATAAACATAGAAATCCTGAATTCATCAGAAACCCTCATGGCATCAGCAACATCACAAAACGCCAATCCCCTTATTTTCCCCCTGGGACTGAGTGCCGGAACCTATTATGTAAAAGCCACTTCTGCCGGAGACATTGATCAAGATAAACCTTACATAATCACCTACAAAATTCAGGACACCCTTTCAGCCAAAACTGATATCCCCCTGGATATGCCAGACACAGCCCAAAGCTCAATAAACCACCTTCAGAATGAATCTTTATTCCCCTTCACACTTTCAAAATTCCAAGCCATAAAAATTGACCTGACCCCTTCAGGCGATCAGGCAAAATACCGCATGGAACTGGTAAACAGCACCGGAACCGTAATTGACACAGTGGTCTGCCTGGAATATGCCCCGGTAAGCCTTGAAGGAGCATTTCCGGCTGACAGTTATACCATAAGGGTAATCCCTGTTGAAGATATAGACGCAAAAGCCCAGTTTTCCATATCCTTAAACCCCAGCACAAAACAACTGGAAACAGAACCCAATAACAGCGCAGAAACATCAACAGATTTCAATATCACATCCCCAATATCAGCCCGGCTGTCAGATGCATCAGACACAGATTTTTTCACATTCAACCTGGATTCCCCAAAATACCTGCAATTCAATTTCTCCTGCCCTGAAAGCGCAAAAAACTTTGCATTGGGAATATTCAAAGATTCAGGAGAAAACCAGATAGACGGCATAGAAACTCAGAATGGCACAGACGTAACCCTGCACATGGGCCTGAATGTGGGAAAATATTATATCAGAGTTACCCCATTAGGCGATGCTGAAACCATAGCATCCTACACCCTGACAATCCAGGATTCAGACCAGACCGATCTTGAAATAGAATCCAATAACACCCTGAAATTTGCCAATTCCATAGAAAACAACGCATCCCGCAGGGGCCGGATTTATTCTGCATCTGATGCAGATCATTTTGGGTTCTATTTACCTGACACCACAGCCTTTGACATAAATTTTACTCCAACAACCACAACAGGCGATTATACAATTAAAGTTATCAACGACAATGACGTAATCATAACACAGCAGACATCAACAGATGGAGAAGCAAAAAGCTTTCCTGGTAATGCTTACAGCGGCAACTACTACATAAAAGTAGAACCTGGAACAGACATTGACCAGTATAACCCCTATCAATTAAACATCACCTCCACAGGAACCTTGACCGGACTGAAGCAGATAGTCAGCATAAACGTATCCGGCACAAACCAAAGCATGACCATAGGCCAGACCCAGACCGTTTCAGCTTCAACCGCATATTCGGATGCAACCTCAACCCCCATACCATCCCCCACATGGACATCCCTTGATGATACCATAGCCACAGTAAATGCCTCCGGCCTTATAACAGCCGCAGGCACAGGAACCACCTCCATAATTGCCACATTCGGAGATTTGACCGGAAAATTCGACATAACAGTCGGTGTACCGCCTAACTACTATGCCCAGCATCATGGAAACCTGATCCTGGTTGCAGGCGGCGGCAATGACAGCACTGATCCTTTATTTGAATCCACCCAATACCTTTCAGACCTGGTTTACCGGCGATTTCAGGACCGTTTTTTTCAAGACAGTGATATCCACTACTTTAACCCCACAACATTCCACGACCTGGACGGAGACGGCCTGGATAATGGTGTTGTTGACGACACCACTCCCACTGTAAACGAATTCGGCCAGTCAATAACAGACTGGGCAGCCTTACAAAGCACAGACGGCCCCCTTTACATATACATGATTGACCACGGAGGAGTTGACACCTTTAATATATTCCCTGGTGAAATCCTCAATGCATCCCAATTTTCAGGCTTTCTTAACACCTTTCAAAATGCCACAGGCCGACAGATAGTTGTCATGATCGAAGCCTGTAAATCAGGAACATTTGTTGATGATCTTACAGCCGACAACCGCGTTATCATCACATCCACAAATGATAAAAACGCATACGTCGAACTGGGCGGCAGCGCCTCATTTACACAATTCTTCATAGACCGCCTGCTGGCAGGAGATTCCATACTCAAAGGATGGGAAAGCTCAAAAACACAGCTTTCCGCCATGGGAATCCCTTACAGCACCATGCAGCCACAGCTTGCAGGAACCGCACTTGCCCCTGAAATCATAATGGGAGGAAAATTCGCCATTGCTCCAAATCAACCGGAAATTATCGGAAGAACTGCAAATGCGTCAATACAGGCCAACTCAACCCAGACCCTGTATGCAGACGTATCAGATGACAACGGCATAGAATCAGTTCTGGCAGTTATAATAACACCGGATTACACAGCCCCGGCAATCAGCCAGGACCTTAAAGCTATTGAGACAGGTCAGCCTGTAATAGTCCTCACAGACCCTGATAAAGACGGACGCTATGAAACCACCTATAATAACTTTACCAGCAACGGAGAATACAAATTCATATTCTACGCCACAAGCAAAATCAACACATTAAACATCTCCCCGGCAACAATCCTGACCGTCTCAGGCGGAGAACCGTTAAACACAGTTGAAACACCCTCATTATCTCCAGTTCCGGGAACATACACAACCGCACAGACTATCACCATCACCTGCACAACAGCAGATGCAGAAATCAGATATTCAACAGACAACAGCGAACCAACGGAAATCTCAACACTATATTCAGCACCCATCTCCATAAGCACAACAACAACCCTGAAAACCAAAGCATTCAAAACAAACTGGACTTCCAGTGAAACAGCATCCGGGCTTTACACAATAACCGGCAAGGTGGCAGCACCGGCATTTTCGCCAGCTCCCGGCATCTACACAACAGCACAGAATGTAACAATTACATGCTCAACATCAGGCGCAGCCATACACTACACAACAGACGGATCAGAACCAACAGCAGCATCAGCAGCATATACTGCTCCAATTCCCGTATCTGCCGCAACAGCAATCAAAACCAAAGCATTCAAAACAGACTGGGATAACAGTGACACAACTACCGGGGAATATACAATTACCGGAAAAGTGGCAGCACCGGCATTTTCACCGGCACCGGATGTATATACCACAACTCAGAATGTAACACTCACATGTACGACATCCGGCGCCGCAATCCGTTACACAACCAACGGCAGCGACCCCACAGAAAGCTCTCAGGAATATACAGCACCAATTCCCGTAACATCCAGCATGACGATCAAAGCCAAAGCCTTTAAAACCGACTGGGAATCAAGTGACACAGCAGAAGGAATTTATTCCATTACCGGAACAATCGCAGCACCGACCTTTTCACCTGATCCCGGAACCTATACCACTGAACAGAACGTAACCCTTTCATGCAATACACCTGAAGTATCCATACACTACACAACAGACGGAAACGAACCAACAGAAACATCTCTGAAATATACCTCGCCTATAAAAATAACATCAGATACAACAATAAAGGCAAAAGCATTCAAAACCGACTGGACACCAAGCCAGAACTCAACAGGCATCTACAAAATAAACCCGGTTCAAAAAGGCGATCTCAACGGGGATAACAATGTTGACTTAACAGATGCAGTTATCGGCCTTAAAGTAACAGCAGGTGCAGATACAACAGATCAAATCAGGGAAAGCTATTCCGATTCAGGAGCAGATGTAAATGAAAACGGAATAATAGGACTGGAAGAAGTGATATACATCTTGCAGAAAACAGCAGGTATGTGAATCAAAATGGTCAGGATAATCAAAGATTCCCAGCATAAACCTATCCTGACCATCCTTCCACATCCTGAACATC
>JAUCGD010000134.1 GCA_030377945.1 Desulfobacterales bacterium HSG17 | reverse complement strand
ATTCTTTTTTAAAAGGAGGAGAAAAAGATGAAAAAAACCGGAATTTGGATCTCAATTTTAACCCTGTTCTTAATATCAATTATTTTCAGCACTTCATATGCTGAAGTAACACCAGAAGCATTTACTATCAGCGCAATGGCTGGTGGATATACATTTGATGATGACAGGGTTTTGCTGGATCTGGGAAAAACCTTTAGTCTTGGCTTGGGATATAATTTCAATCAAAATATTGCAACAGAGCTTTCAGCAAGTTACATTCATACAGACGCAAATGTCCGTGGGGATTCCGATGTATATGTTGTTCAGCCCCGTCTGGATGTTCTATACCACATAATGCCGGATAATGCTTTTGTTCCTTATATTGCAGTTGGTGTAAGCGGCCTTTTCTTTGAAAGCGGCAATATACCCATTGAGGACACTGCCCAGGTAAACGGCGGCCTTGGAGCCAAACTTTATATTGCAGAAAATATTGCTCTGCGCGGAGATGCCCGTTATTATTATGGTTTTGAGGATTCTGATAATGAATATACTCTCTTAGCAGGACTTGTTATAGATTTTGGAGGCAAAAAGAAAGAAATACCGCGTGTTGATAGTGATAATGATGGTGTTTATGATGATGAAGACCAGTGCCCAGACACTATTGAAGGTGTTCGTGTTGACAGTGTTGGATGCCAGATAAAAAGTGATCCTTATGCAGTTATGGAAAAAACTTCAGATGCTGCACAGGCCCTGGAAGAAAGCGACAAGGAACTTGTAATAGAAAAGAAAAAACCGGAAATGATGGAAGTCATAGTGTATTTTGATTACAAAAATATTGCAATTAAACCTGAATACCAGGGAGATCTTGAAAATTTAGCATCTTTAATGAAAGAATTTCCAGAAATTTCTGCAATTATTGAAGGCCATACAGACAGCATAGCTTCAGAAAAGTATAATCTGAAATTATCCCAGGAAAGAGCAGAAAGTGTTAAGCAGTTTCTTACAGATAAATACGGCATTGATGCAAGCCGAATTGAATTAAAAGCTATGGGCGAGTCAATGCCTGCTTCCACTAATGATACTGATGAAGGCAGAGCAAAAAATAGAAGGGCTATTACCATTACAATCATGGAATAATCTTTAATAAAGCCTGCTGATAACCTGGCTGACTTTAATCAGGCAGACTTTTATCCGGCAGGCTTTTTATTTTACAGATTTTCATGTTATTCATTCTTATTGACATGAATTATTTTATTTTCTATGTTTATAGATACTTTAATATTTCATAATAAAATTACTTTCAGGGCCATAAACTGATGTTTGCCATCCTCAAAACCATAAATTCATGAATAATTCTAATCAAGAAAAAATACCGGTACGCCTTAAAGGAAAAGGAAACTCTCTTTGTGTTACCCTTAACCCTTTGGAATCTCATACATATCTTAAAGAAGAACTTGACAGACTCTTTAAAGAGCTTAATGATCCATCTAAAAATGCAAATGTAACTATTGATACAGGCAGTACAAATGGTCATGAAGAACTGATAGAAGAGATGGCAAAACATTTGAAAGATAACTATGGAGTGGCTTCTGTTTCAAAGCCTGTTAAATCTCAAAACAAACGTTCATCCGGTGTTGAAGAGCAAATTAGAAAAAGAGATATGGAGCGTTCATGGCATGATTATCAAACAGATGTCCTTATGCTCACAGGCCGGGTTCGTTCCGGCCAAAAAGTAACTGCCAGAAATCATCTTGTAATAATGGGTGATGTAAATCCAGGAGCTGAAGTTCTTGCAGGAGGTGACATTCTAATCATGGGGAGTCTTTTAGGCACTGCCATTGCCGGACAGCCTGAAAATGAAAACAGCATAGTACTGGCTCTTGATTTTCGCCCAACCCAGGTGCAGATCGGCAGTTATGTTGCAGCAGGTCTTCCTTCTTCACCAGGAAAAATCACAGAATTTGCCCATGTGGAAAACGGTAATATTATTGTAGAAAATTATCTTGAAGCAAACCCTTTTGGGCGCATTCCCTGGCCTCAAGCAAGATAAAGAGCAAGATAATGTCTGACATATAATCTATTTTTTGGTTTTAATATATAAAATCATTTACGAGGTTTAAACATTGGAAGGTAAAACAATTGTTATCACTTCAGGTAAAGGCGGAGTGGGCAAAACAACAGCAACAGCTTCAATTGGTGCTGCCCTTGCTTTACAAGGTAAAAGGGTTGCAGTTGTAGATATGGACATCGGTCTGAGAAATCTGGATGTGGTAATGGGTCTGGAAAACCGGATTGTATTTAACATTGTTGATGCTGTTAAAGGTAAATGCAGGTTAAAACAGGCGGCCATTAAAGACAGGCGTATTGATAATCTTTTTCTGATTCCTGCATCCCAAAGCGATAACAAAAATGCTCTTAATCCTGATGATATGATCGAATTCAGCAAAGATCTTCGCAAGGAATTTGATTTTATCCTGATTGACTGTCCCGCAGGAATAGAACAGGGCTTTGAAAATTCAGTAGCTGCTGCAGATGAAGCAATTGTTATCTGTACACCGGAAGTATCTTCTGTCAGGGATGCAGACCGTGTTATCGGACTGCTTTATTCCCGTTCCATAACTCCAAAACTTGTGGTTAACAGGATAATCCCCCAGATGGTTGAAAACGGAGATATGCTGAGTCATACTGATATGGTGGATGTTTTATCAATTGAACTGATAGGATTGGTAGAAATGGACGACCATGTGGTAATATCTACTAATACAGGGGTTCCTCTTATTATGCAGAAAGATTCAAAAGCAGGAGGAGCTTTTCGACGTATTGCCATGCGCATGAACGGCCGGGTTGACCTTCCCATACAGATACCCCAGAGCCAGCAGGGCTTTTTAAAGAAAATGCGCCACAAACTCGGTTTCAGCAGATAAGGAGTTCCTTTATGCTTAACGGATGGTTTCGAAAGATTGTCAGCAAAAAAAAGGATAGCAAAGATATTGCAAAAAACAGGCTGAAATTTGCTCTTATCTATGATAAGCTAGAGGTTTCAGATGAAATACTCAATAACCTTCACAGGGACATGGTAGAAGTGATTTCCCGATATTTTGAAATTGACCAGGAAGCCTTCAAACTTGACATCAGGCGGTCTGATGATTTATCTGCCCTGGTTGTTAATACCCCGATTATATCAGCCAAACACAATCGTTCTTCTTAAATTTTTGAGACTTTTGCCAGATTGTAAGCCGAATTCTGCGAACCATGATTTGTATGATTAAATGATTCCCATGATAACACCTCATAATCATAGTCAATCATTTAATCATGAAAATCATGGTTCCCAACCACCTCACGCACCCCTTTCAACACCCCGTTTTCATCCATAACAGCCAGTTCATTAAAAAGCCGAAGCACCCGGCCCACATAACCGGCATCGACATTGATGGCCCTGGCTTTTTGATATGCTGCTTTGGCAGCTTCAATATATGGTTGCTGGTTTGGGTTTTCCTGTTTCATTATCTCACACAATGCCAGCCCGGAAAGAGCAAGTGCTTTTGCATCCAGGGCTTTATAAAATTGCGGGGTCTGGTTCAGGATTTGGTCTGCCTGGGATATGGCGGTTTCAAATGCCTGTCTGGCTGAGGGGATTTCTTTTTGGCGAAGGGTGATTAGGCCGAGCAGGGCAGTAATCTTGTGGTTGTTCTGAGGATAATCAAATTTTTGGGCGTTTTCGGCAGTAGTTCTGGCATCGGGCAGGGCTTCTGATAAAAAATGTTCAAGCGCAAGGCTGTAACGAGATTCATTTTGTGCTTGAGCAAAACCTATTTCATCAGCAATTTGTAAAGCATCATTAAGAGAATTAATCGCTTTCTCAAATTCATTTTGATCAATATAAGCTTTCCCTAGACTATCAAGGTATACTACTTCTCCATATCGATAGCCAATTTCCCGATTAATTTTGATCGCCTGCTCGAAGTATTCTATGGCTTTGACGGTCTGGCCCAAATCGGAATAGCGGTTGCCCAGGTTGCCGAGGGACATTGCTTCCCCTTTCCGATTGCAAATTTCCTGCTCAATTTTGAGTGCCTGCTCGTGGTATTCAATGGCCTTGGCTGTCTGACCCAAATCTGAATAGCAGACGCCCAGGTTGCCGAGCCATACAGCTTCTCCGTTTCTATTGCAAATTTCCTGCTCAATTTTGAGTGCCTGCTCGTGGTATTCAATGGCCTTGGCTGTCTGACCCAAATCTGAATAGCAGACGCCCAGGTTGCCGAGCCATGCAGCTTCTCCGTTTCTATTTTTTGCTTCACGGACAATTAACAAAGCCTGCTCATAACTTTCGATTGCTTTTTGCACCTGACCGATTGAGAAATATGCCGACCCCATATTTCCAACACTTATTCCCTTAAGATCCGAATCCTCAATCCTGCCCTGCAACTTTTCATGCAGATCTATCATTAAGCGAAAATGCCCCCACAAGAGCATGTAATCAAAATCAATATCCAGCAGCACACGGGCAGTCGTATCATAATCCTCACTTGCAAAACGCAAATCAAATTCCGCAAGTTGCGGTTTCAGATCTTCCAGGGTTTTCCACTCTGCCCTGGCCAGTCTGGCTTGTTTATAATATTCAGCACCGCGATGATTCAGGGCAAACTGCGTAAACGGTGTATCAGCCTGATTTTCCCTTTGCCTGTCAGAAGCTTCTCCTTTTGGAATTCTTGCCAGGGCATATTCCCTGTCCACAGGATGCAGATAATACCGACCGCCTTCTTTGCGCACAAACTGCATGTTTACCAGCCTGTTCAGCACCGGGGCAGCATCCACACCTGGAAGCCAGGGTTCCAGCAGATAATCCAGGGCTGTGGGTGTAACCGGTCTTGCATATATGGCAAGCCCCTGCATCACCTTCTGGGCTGAGGCATCCAAGCGGTTAAAGGCTTCGCCCACCAGCACTTCCACCACGTTTTCCGGCAACAGGTTTTCAGCATCAGCCAGAATATCTTCCAAACTGGTATCCCGATCTGAGGAAAGAATGGCAAACAGGGCTTCCAGGGCACGGGGATAGCCCCGCGTTCTTTCTCTGGCCTCATTCAGCAATTTATCAGGCGCATCTTTTAACCCGATAGCCCCGCTGGCATCCATTTCCCGTAAAATATGTTCAGCATAAGGGGATTCCAGACCATCATCCAGGGGCAGGAGCATCTGGCGTTCAGGTTTGAGGGTTGGCAAGTTCTTAGGCACAATCCGGGTAGTGATGATAACCTTAACAGCATGGGGAGGATGGGCAATAATGGCGCGGACAGCTTCATCCAGTTCTGCATCTTTGATCTGCCGGGTTTCAGTATCCACCACATCTTCAAAATTATCCATCAGAAGAATCACCGAGCCGGTATCTGTATCTCCGTTTTGCATTCCTGAACGGACAAACTGAAATGCCGACAACAGCGCAGCCATTTTCTTTTCTGTACTCACATGGGGATCACGGTACAGCGCATCCAGTTTTCCGGCAATTTCAGACGGCAGAAGTTTACACAAATCTGCAAACAAATGGGGCACAATAATCTTCCGGGAACCAACTGCACTGAGATAAACAATCCCGCCAATGAAAAAAGGGCCGAGATCATCAGGAAGCTGACCGTTTTCCAAGGCATGAAGCACCCGGCAGATCATGGCAGTTTTTCCAATCCCGCCCCTGCCTGACACGGTAAGCTGACACTTGCTGTTATCTTTCAGAAAATCCGACACAAGACGGGTTTCCACATGTCGGTCCTGAAAATAGGATGGAGCCATAGCAGGCGGCGGATTTACAAACCGCGTGCAAACTTCAATGGCACAGGAATCCTTTTCCGGTTTTTCAGGTTTACGTTCCCGCTCCAATCCCCGTTCAATGCTATCTTTTACCCGCTTTTTAACTGCCTGGGGATTATCCACAATTTTCTGCTGATCTGTAATATCCCGATCCAGTTGGGTGATTTCATCCCTGATCCGCTGAATTTGTTTTGGATCTTGGGTTCGGCGCAGATCATGCTGACCATCGCTTCGACGGTCTTGCAGCATCCGAAGCTGTCCTTCAGAAGTTGCCAGCCATTTCAGATGCTCACACAATTTTGTTACATTAGATGACAAATCCCCATTGCAGAAATCCAAATCCTTGCGACCGGATAACCGATGGGGCAAATCCAGACCGGAATTAAATAAAACGGAGATAACCGGTTTTTTATACTTCAGAACCTTTGTCCACTCTGCCCGGCAATCCGCATCTGGGCGTACACTGTCAGTTGTTCCGATAAATAAAAGCCCGGCGCAGGTCTCAATAGCCCTGAGCATCTGAACTTCCCAGGAAGGACCTGCATCTTTCATATCATTCCGATCTATCCAGACCGGGATGTCAGCTTTAGCCAGCGCATCATACAATTCCAAAGCAAAATCCTGACCATCCAGAGGCGAGTAGGAAATAAAGAAATGCCCGTCCAAAAGCTCCTGGGGAACCTGCACAGGGGATGAACCGGGATTTTTGGCAAAGATGATCTTACCCTCCTGCCTGCTGAACGGATGTAAACAAATCGGTTTCTGTTTGGATGATGCCATTTTCCCGCTGATGTATTCATACAACTCGGTCACGGTAATCAGGCCGTCTGTATCCCCGTCAGCATCACCAGTTTTCAATCCCTGAATCATATGATGGGTAAACACGGAATGTTCAAGTTCTCCCAGACTTTCTTCATCTTCCCAGGCAAACTCGGTTGCATCACTGGCAGTCAAAACCACCACATTCGACCCGGCAGCACCATCACCGGATGCTTTGAAAGCACCACTGAAACAGCAATCCAGGATAATCAGCTGATTTTTGGCCCGACAGTTGCCGATCTCCCTGGTAATAAAGGCAGCAGATACAGCAGAAGCTCCCAATAAATCCTTTTCCGTATCCTGAACAGCCAGGTAAAATTCACCCCGCTGATCCCTAAATCCATGCCCTGTAAAATATAGCAGGAGAAAATCATCCCGTTTTTTCCCTGAAAAAAACCGGGAAACAGCCTTTTCAACAGATGTTTTGGGATGATCTACCAGAGTTTTGACATGCTCAGGAACAAATCCGCAGATTTTGGGATCAAGCAAAACCTTCTCAAAATCCTCAATATTCCGGCGAGGCTTTGTCAGGTTGGGGATGTTTTCATCTTCATACTCGCTGTTGCCAATCAGAAGTGCGTATTTTTCAGTCATTGTCAATTCTCTTAAGTATTTTCAATCTGTTTCTGCAATTGAGCAGTTTTATCAACAATTTCCTGTTTGGATGTAGTGCGCTCAACATCAATAGAAAGTGCGCCAAGACCGATTTTGACTTTCCATTGATCGCTCGCTGAGGTCTCTTTCCGGTCAGCATTTTGGTTTTGAGACTGACGGTCTATCCATGCCTTGACAGCCAGAATCAGCGGCGGAAGAACAGCCGTTGCCATTTTGATTGACAGTACGCCTATTTCATACCATTCTGCGGCCATTGCACCTTTGGGTATATCACCGCCTTTTACCGGTTCAACAGATTCCACATCCAGTGATGCAATATCTTCCTGAAGAAGGCGGGTCAAATCTTCCAGTTCGTTTTCATCCACATCAGCAGCTTCGATCTTTACAAGCAGTTTTGCAATCTGTTCGCTCATTTTGTTCTCCATATATCTCCAAGATTCGAGGTAATAAACAATTATCCTGTACCTTATCATCTTTCAAAATATTGGTCAAATTTGAAAAGGATATAAAGAAGACGAAACAAATTGTTAACAGAAAGTTAGGGATTTGCTAATTATTAATCTACCCATGCCGCCTGGAGCTTAAGCTCCAGGCTACAAGCTTAACCAGGCTAAAGCCTGCTGTTACAGTTATCTTAGACTATTATCGGAAATAATTTTTGTTGTGTGCGTTAGCGTAGCGTAACGCACCGCAACGTTATAATAACGGTGCGTTACGGCTATCGCCTAAC
>JAUCGD010000133.1 GCA_030377945.1 Desulfobacterales bacterium HSG17 | reverse complement strand
AAAATTCAAATCATTAAAAATAAAATTGATAGCTTTTTTTGTGATTAACCTTGTTTTTGTTATATGCGCCATTGTTGGTTATGGAATTTTTTCAAGCCTGGATAAAGAAAAATTTGTAAAAAGCTCTTCTGAAGCATTTGCCAATTCTGCTGCAAAAGATCTGCTTATTGAAAAATCCAGAGCAATCTCATTTGAAATAAAATCAGAACTGGAAACAGCACTGGATTCTGTGCGTACCCTTGCAGAAGTTTTTTCAGGCATCAAAGATCAGCGCATAGGGCTTGAGATTGACAGGCAGAGGATGAATAATATCCTGAAAATGAATTTGAATAAAAATAAGACATTTCTAGGAGTATATACAGTATGGGAACCCAATGCCCTGGATCAATCTGATGCCTTGAATGCAGGAACCAAAGGCCATGATCAGACAGGGCGTTTCATCCCTTACTGGAGCCGTGATACAAACGGAAAAGTCCAGCTAGATCCGCTCATGGATTATGAAAGTCATGAACAGCATGAAAACGGTGTCCGCAAAGGAGATTATTATCTTCTTCCCCGCGAAAGAAAAATGGAATGTGTTATTGATCCTTATCCCTATCCTGTGCAGAACAAGATAGTCTGGCTAACCTCCCTGGTTGTCCCAATTATGGTTGATAATACCTTTTACGGTATGGCAGGTGTGGATTTCAGACTGGATTTTATAATGTCTCTTGCAGAACAGGCAAATAATAATTTCTATAAAGGTGCAGGTTCCATAGCTATTGTAAGCCATAACGGAATTCTGGCAGCAGTTTCAGGCAAGCCTGAGCTTGTAGGCAAACACCTCCAAACATGGATTCCTGAAACATGGAAGGAAAATCTTGAGCTTGTACGCATGGGAAAAGAGACTGTTATTTTAGATAAAGGCAAGCTCAAGGTTGTTGTTCCTCTTAATATAGGAAAAACAGGGATGCCCTGGGCTGTTATGGCTGATATTCCTGAACAGGCTGTTATGGCTGAAGTTAACAAACTGGTCATGGAATTGAAAAAAAAGGGGAAAAAAGACCTGACCTTTCAGGCAGTATTTGCCCTGATAGTAACCCTGGCAGCCCTTTTATTTGTCTGGTTTATGTCTGGCAGGATTGTAAAACCCATAATTGAAAGCATTCAATTTGCCAGATCAATAGCCCAGGGAGATATTGGTGCAAACCTGGAATCCGGCCACACAGATGAGGTAGGTATCCTGGTAAATGCACTGAATGAAATGAAACTGAGAATAACAGATGTTCTAAAAGAAACAGACGGCTTAATTCAGGGCATTGCCCAGGGAAACCTTGGCACACGGGGCAACGCAGATAATTTTGAAGGAGGCTGGCAAGATCTTATTGAAGGAGTAAACAAGATAATTGATGCATTTGTTGCTCCCATAAATATGACAGCAGACTCCATTGAGCGTATAGCCAAAGGTGATATTCCTGGAAATATCAAAGATGAATTCCAGGGAGATTTTAATCATATTAAAAATAATCTTAACGGCCTTATAAATGCCATGAACGAAACCACCCATATTGCAGAAGAGATTGCAGCAGGCAACTTAAGTGTTGATGCTAAAGAACGTTCATCAAATGACAGGCTGATGCAGGCTTTAAATTCCATGATAAAGGGTTTAAACGAAATTATAGGAGAAACCGAAGAACTGATTCAAAATACCCGTGAAGGTAAACTGGATGTTCGCGGCAATGCAAAGGATTTTTCAGGAACCTGGAACAAAATGGTAATGGGTATAAACAGCCTTATTGATGCATTTACAGAACCTATTTATTTAACGGCAGAATATATTGACCGGATTTCCAAGGGAGATATTCCTGAAAAAATCACAGATAAAGTCAAAGGTGATTTTAATGAAATTAAAAATAATATAAATACCCTGATAACAAATCTGCTGGGAACAGTTCAAGTTGCGGAAAAAGTTGCAGCAGGGGATTTGTCACTCAAGGTTAAAGTTCTTTCGGAAAATGACCGCCTTGGAAAATCCATAAATAAAATGACCGATAACCTTAACCGTTTTGCAATGGAAGTACAAAATTCAGCCCAGCAGGTTGCTTCCGGAAGCGGCCAGTTAAGCTCAAGTGCAGAGCAGGTATCTGAAGGAACATCCCAGCAGGCAGCAAGTATTGAGCAAATATCCAGTTCTATGGAAGAAATGAGCAGCATGGTGAGTCAAAATGCTGATAATGCAAGGGAAACAGCAGGCATTGCCATGAAAGCCGCAAAAGAAACCCATGAAGGAAGAAACGCTGTAAGTGAAACTGTCCAGGCCATGAAAAGTATTTCCGGTAAAATCCACATTATTGAAGACATAGCCAGACAAACCAACATGCTTGCCTTAAATGCAGCCATTGAAGCAGCCCGCGCAGGGACTCACGGCAAAGGTTTTGCAGTTGTTGCAACAGAAGTTCGCCAGCTTGCGGAAAAAAGCCAGAAAGCAGCCAATGATATAAATATCCTTTCCGTATCCAACCTTGAAATTGCTGAAAAAGCAGGCTTGATCCTGGAAAACATGGTTTCAGGCATACAAAAAACATCTGAACTGGTTCAGGAAATAAGCGCATCCAGTGGAGAACAGTCTGACGGAATATCGCAGGTTAACAAGGCAATACAGCAATTAGACCAGGTAATACAGGAAAATGCAGCAGCAACAGAAGAAATGGCATCAACAAGCCAGGATTTCTCTGGTCAGGCAGGCAGACTGCTCAAATCAGCATCCTTTTTCAAGGTTTCCCGTGAAGATATGGAAAAAATGTTCATGGATTCACAAACCCAAACCGCAAATTTTATGCCGAATCAGGAAGCCCCGACATCTGCATTAGTTCCCCAAAAAAATACACCAAACAAAATTTCTATAAAAGATGAAATAGATGATAATGATTTTGAGGTTTATTAAAAATACATGAAAAATAATATTAACAAAAAAATCGCAGTAATTATCCCTGCAAGATTTGCTTCAACCCGATTTGATGGAAAACCCCTGGCTCATATATCAGGAAAACCCATGATTCAAAGGGTGTATGAAAGTGCTGCCGGTGCTGCCGGCATAACAGATGTTCTTGTGGCAACAGATGACCAAAGGATAAAAACAGCAGTGGATGCCTTTGGAGGCAGGGCAGTCATGACCTCGGATAAAAACCGTTCAGGCACTGACAGGGTGGCTGATGCAGCAGACCAGTTAAAACTATCCGAAGATGACATCATAATAAATGTCCAGGGAGATCAACCCCTTCTTGATTCTCGCTGCCTGGAACAGGTAATAGCCCCTTTTTTTGAAGACCGTATTCCAGCAGTTGAAATGACCACCCTGGCATTTAAAATAGTTAACAAAGATGAAATCACCAATCCCAAAGATGTAAAACTAACATTTGATAACCAGGGATTTGCCCTTTATTTTTCAAGATCACCCATTCCTTTTGGCAGGGATAATGACGATTTTCATACTTACAAGCATTTAGGGGTTTACGCCTATACAAGAAAATTCCTTGAAATATTCAGAAACCTTCCGGCCGGAAATCTTGAATCAATTGAAAAACTGGAGCAGTTAAGAGCTATTGAATACGGCCATAAAATCAAGGTAGTTGTTACTGAATATGATTCCCCTGAGGTTGATCTTCCCGAAGATATAGTCAGGATTGAAGGCTTACTCAAAGTCAATACGAGATTAGGCACATAAACATTTATTCCCTCAGCGCCCTTCTGGCTTCCTCTCTTGTTTCGTAAATATGGGGAGATACCCCGCGTTTTTCCATGGCTCTTCCCAGTTTCATACGCAGGAAAGTGCTGGTTGTATACCTGGTAACCCCTGTATAAAGATTGTCAACCAGCCCTTTTACCATGTCTGTATATTCTTCCACAATCTCAGGCAGGATCAAAAAATTATCATAATTGACAATAGTATAAACCTTTCTGCCAAGTGGTTTTAATATCTTTTCAACCATTTCCTTTATTTCTTTAACATCTTCACTGGTTTTGACAAAATAGTTTTCAAAATTGACAAAGAATAGGTCTTCTTTTGGATCATAAGTCAGACGTTCTTCCAGGGAAAGGCTCAGGAGTTCATCTTTAAGCCCCATTGTCTCAGACCAGAATATCCGGTCATCCATAAGCGCAGGTTTGTTTATAACCGGCTTAAATTCCATATGTGCCAGAATATCTTTTTCCAGGTCAATTCCAGGTGCTATTTCAATAAGTTCCATACCTTGAGGAGTTAATTTAAAAACACAGCGCTCAGTAATATATAAAACAGTCTGAAGTTTTTTTATGGCATACTCACCGCTGAATGTAACATGCTCAACCTGGTTAAGAAATTTTTTAATCTTGCCTTCCTGATCTATTTTCAACTTATCATCATGGATTGATACATTAAGCCCGCCTGCTGTAAAAGTACCAACAAATACCACTTTTTTTGCATTCTGGCTGATATTGATAAATCCCCCTGCACCAGCAATTTTTGGCCCGAATTTGCTTACATTTAAATTTCCTGATTTATCAGACTGGGCCAGTCCCAGAAAGGCAATATCAAGACCTCCTCCATCGTAAAAATCAAATTGATAGGGTTGGTCTATAACAGCTTCGGTGTTTACCGCAGCCCCAAAATTAAGACCACCGGCCGGAAGACCTCCTATAACTCCGGGTTCTGCTGTCAGGGTTATAAAATCAAGGATATTTTCCTCATTGGCAATATTTGCAATTCCTTCGGGCATACCAATACCCAGATTAACAATGCTGTTAGCCTGCAATTCAAAAGCAGCTCTCCTGGCTATGATCTTTCTGGCACTCATTTCCATTGGGGCAATGGACTGCATGGGCATCCTGATTTCACTGCTGTATGAGGGGTTATATATTTCTCCGAATGTCTGCCAGTGATTTTCAGGTTTGGACACAACAACGCAGTCAACAAGAATCCCCGGAATTTTAACCTGGCGTGCGTTTAAGGTTCCCCTGTCTGCAATCCTTTCCACCTGAACTATGACAAAACCGCCCGAATTTCTTGCAGCAGTTGCAATGGCAAGGGCTTCAAGGGTCAGGGCTTCCTTTTCCATTGTAATATTCCCGTCAGTATCAGCCGTGGTTCCCCTGAGAATTGCAACATTTACAGGCAGAGGTTTGTAAGCAAGATATTCCTGGCCGTCAAAAGAGATAAGCTCAACAATATCTTCTGTGGTTATATCATTAATCTTTCCTCCCCCGTTTCGCGGATCAACAAAGGTTCCAAGACCAACAGTGCTGATTGTGCGGGGTCTTCGGGCTGCAATATCCCGGTACATATGAGAAATCACACCCTGGGGAAGATTATAAGCCTGTATTTTATTTTCCATTGCAAGCTTCTGAAGTTTGGGAACCAGCCCCCAGTGCCCGCCTATCACCTGACGCACCAGACCTTCATGTGCCAGATGATTCAATCCCCTTTCAGCTCCGTCACCCTGGCCTGCTGCATATAAAAGTGTAAGATTTAACGGTTTATTATGTTCAAGAAAATACTTTTCCAGCTCAATTGCAATCTCTTCAGGAAATCCAATGCCCACAAAACCGCCTGTGGCAATTGTATCACCATCCTGAATAACCCTTATTGCCTGCTCAGCAGATACAACCTTGCCTTTTTGCATTCTTGATGGCGGAAGTTCGGAAAGCATGGGGTGTTTGTTTTTTCTGGGTGTCATAATGAAACTCCTTTATTTTTGGGGTATTAGCCTGTTTTTATCTGATTCTGAGATGAATAATAAAGACTGATTTCACTGTATCTTATACTCGCTGTCCAGCAATATATCAATATTCTCAGGATAATCAGGATCAAGGCTTTGAAGATAGGCTGAAGTTCCTGCAAGTTTGTTTTCCACAAAGGGCCTTACCTGGAACAGCCATATTTTCTCACCTAAAAATCCCAGTTCAACATCAAAGGGGCCGGTGGTTTCAATGCCCGGAGTTCCGGGCAGTTTTGTTTTGATCTCCTGTGCGAAAATTCGGAGTTTTTCCAGTTCGTCAGGATTTAGTATGCGCTCGTTAAAATTCTTGTATCCTTTCTTGCCCCCGCCTTTTTTAAAAAGCACATTGTATTTAGGTTCCCTGGACGGAGATAAAAATCGTACGAGTTTATCTGATTTAATAAGACCTGGTTTAATAAGACCTGATTTAATAAGATCAGGTTTAATCAAATAGGTTTCTGCTGCCTGTCCATCTACTGCACCTCCAGGGCCTTTGCTGAATGCTGCTGTTATATCTTCCGGGTTCCGGCTTGAAACCCCTGTTGTTATAAGAACACCTGACTTATCAACATTTACTGTGGGAAGAATAAGAATTGACGGATAAACATTTTCAGGATTCTGCAAAAACTTCTGCCGCCAGCGGTATCCTCTTTCCCTAAAAGGCGAAGCCCAGACTTCCCGGATTCCCTGCTGTATTTTCCTTTTATTCCGTACATTAAAAACCGTTTTATTCAAACCTGAACCTGTAAATTCCTTAAGGTCTTCCATATTGGTATCACTGCGGATAAAAACTGCCAGCCTTCCAAGTTTAACTCCAAATTCCTGTTTAAATCTCTTTGCCAGCTCCTGTTTAAACTCTGGAAAAAAAGGAATCCGGTTCATATAATCCCGAAAAACTGCCAGACGATTGAGAACATCTGCATCAATATCCTGTTCGCTTTTCCCTGCATTGCGGTCTTCTTCGGCTTTTGAAAATGTTTCCTGTAAAAACTGCCAGTACGTCATATTTGTTTTGGGTATAATCTGATCCAGATGTTTTCTAAACACCCCAAAAGGTATGACAAGACCGTCAACTACATTTTCAGGAAACAAGCTTTTCAGTTGTCCAAGGTTGGCAGCTTTGGGTCCGCATACAATGCCTGAATCCGAAGCACGGAGGCTCTTTAAGCTGATAAGATTGGTATTATCAAGATTTAACTTTTCAAGGGAAACCATTACCCTTTGTGTGCTTCTTTCAATCTTTTGGGTCAAAGCAGTTTCCTGGGATGTCATCTGTGAGCCAGGTTTCATTACAACTGTTCCTCTTGGAGAAACTGCGTAAAAAACATTCTGACCTGAAAAAGGTTTAAGTGATTCTATATGATGAGGAGCAATAACTGCATTGGGTATTCCCAGATTACGGGCAAGCAGCTGCACATGTGATACAAGGTTGCCTTTGGAAACATTGGCAATACCGGCAACAGGTTTCATATCTGCCGGCACATGGGCAAGCACATATATTTTTTTATCTGAAAAAGATATATCTTTTTCCTGATCGCTTATAACCTCAAGCTCACCCAGAGCAAAACCTGGGTTTAAGCCCTGAATCCTGTTTTGATCCTTAATATTCATAACCTGATTTGAAATACCTGACAATTCCGCTGTAATATCTGCAAGCTGTCCTGCCAGTTCTCCCATTGAAAGAAGAAGAGAGCCGCGAATCCGGTCATCTGCAAAACCATTTGCAAGAGGCTCAAACTCGGAAAACATTTTAATCTCTTTGCCGTAAACCGCCCTGACCATACCGGTTCCCCATTCTGAAATCCTGCGGCAATAGTCTGTTTTTTCCATTAAATCTTTAAAAGGAATGCGAGATCTATTCTTATCCTGTTCATCTGCTTTATTCGTTTCATCTGGTTTATTCGTTTCATCTGGTTTTTCAGGCTTCCTGGAAATTTCAAGGGTCTTTTTTACGGTTTCCCATTCCCATAATTCAATTAATCCACAGCCTGCAAGTGCTTTTGCCAGTACATAATTTTTTTCAAGAAAGCCTATCAGGTTTTTGGGCTGCCATTGGGATAAATCCCTGAACAGGATAGATTCCAAATCATTGGATAAATCTATATAAAGCAGGCGAGTTTTGGAAGACTTAATATTAAACAGCTCTTTGCGGATATTTAAAAGAAGATCAGCCGCAGATTTACACTCGGAAATCAGTATACCTGAACTATTTTTAGAGTGTTTTTTTTTATTATATTCTAAATCC
>JAUCGD010000132.1 GCA_030377945.1 Desulfobacterales bacterium HSG17 | reverse complement strand
CTGTTATATTACAGCAGTTATAAATATCAACCATAATAAAAAGAATATATATGAAATAAAATGGCATTAAATAATATTACATTATCTGACCTGCATTTTGAAAATTTGTTTGAAAAACTCAGGATTATTGACCCTGATTTGACAGACTCTCTGATGGCAATTATCAAAAAGAAAAAAACTTCCATATCCTTTCATGAAACTGAACTTCTGGAACAGGAAACAATATGGGGCATGTGCCAGGATATTGAACTTGGCACACTCATTGCCAGGGGATATGCCTCCCTTAGGAGAGGTGTCACAAGACAGGCTTGATAAATTTCATGAGGTTTTACACGTTTCATGTAAAAAAGGCTTGAATCTGGGACGCATGATTGCTGTTTACTGGGTTCCTGTACTGAAATACGGAACAGGGGATATTGTTGACCGATTTCCAAATCTTCTTGTTTTCATGCTTAAACATGGTGAATATACATTAAAAAAGCCTCTAAACACATTGTCATCTTTTCTGGAGTCAAAAGAAACCGGCACTGCCCTGGCATTTATGGGTCTGCTTTACGATACATTTTCACAAGAGCTTCCTTATAAACAAAGCATACATCTTGCAAGGCTTCTGTCCGAATCTATGGGAGAACTGCCGGATGAAAAAAGGAACTGGCAGATTTCCCAGATTCGCAGAATAATGCGAACGGATTATCTTCTTGCAAATCCATTTATCAATGCCTTGAAAAAATGTCTTTACCTGCTTTCCGAAGACAGCCTCAGATTTTTTGTAACACAGGGGCTTGAAAAATTTAAAAACAATGAATCTCTTGGCATAAAGTTTTTATCCCTGGAATCAAAAATGGGCATGGATGTTTTCCAGGAGCTTCTTGTCACCATCTCTCTGAATCAGATTCGCGCCCAGTTGAACAGGTATCTCAAAGCCAGGACAGGTCTTGGAATCGCTATAAAGCCTTTCTCTGCAATGCCTAAATCTTTTTATCAGTCTGAGACCTCACCTCCTTTTATCTGTTCAGACGGAAAGTTCATATACCTGCCTGATGAAATCAGCGCGTTTCCCACTAAAAAGGAAAACCTGGATTTATACAAATGCCTTACAAAGCTTGAATCAGCATTTTATGAATTCAATACTTTTGAATTTGATCTGGAAAAGACATTGCAAAGGTGTAATATCAATAATCTACTTAAGGAAGAGAATACTGGCAAGCTTTCGGATATGGAGCAGTTTTTTCTTTTATTTCCCGAACCAAAACTGGCATTTGATTTATTCACCATTTTTGAACAGGGACGCATCAGGATTTTACTTGAGCATTTTTATCCGGGAATTGTCAGAACAGCTTTTCCTCTGCTCAGGCATGAAGCCTGCCAAATGCCGCAGCCTGATTTTATTTCTCATCTTTATTCTCAAATAGCACTGGGAAATAAAAAAAAGGAAAACCCGGAACTCAAGTATCATAAAGAAATTGAACAAATTCGAGAATATTTTGAAAAAAACATAGATGCAGATAGCCAGGTAGAAGCCTGTGCAGAAGTGGTTTACAGATTTTATCCTCTGGCAGAATCATTAACATACAATTCTTCGCAAACAAAATATTCTGGCTTAAAAACCCCTTTTGCCAGAAAACTCCGGCCTGACCTTTTTTATTCAAGTTTTTATGAAATTGAACAAAATGCGGATAAGATAAAAAAGCGGATTAAAGAAAAAGGATTAAATGCTTATAAATCCGATATAAAAAAACAATTAAGAGAAAAACAGGCAGGTTTCAGTATAGAAGATTTAAAGGAGATTGTTTTTTCTCCTGAGAATAATCCTGAGAATAATCAGGATAGTGATAATAACTCAAATATCAATCCTTCAAATATTAAAATAGACCTTTCATCGCTCGATTTATCCGAACTCTTGGCTGAAATCCTGGGAAAACAATATAAAGATAACCTTTTGGAAGATTCCCAGGATGTGCCTGTATTCCGCTACAAAGAATGGGATGTTAATCTGGGAGATTATCTTCATGAACATACGCGGATTCTGGATAAAACCGTACCTGAAATCAAGGGCGATTTTTATGACAATGCCTTAAACCGGCATTACGGTCTGGTAAGAAGCATCCGCCGCGCCTTTGAAATGCTAAAACCCCAGGGAATAACCATATTGCGGCAGTGGACAGAAGGTGATGAATTTGATTACCGTGCCATGATAGATTATGCTATTGACAGAAAAGCAGGAATTATGCCCTCTGACCGGCTTTATATCAAACGCATGAAACAACAGAGAGATGTGGCAGTTCTCCTTCTGGTTGATCTTTCCAAATCAACATCCAACCCTGTATTTGATTCAGAGTACAGTGTTCTTGATGTTGAAAAACAGGCCATAGTTCTATTTTGTGAAGCCATTGAAGTATTGGGCGATAATTTTGCCATAGCCGGTTTTTCAGGTACAGGCAGGCTTTCTGTTGATTATTTCCATATAAAGGATTTTGACGAATCTGTGGAAGATAGTGTAAAAGCCAGGATTAACGGCATGAGTCCCCAGAGAAGCACCAGAATGGGTGCTGCCATACGCCATGCTTCAACACAGCTTGAAAAAGCTGCGGCAAAGGTTCGCATCCTCATAATACTTGGAGACGGATTTCCCAATGACACAAACTACAAACGCGAATACGCCATAGCAGACACACGCAAGGCCATAGCAGAAGCAAGAGCAAAAAGCATCCACGCCAAAGCCATAACAGTCAATATAATGGGTGACTCTAAACTGGATGATCTGTATGGAAGTATGCACCATAATGTTATATCCGATGTAAGGGAGCTGCCTGACAAGCTGCTAAGGATTTATAGTGCGCTGACAAGGTGAATACTGGGAATCCAAATCTCAGCAATAAATTACCGGACTGTTTTCTTTTGTCACTCTGGGACATAAAATGGATTTTTTGAGAATCAATCGACTCCATGTAAGGAGGAGCTGAACCATGATTAAATGATTCATGTGATTTTCATGATGATTTCCATCATAGTAAATCATTTAATCATTAAATCATGGTTCCAAACATACCCCCGAAACCCTGCCCCATAAAAATAAGAATAAAGCACAGGACAAAGCGCCAAAGTCAAGGCCGTAGCAAAGGCCAGCCCGAATATCAGCACATTTGCCATAGGACTCCACAAAGAGCCTCCCTGCAATGACAAGGGAATCAAGCCCATTATGGTTGTTATGGTCGTCATTATAATGGGTCTTAACCGCTTCTGGGCTGAGAGAATTATGGAATCCTGCACCCTCTTTCCCTTTCCTTTTTCAATCTCTATCTGGTCTATCATCATAATTGCATTATTGACTATAATTCCCAGAAGGCTGACCATTCCCAGGAGTGCCATAAATCCGAATGCATCTCCTGTTAGCAAAAGCCCTGTTGTAATGCCTGTGAACATGGGCGGCACTGTGAGAAGGATTATCAAAGGCGGCCTGACTGCATTAAACTGGGATATTAACAAAAGTGCGATAAGTCCGAATGCCAGGGGAAAACCTGCTGCAAGGGAACCGCGGGACTCGTTGCTTTTTTCCAGTTCTCCGCCATATTCTATAAAATATCCGTGGGGCCATTTACCGGATTTAGTATTAGATTCCTGAATTTCTTTGACCTTTTCCATAACATCTGCAAGAACCTGGCTGGTAAACCTGCCGGTTACATCTATTTTAATTGTCATTGTCCTGGTCTGATCCCGCCTTCTTATATTGCTGGGCTGCCATACAAGCCCTGGTTCTGCAACCTGGAGAAGGGGCAGGCTTCTGCCGTCTGTGAATGAATATACGTTTAACCCTTCTATTTTTCCCAGATCCTTGCGAAATGCCTGTTTTGATCTCAGTACAATGGGGATTATCTCTTTACCTTCACGAAAATCTGTTATCCGAAGGCCGGAGAGCTGGGTTTGAAGTGAAAGAGCTATGTCCTGGCTGGAAAATCCGGCTCTTTTGGCCTGCTCCTGGTGTACATCCACTTCCAGTTTTTTTGTCCATTCTCCCCAGTCATCACGAATATTAATGGCTCCGGGAATATCAGAAACAGCCTGGATAACCGCATCTCTTATATTGTAAATTGACGTGATCTCATCACCTGATATTCTTATCTGTATGGGAGCGCCCACAATAGGGCCGTTTGCAAGTTTTACAACACTGTGCCTGGTGTCCGGGGAATTGTTATCCAGCCAGCGCCTTGTCTGTTCCACCATTTTTGACATGCCTTCCACTGTTTTTGTATTAACCACCAGTTTTGCATAATTGCTGCCTCTGTCCTCAAGGCTTAAGGAAAGATACCAGCGCGGGCCTGCATTTCCCGCAAAGGTTCCCACGGAAACAACCTCTTTTTGAGACAGGAGAAATTGTTCAAGCCTTGCTGCCCGCCTTATTGTGGCATTTATATCTGTTCCGTAAGGCTGGTAAAAATCTATCACATACATTTCCCTGTCATTGGGTGGAAAAAATGTTTTGGGAACAAATTTCATGGCCCACAAAGCTGTTATGGTAAAGGCAATTACAATAACAAGAAACAAGGGCCTGAGTTTAAGGCTGATAATCAGAAAATTTCTGTAAAGCCTGTAAAACCAGCCTGTAAAAGTCTGTGTGCCCGGTTTTGGTTTGAGAAAATAATAGCAGAGCAGGGGCATCATGGTCAGGGAAAGAACCCATGAGGAAAGCAGGGTTAAAGCCACAACAACAAAAAGAGAACCGCAGTATTCCCCTGTGGCTGACTTTGCTATAAAAATAGGCAGAAAAGCCAGTATCGTGGTAAGAGATGCAGATAAAAGAGGTTTCCACAATCCTTTTACCGCACCTGCCGCAGCCCCAAGCCTGTCCTGGCCTGCTGCCAGCCTGACCAGCATGTTTTCGCTTACTACAACCCCGTTATCCACCAGCATACCAAGGGAAATTATAAGAGATGCAATGGACATTTTTTGAAGCTCAACATCAAACAGGGGCATAAGGGAAATACAGGCCATCATTGCCATAGGCACAAGACTGCCCACAATAAGACCTGTGCGAAATCCTGCAAATATGAGAACAACAATTATGACAAAAACAAAGGCTTCCACAAGATTTGTCATAAATTCCTTTACAGACCGGTCAACAAACCTGGGCTGATAGGAAAGGATTTCAAAATCAAGACCCACAGGCAGTTGGGCCTGAATCTCATCCAGTTTTTTTATTACATCTTTTCCCATGTTAATAACATTGCCGCCTTTTGCCATGTTAACTGCTATGATAATGGCAGGCTCACCGTTAAATCTTGCCAGGCTTTGGGCCGGATCTGCAAAACCACGCGTTATATCTGCAATATCTCCAAGTGCCACAGATTCGGAACGTCCGGGCAGCCTGAGTGCGGTCTGTTTAAGCTGTTTAAGGGATTTAAATTCGCCTGTGGCAGAGATAATAAGTCTTTCAGAACCAACAACAGCACTGCCACCGGGCTGTATTACATTTTGGTTTTTTAAAACCTGTGCAAGAGCAGCCGGGCTGAGATTGTATTCTGCAAGCCGGGCATTGGAAAATTCCACAAAAATCCGTTCATCCTGGATACCGTATCTTTCCACCTTGCCCACACTTTTTATTTTAAGAAGCCGGTTTCGCACAAAATCCGAAGCATCTTTCATTTCCCTGTATGAAAATCCGTCACCTGTAAGAGCTGCCACAACAGCAAAGACATCCCCGTATTCATCATTAACAGAAGGAGTCATAACCCCGGCAGGCAGCCCAGGAACTGCATCTGAAACCTTGTTTCTCAACTTCTGCCATATCTGGGCCATATTTCTATGCTTGTCAAAAATATCCACCATAATAATGGAAAGCCCGGTCAGGGATTGAGACCGCACATTTTTAATCTCCGGCATGGTGCGGATTTTTTCTTCAAGCTTGTCAGTTACCAGTTCTTCCACTTTTTTGGGCGAAGCTCCGGGAAAGACCGTTGACACCATTGCTGTTCTGACAGTAAATTCGGGATTTTCACGCCTGGATATGCTGTTATAGGTTGAAACACCGCTGAGTACAATGAGTACAAGCACAACCAGGACAGTTACATTATTTTTAACAGACCATTTTCCAAGATTCATGATTATTTCTCCTGCCCCCTGGTCAGTGCCTTTGCTGCATCTGTCAAAGGCAGATTCCGCACTTTCATATCCTGGATAAGCCTGTGAACCCCTCGAACAGCAATAATCTCACCAGGCTCAAGCCCTTTTAAAACTTGCAGGCCGTTTGATGTCAAAGCCCCTATGCTTACAGCTCTGCGGATAACCTTTCCTTTGCCAGAGACTATTTTATTTGAGCCGGGTTTATCAGGAGTAAATACCCATACATATTTTTCTCCTTTTGAAGATGCTGCCACAGCTACCAGTGGAATGGTGATAAAATTTGTTGCTGCTTCAAAATTGAGTATGGCCTGTCCCACCATGCCTGAACGGAGATTTTCATATTTTCCCATGATTTGCAGTTTAACAGGATAAGTTGTAGTTTCACTTGCTTCAACCCCCACCTCAATGACCCTGGCTTTAAAATCTTTATTGGGAATCGCATCAAAATTTATGCGGGCCATGTCTTTTACATGAATTTGTGCAATCAGGGATTCGGGAATACCTATTGCCATTTCAAGCTCTCCTCCTGATGTAAGGGTGGCAATGGTCTGGCCTGGGGCGACAGTTTGATGGCTTTCTATGGGGATTGATGCGATTGAACCGTCCAAAGGCGCATTTAAAACAGTGTATTTTAACTGCTGTTTTGCCAGTTGCACTGATTTTCTGGCTGCGTCTGTCTGTGCCCTGCCTGATTTATAGGCAGCCAGGGATCGGTCAAGCTGGCTTCTTGAAATATTACCTGCCTCATAAAGCTGCCTGTCCCGGTCATATTCGGATTTTGCCCGCGTATATTGAGCCTGAGCCTGTGCAAGGTTTGCCTGTGCCTGTTTCACGGAAAGTTCATAATCTGTTGGGTCAAGTCTGGCAATAAGATCGCCTTTTTTTAATTTCATGCCGATTTTGGCAGGAAGTTTGTCAACCTCTCCCCCAACCCGGAAACTGAGCCGGGTTTCAACAGCAGCTTTGGCAACACCTGAAAAAGAGCGCTCACGGCCTGTATCTATTGCTCCCACAACTATGGTGCGGACAGGGCGGATAACAGGCGGGGCCGTTTTTTTTTCCTGCTTTTTGCAGGATGTGAATGCCAGCAGCAAAATAACAAAAATGGATATTTTAAAATATGATTCTGTTCTCATTGTTAAGATCCTAATTTGTAGATTATTATCAAAAATATTTTTCACCACAGATTATACAGATTATTTTATATTTTTATCTGGGGTAAAAATAAATAACTTTTGGCCTTGGTCATCATTTGGTCCAGCAATCACGGGAATAAATTCCCGCGCTATTTTCTATCAATATACTCCCTGATTCGTTCAAGCATCTTATCAACCTGGTCAGGGGGCTTCGCATACTCAAACCATGCAACAGACCTTTGATATTCTAAAAGATCGCCCAAGTATTTATACACAGCCAGGGCTGAATTCTGTTCCTGGATTAATTTATTATTTTGTGCGTCAATAAGTGCGGTTATTGTTACCTTGCCCTGTGAATACATTGCCTGAACCAGTTCCAGGTTTTTTCCTGCACGGTCTGCGGCTTTTTTGCTGAGAAAAATATTAGACCATGACCGGGAAATATTGAATATTGACGATCTTGTCCGCTGTTCAATTAACTGGTTTATACGAATTTTTGTATTTTCCAAAGCTCTAATATCAGCGCGGATCTTTTTTATATCAGCAGACCTTGCTCCGCCTTCATAGATAGGCAGACTTATATCAAGGGCAATACTCCATTCATGGTCATCAGCAGGCCCGGGCAGATCAATACCCGGAATGCTCAGACCTGATTCCGCGCCCTTTCCTGATTTGTCAACATTATATGTATATTGGCCCATAGCTGAAATTTCAGGCATGTAATGCCGCTGTTTAACTTGTGCAAG
>JAUCGD010000947.1 GCA_030377945.1 Desulfobacterales bacterium HSG17 | reverse complement strand
ATTCTTATTTAAAAAAACTGGAATAAAATTTTCTTTTAAGCAATTCCTGTAATTTGTTATTGCTGTTAAAGCTCTTTTGCCCACCGGTACTATCCTCTCTTTTGACCCTTTCCCAAAGACTTTAATCATTTGCTTTTTAAAGTCAATATCTTCTATATTCAAGCCTTCCATTTCCGATACCCGCATGCCCGTTGAATAAAAGGTCTCAAACATGGCAAGATTTCTTTTATCAAGCAGGGTTTCTGTATTTATTGAATCTAAAAGCCTGAACAGATCATCAATATTAACAAACTTTGGTATGGTTTTTTCAAGTTTTGGAAAAGGTATCATATCAGCAGGGTTTATCTTGATATGCCCTGATTTAATCAAATAGTCAAAAAATGCCTTGAGCGATGACAACTTTCTTGAAATGGTACGCTTGGATTTTCCCGACCTTACAAGTATGGCAAGATATTTTCTGACTCTATTTTTATCAAGAGCCTTTATATGCTTGAAAAAAAGGCTCTTATTGCCATCCTCTTTAACTTTATGCTCTTTATCCTGTAAAACAAAATCAATAAAATGCAAAACATCTGAACGATACGCTCTGCATGTATGCGCAGAATATCCTTTTTCAGCTTTAAGCGCATCAATAAAGCTGTCAATAACCATGAATGAATCAGGCTTTATAAAACTGGCTGGCTCCATCAAGCTGTCAGCTTTCATAGTGCACATCTGAAAGTTTCATGACCTTTTGCATATCATCCCACACCTGACGCTTGTATTCAGGATGTTTTAACAGCAAAGATGGATGAAAAGTCGGCATAACCTTGATGCCATGATATTCATGAAATCTGCCTTGAAATTTATCTAAAGGTTGTCTGATTTCTAATAAAGCCTGACCGGCTTTTGTTCCCAGAGTAATGATGACTTTGGGAGAAACTGTTTTGATTTTTTCATTAACAGAGTTCAAATTACCTGCATTACAAATAAACACAGAATCAATTGTCAATTTCATGGCCG
>JAUCGD010000946.1 GCA_030377945.1 Desulfobacterales bacterium HSG17 | reverse complement strand
TAGTTTTAAGTTCAAATGGTACTCCACTCAGGCTCACCATTTCCAGGTTTACAATATTTTTGTTTGTCTTAATGACATTATCCTGCTTCACTATTCTTGGAATAGGTGCTCATGATTACTATAACCTCAGGCTAAAAGGTTTTAATGCTCAAGAGCTTGAAAGTAAAATTTTCTCTCAGGATAACCTTCTTGCATCCCAAAGAAAACAGATTCAGGTTTTTTCCGATGAAATTAATTCACTTAAATCCGGGATAATTGCATTAAACAATTTTGAAAAGCAAATTCGTATTATTGCAAACCTGGATCATCCTGAAGCTCAAACCGGTCTTTTTGGTATTGGCGGGTCCACTCCTGAAGACCTTGATTCAAAAATAGAACTTACTGAAAGCCATAAAGGTTTGATAAGAGAAATGCATAGTCAGGTTGATGAACTGGATACAGCAACCCAGGTTCAAAAAGAAGGGTTTGAATCACTGCTTCATGAACTTGATGAAAAAAAATATCTCCTGGCCTGCACACCGGCTATCAAACCTGCAAAAGGTTTATATACTTCAAAATTCGGACGGCGTAAATCTCCATTTACAGGTCTTTCGGAATTTCATAAGGGACTTGATATTGCAGGCCCAGTAGGAACACCTGTGCTAGCATCAGCAGGCGGAAGTGTAACATTTGCCAGTACCAAAGGGGCTTTTGGGAAAATAGTGATTATTAATCATGGGCACGGTCTTGTAACCAGATATGCACATCTCAGCCGGTTTCTTAAGAAACGTGGAGAAAAGGTTGAAAGAGGTGAAAAAATAGCATTAATGGGTAATACAGGCAGAAGCACTGGGCCGCATCTTCATTATGAAGTTTCTTTAAACGGCATTCCTGTTGACCCTCAAAAATACATATTAAATTAAATGCCTGTCCATTAAATATTTCCCCTGCTCAGTCTGAAAATATGAAAATCATTTCTTTTGTTCAATCCTTCTTCCCTAAAAAAATGTGTTCTGATTTTGA
>JAUCGD010000945.1 GCA_030377945.1 Desulfobacterales bacterium HSG17 | reverse complement strand
TAATAACAATGAAGAATCAATAGGGACACAATAGTATTTACAAGTAGAAAAATCCTTCCAGAGTCTTTTAAGCTTTTTAGTTATATGCTCTTTATCTGGATATCCACGCTGTAATACCCTGTTTTCGGGCCTGCTTCAATTATTGATTTTGAAGCAACTATTCCCTGGCCTTCAAACATTGCAATAGGAGAATAAAATTGAACCTGACCTAATATATCCCCTTCTTGAAGATTTTCCAAGAGTTCTTTTTCCCGGTCTGAAATCAAAAGGTTTATTATTGTTCCTGATTGAAAACTGACATCAAATTCATAGGTTTTTTCTTTGTCAAGTGCTATCCCCACAGAACTTATATCAAGAATTTCATCTTCGCTGATTTCATGTGTATCAATTCCATCAGATTTTGCAGGTCCGTTAGTTTCCTTCTGGGCTTCAAGAAACGGAAGGATAATATCAACGCCTTTTTTATCTAAAATACTCTGGAGAAAAGAACGAAGGGTTTTTAGCTGTTCTGAGGAAAATAGATTGCTGTTAATCCATTTACTAAAAATAGCAACTGCTTCTTTTATTGTATCAAGGCCCACATGGCATCGAATAATGTTTTTTGCAGCTTCCAGTCTGAGGTTTTCCTTTGATAATAAAGAATTAAATTCTTCCAGAGCTTTACCATACTGACCGAATTTTGTAAGTGCAATAGCACCTTCAAGCCCGGCTGTTTCTTCATTATCTGAAAATGCAAATTTTTCTCTAATAATTTTTTGAACCTGCTCTGACATTTCTCTTTGAGGCAGATCATGAGCAAGCATTTCAAGTTCAAGCTTTAAGGCTTTAATTTTTTTTAAAAGAGCATTTTGAAGACTTCTATGGTTGCTGATAGATTTTTCATTTTCTTTAATTATTTTCCAGGCATTTATATATTTATCTTTTGCCTCTTGTAAAAGTCCCTGAGATTTATATATATCTGCATGGCTTATTAAAGTTTTAATCTGCTTTTTAACATCCATA
>JAUCGD010000944.1 GCA_030377945.1 Desulfobacterales bacterium HSG17 | reverse complement strand
CATCACCCATTTGGGGGATGTAGTTTATAAAATTTGCTTTATTCTTAACTAATTATTGGAATGAACGGTCGTAAAACCCTATGATTTTTTTTGAAAGGAAAAGCTATTGAAAAATCAATCTCTTTCCTGGCCTTTTTTTGAAGATTATCACCGAAAATTTGCCCATAATTTTCAACAATGGGCATCTTCTAAACTCGAAAAATACAAATATCACGATGGAGGTGATGAAAAAGTAGCCAGAGAGATATTTCAACTAATGGGAAAGCCGCGATAACCAAACTCCATACAACTGAACCCGGAAAAGGAATCATTTTTTTCTATCAGCAGGATTTTTAACAGGATTATTGATAACATGGGATGGCAGCTTGCGGGAGAATTCCAATTTCCAGTATCTCACCTCTTTATTGCAGAACCAGAAATCTTAGCCAGTCAACTTGAAGCAGTACCTATTTCTGGGAAAGAACTTGTTCTGAAGGGGGAAATTAGCAAAGCAGTATTGGAAAAGGCTAATTCCGAATACATAAATGATCCGAAAACTACTTTGCACGATATGACCCAGATGATTTTGAAAATGAGAAAAAATAACCAGACTATTTCAACTAACACAACAAACATGCTCAGCTGACCAAGTGTTACTTGATAAGTATGACCAATATCAGAATAGTTCATTACAAAATAAGAAGAACGAAGATAAAATTGATGCTTTTTTGCTTGATCCAAACACAAAAAGTAAAGATAACTTCACAAAATTTTTTATATGCGCTTTTAAGGTACTACAAAAAAAAATAGTACGCCACCCATTCGTTTTTTTGAACATTTCAATCTACAAAAGATGTTAAATAGTCTCTCCTAGCTTGCATATTCCCAGTTTATGAGTCCAACAAAAAGAAACATAATCTTTATCGAACTTTTTGAGGAGATCAGATTTAAATTGGTGCATAGCCCATCTGGGTGATGTTTTTTTTGTCACAACTCCCTATTTTAAAAACATAGTGTAGTTAAC
>JAUCGD010000131.1 GCA_030377945.1 Desulfobacterales bacterium HSG17 | reverse complement strand
TATAAGTGTATCTGTTGGGATTTTTATCATATTGCTCATAGGCTTTGTTTTAAAAGAAAGCCTTAAAAAACCTCTTCATATGGCTGTAAGTGATATTTTTCAAAGACGTGGAAAGCTTTGCACTTCATCCAATAAAATCAATTCAATCAGCGAAAATCTGTTCAGGACAGCAAATAAACTGAAAAACGGTATTATTGAATCATCTTCAATACTGGAATCAATGCAGTCAAGGACTCAGCAGAGTTCGGGAAATGCATCTGATGCTGACAGGCTTATGCAGGAAACACTTCAGGTTGTGGGTAATGCTGATGAAATTGTTTCCAGATTAAATACATCCATGAGTGAGATCAGCAGTCAGAGTGAAGAAACAGTCAGAATCGTCCAGACCATTGATGAAATTGCTTTTCAGACAAATATACTTGCTTTAAATGCAGCTATTGAAGCTGCTCGCGCAGGAGAAGTTGGTGCCGGGTTTGCTGTTGTTGCTGATGAGGTCAGAAACCTTGCTTTGCGTACTGCAAAAGCATCCGGCAATACCGGAGAAATGATTGGAAAAACTGTTGAAAGAATAAAAAGCGGTTCTGTTTTTGTAAGTCAGACAAAGGATGCTTTTACCCATATTGCCACAAGTGCAGGAGATGTTGGAAAAATAGTAAGCCTGATTGCAGATGTTTCCGCAGACCAGGAAAGGGGAATAAATCAGATCAGCGATGCAAACTCCCAGGTGGAAAAAATGTCAAGCCAGAATACTGAAATTGCACAGGAACTGGCATCATTTTCCAATACATTAAATTCACAGACAGAATCTATGGATCAGACCATAAATAATCTTGCACAGCTTATTGAATTTAATGTTGATTTAAATCAAGAATGTAAATAAGATTTTTATCGTAAAGATTTGTCAAGAAATTGCTTTAATACTTTGCGGTTAATTCTTATTATTGTTATATTAGACATTATCGTAAATAAGGATTTCCACCGTAGGGTGCGTTAGGCGATAGCCGTAACGCACCGTTATTAAGGTTGCGGTGCGTTGCGTTGCGTTACGCTGCGCTAACACACCCTAAAAAATTATTTCCGATAAGGTCTATTAAACAGCATACTTTGAAGGAGATTCAAGGCATGAAAAATACAGCAACTATGAATATAAGCCTTCCTTTAAGTCTTAATCAAGAGCTTGAATCATTAGCTAAATCTACTAAGCGCTCAAAATCATTCTGCATAACAGAAGCAATTAAATCGTATCTGGAAACACAATCATGGCAGATCCAGGCCATTAAGGAAGGTATCGCCAGTGCAGAAAATGGAAGGCTTGTTAATCATTCAAATGTTAAAGAATGGATTGAAAGCTGGGACACTGAATATGAAAAAGTGAGACCTGAATGCGGCTGAAATGGTCTGAAGATGCAATCCGCGACATGGATGCATTGCGCGCGTATATTGAGCAGGATAAACCTGAAGCTGCCAAAAGTGTGGCAAAACGGATACTCAGAGGAGTTGAGATCAATTTATTGTAATTTTAAGTATATCTGGACAGATAACAAATTTGGGCAAGGAATATTGTATAGAAAACTTGGCAGGTGCAATTACATCAACTCCAACCTCAACAAATCCAAAGCCTTCATAGCAAACATGCGTTTATTCATTTCACGGCTGGCAAACCTGAGAACAAAGCGATATGCCTCAACCTTTTCAGGAGTTGCAAGCCCGATGCACACAGTACCCACAGGTTTTTCATCTGTACCCCCGTCAGGGCCTGCAATGCCGCTGGTTGCAAGTCCGTAGTCAGCTCCTGCTGCCTTTTTTGCTCCCAAAGCCATTTCCCTGACAGTTTCTTCACTCACAGCCCCGTATTTTTTTATGGTATCTTCCTTAACACCCAGAACTTTTATTTTGGCTTCATTTGAATATGTAACACCTGAAAAAAGGAAATAGTCGGAACTGCCGGAAACATCTGTAAGGCTGGAAGCTATTAAACCGCCGGTGCAGCTTTCAGCAAGAGCAATTGTTGAGTTTCTATTCTTTAATAGATTGCCCACAACAGTTTCCATTGTCTGCTCTGATAAGGAAAAGATTTTATTGCCCATTTTTTGTTCAACCCATTGGCAGGTATTTTCAAGATTTTCTAATAAAGCCTTTTTATCTCTGCTTTTTGCATAAAGTTTTATCTGGATTTCCGGGAATTTTGCACGCAGTCCCAGTTTTATACCTGGAAATTTTAATGGCAGGTCTGCCAGCATTTCTCCGGCAGCAGATTCAGGCAGGCCAAATGTTGAGATGGTTTTAACCATGTTAAAGACTCTGTCACTGCCCATATATTTTTCCAAATGGGGAAGAATTTGTTCCAAGTACATTTTCTTCATTTCAGAAGGAACTCCGGGCATGAAATAAAACAGGCATTTGCCGATTTTCATGGCAAATCCGGGCGCTGTTCCAACCGGGTTATAAATTGTTTCAGCTCCGCAGGGTATTAAAGCCTGTTTTTTATTTGAAGGGGGCATTTTACGGTCACGGGAGGCAAAATATTTTTCAATGGAATCCAATGCTTTTTGATCAAGACACAGCTCAACTCCGCCAGCTTCAGCAGCAGCGTCAGTTGTTATGTCATCTGTTGTGGGGCCAAGCCCACCTGTTACCAGGGCAATATCAGCACGTTCTCCGATTTCTTTTAAAACTAGTGAAAGAATATCTTTATCATCTCCTGCACATTGATGCCTTGTTACTTCCACGCCTGCCTGTTCCAGTTTTTGGGCAAGCCAGGCTGAGTTTGTGTCTATAAGACTACCTGAACGGATTTCATCACCTGTGGACAGAATTTCTGCTATCATGGATATTCTCCTGGTCAATTTTTTTTAGGTTTTTTTAGGGAATTATAAAAATAGGTTTTCAATTATTTGAAATCATACTATATAAAATTATATTATGAAAAAATATCAATAAAGACAATATTTAATGAATTTTCCATATTTAAGGCTTTTAATATCAAATGATTATAGTGCTTTGAGATTCTTTGTCAAATATATAATATTAGTTTAGCATAATAAAATAAAATATTTATGTTGAAATCATAAATATATGTTAACAATTAGCAGGTTAGTATTCCGGCTAATATTAATTCTCAGATTCAACTGCTTTGTCAAAACAAAAGGAGGAAAAAATGACAGCAAATCAATATGGATGGTGCGGCAGGATACTCAGGGTTGATCTGTCCAATTCCGAAATTTCGGAACTGGATACAAATGCATATGCTGAAAAGTTCCTGGGAGGCAGGGGAATTGCAACCCGGCTCTATTGGGAAGCTGTCATGCCTGAAACCGGAGCGTTTGATCCTGAAAATCATCTTATCTTTATGACAGGACCTTTGGGTGCCACAGGCGCACAGGGAGCTTCAAGGTTTATTGTTGCAGGAAAATCTCCAATGCTGATGCCTGAAGGATTTTGCTATGGAAACCTTGGAGGATTTTTCGGTCCTTATTTAAAACGTGCAGGATATGACGGGCTTATTATTACCGGGAAATCCGAAAAAAAGGTTTATCTTTCAATTCAGGATAACAAAGCTTTTCTACTAAGTGCGGATAATCTGTGGGGCAAAGGTGTTTATGAAGTGCGTGATGCACTTAAAGAAATTCACGGAACTGGTGTGCGATTTATTACCACAGGCATTGCAGGTGAAAATCTGTGCAGAAGTGCAAATATAATGACAGATAATGAAGGCAGTGCCACAGGGGGTTTTGGTGCTGTTTTTGGTTCAAAGAATTTAAAAGCTGTGGCTGTAACAGGTTCGGGCGCTCCTCTTGTTGCAAACACTGAAGCATTAAAAAAACTTAACCGGGAAACAATTCATCTAAACAAACGGGACCCCATGTTTTTGCCCTTTTCTCCTGACCAGGTGAAGCGAACCGGTAAATCCTCCTGCTATCAATGCGGACTTGACTGCATGTACAGAAATGCCATGCGGACAGCATCAGGCAAAGATATGGTCAGGAAATGCCAGGCCATGTTTGTTTATTTTCCCTGGACAGCCCGCACTGGAGAATCTGCTGAAACAGCGCTTAATGCAACCGGAATCTGCAATGATCTTTCAATCTGCACAATGGAGATGTATAATATAATTCACTGGATCAGCGCAGGGTTTGAATCAGGCTATTTGACTCAAGAGCAGACCGGACTTGATATATCAAAACTGGGAACAAGTGAATTTTTTGAAACACTTGCAAATATGATTGCCCTTCGCCAGGGTTTTGGAGATATTCTGGCAAACGGTCTGCTGCGTGCCGGAGAAATACTTGGAGATCAGGCTAAAACACTTTTTGCTCCTGAAGTTTCAGGGGTGGGAGACGGTGCAACCTATTCTGCAAGAGAATATATGATGAACGGACTTCTGTATGCTTTTGAACCCAGGCAGCCCATTGCAATGCTTCATGAGATCAGCAGATTGACAGGTTTATGGGTTATGAATCAGGCCAATCCAAAATCTTCACCTGTAACAAACGATGTATTCCGTGGAGTTGCTGCAAGGTTCTGGGGCCATGAAAAAGCCTGGGATCTCATGACCCATGAAGGCAAAGCTCAAGCAGCTGTAAATATTATGAATCGTACTTATGTTAAAGACAGTCTTTTACTCTGCGATTCCTGCTGGCCCTTAATGGTTTCCTGGAATACACCTGATTTTGCAGGGGATCCCACCCTGGAAAGCAAAACCTTTAGTGCGGTAACAGGAATAGAGATGGATGAAGCAGGACTTAATAAATATGGTGAGCGCATATTCAATCTTGAAAGAGCCATTCTTTTGCGTGAAGGCAGAAAACCTAAAACTGACGACATTATTGCAGAGTATAATTATACCAAACCTGTCCAAACCGTATTGATGAACCCGGAAGTAATAATCCCTGGGCCAGGAAATGAAGTTTTGAGCAGAAAAGGCTGCACCATAGAGCGTAAAGCCTTTGAACAAATGCGAGAAGAATTTTATACTTTGCGGGGATGGGACCCTGAAACAGGAATGCAGACAAAGGAAACACTTGAAAGGTTAGAGCTGATTGATATCTTGTAGTGCATGTTTCACAAATTTGTACACAGGTGATTATGTATGATTAGCGTAGAGACAAGGCATGCCTTGTCTCTACATTGGCTAAAGAATAATTCTGGCATCCACAATACTGACCCCGTGTTCATGAACTATTACAGGGTTTAAATCCATTTCATTAATTTCAGGGTAAGATTCAACAAGTTCCGAACATATCATTAAAACACTTCTCAGGGCACGTTTATCATAAGCTCTTTCTCCTCTTATGCCGTTAAGAATAGGAGCGGAATTGGTTTCATCAAGCATAGTTTTGGCATATGTAGGAGAGATTGGCAAAACACGGGTTGAAATATCTTTTATAATTTCAACCATTATTCCCCCAAGGCCGTAAATAATAACAGGGCCGAACTGCTCATCATATTTTGTTCCAATAATAATCTCAAGGCCCTTTCTTGCCATAGGTGCAATAAGAACTCCCCTTATATCAGCATCTTTATTATATTTTTTAGCACATGCCATTATATTGCCAAAAGCGTCACGTATTTCATCTTCAGTATTCAGATTAAGCCTGACCCCCCTGGCATCACTTTTATGAAGAATATCAGGGGAGACAATCTTCATAACAACACTGCTTCCCATTTTTCCGGCTATTGCAACAGCTTTATCTGCTGAATTTACCACACGGTCTTTAAATGCCGAAGCTCCGTGAAGTTGGAGAAGTTTTTTTGCTTCATGCTCTAGAAGAACATTCCTGCCCTGGTCAAGGGCATTTTTGATGATAGCTTTGCCTTCAGGAACAGCTTTTTTACGCCATTGAAGTTCAAAATTGGTTTTTGCATGATACTTGTTAAGGTAATTTCCTCGTTCAGCCAGGGTGCTTATGCACTTACAGGCAACATCCAGGGAATCGTAAACCGGTATTCCGTAATAGCGGAGCAAATGCAGGGAATGGGGTTTTTCAGAGTTGTAAAGGCTGTGAAGAACAATGGGTTTTTTTCGTTTTTTTACCATTTTACCCATTTGATGAGCTGCATCTTCTTCCATTAATGAAAGGCTGGGAGCAAAACGGATGCCGTAACCGCCAAAAAGCCCGACAATTAAAAGACCTCCTATGTTTGAGTCCTGTAAAATAATATCTGCACAATCTGCAAAAAGAGTCGGGTCTGAATCAGTTCCCCCTGCCACATCAATGGGATTGGGTACTGATGCTGCTGAAGGCAGAATCTTTTTTAACTTGGCCTGGGTCTTTTCACTTAACTCAGGAATGCTGACACCCAGATCAGAAAGAATATCAGCAGCAACTGTTGCATGACCGCCTCCGTCTGCAAGAATGGCAATTTTATTGTTTTTAATTATTGGAAGGCTTGAAAGGGTTTCAGCAACAGGAAACAGTTCTGTGGAATTTTCAATAACAATAATACCTGCTCTTTGAAAAGCAGTTTTGGCAACATATGACATTCCTGCAAGAGCACCGGTATGGGAACCAGCAGAGCGTTTTCCAATTGAGGAACGACCGCTTTTAAGCAGGATAATGGGTTTTGCCAAAGTGGTTTTATGGGCTTCCTGGAGAAATTTACGGCCTTCACGCATACCTTCAACATACATAAGTATTGCTTTTGTTTCCGGGTCATTTCTGAAAAATTCAAGATATTCATGAAATTTTATATCAGCTTCATTACCAACACCCACATAATAGGAAAAGCCTTTAAGGCTTTTAAGTTTTGCTTCGGTCATAAGGGTCAGAGCCATGTTGCCGCTTTGGGAAAGCAGGGCAATATCCCCTTTGGGAACATCTTTCAGGCCCACAAGATTCATACCTGCCTTAAGGTTCATCATTCCCGAAGTATTAGGGCCGATTAAGCGTATTTTGTATTTCTGGGCAACTTTCAGGATTTCGGCTTCTAAGTTTTTGCCTTCAATACCAATCTCTCCAAAGCCTCCGGCAATAATAACAGCTCCCTGAATACCTTTTTCCCCGCAGTCTTTTAATACTGACGGCAGTGTTTTTGCAGGTGTTGTAATTAGAGCCATATCAACATTGTCGTTAATATCAGAAACCGTTTTATAACATTTCAGACCCAGAACACTTTTTTCTTTTGGGTTGACCGGGTATATTATTCCTTCATATTTTTCATCAATCAGTGTTCGAATTGCCTGAAATCCACGTTTAGTTTCAGTTTTAGATGCTCCAACAACAGCAACTGATTCCGCGTTCAGAACCTTATCAAGAGCCATTTTTATTTTCCCCTTATGCTTAATTTTTTCTGTTTTCAAAATCTTGTAAAGATGATTGTCGTTCTTTGGTTGATACACATGCCAGGCAGGCTTCAACTTCAAAATCCATTAAAGCGTCCATACTGACTTCTCCCTGGGCCATAAGCAGCCCTTTTTTTATCATTTTAATAGAAAAACTTGAATTGGCAGCTATTTTTTCAGCCATTTCAATTGCGGAATTCATCAACTGATCTGGGGAAACAGCTTTATTTACCAGGCCGATTCTTTCAGCTTCCTTGCCGTCAATATATTCTCCTGTGAATAGAAGCTCCCTGGCTTTTGCAGGCCCGATAAGATCCTGGACAAGACGCATGGCACCTCCTGTTACCGATGAAGTTACTTTAGCTTCAGGAGAACCGATCTGTGCATCTTCTGCTGCAATTCTTATATCACAGGCAAGGGCAAGTTCATATCCAGATCCCAGGGCATATCCGTTAATTGCAGCTATGCTTGGTTTTTCAAATTTTATGATTTTTTTTGATACATCCTGTAATGTTTCAAGATATTCTCGATAATCTTCCATACTCCGGTTTTTGGATTCTTTTAAATCAGCACCTGTTGAAAAAGCTCTGCCTTCACCTGTTATTATTAAAGCCTTGATATTTGAATCATTCTTAATATCATCAAGTGCAGTTTGAAATTCGTCCCACAATTGCTTATTCATAGCATTCAGCACCTGGGGGCGGTTAAGTTTAATAAATGCAATGTTGTCAGATTTGTTGTAAATTATAC
>JAUCGD010000943.1 GCA_030377945.1 Desulfobacterales bacterium HSG17 | reverse complement strand
ATGATTTTATAATCATTCTGCTCAATCTCGGTTTCAAGATTTTCAATGGTAAAATCGTTGTCTAAAAGTATCTTTCCGCCCATGAGTTTTTGAATGGACATAAGCTCTTTATGAACACCTTTTAACGGGACGCGTCCAGGTGCAGCACTTGAAAGTCCGTTAAGCAGTATCTTAGTTTTTTTATATTGCATGTGACCGGCATTGGCAAGGCTGATTGCCGGTATTGTACCCAGGGCATATTTTTCAATAAGAAACACCTTTCCATCATGCAGGGCTGAAAAAGGAATCAGGCAAAGGGGACCTTCAGGGGCAATTATCAGTGTTTTAATGTTTTGTGATTTAAGATCTTTTTCAAGAGGTTTGATAAGCCAGTCATACAGGTTAATGGCATCTGCGTTATAATCATCATTCCATTGTTCCAGGGTTTGACGAAACCGTTTTGCAGTTTTATTCAGATTTTGGGAATTAACCGGAACCCTGAACTGCTTCATGGTATTGGAAAACATCAGTAAAACAGAAAGATGGTTCTTCATAGGAATCGGATAAATAACTGCTGTATGGGAAGGAATTTCTGCCCTGGATTCTGTCTGCTCCTGTTCCATTGTTCCCAGACATTCATCCCTGTAAAAATCCTGCAATTGAGCTTTTTTTAAAATATCCACAATATCTCCGGCCTTACGGAGTTTTTCATTGTCAAGAAACAGCCCGGCAAGTTCAAGAAAAACAGGTTTTATATCTTCATCAAAAAAGTTTTTCCTGCCCCTGTATCCGTAATAAAACTCTGTTCGAACAGGGTTAAGAGTGTTAATAGCATTGGAGTACATTTCTATGGCTAAATCACTATCACCCTTTTGTGCAGCCAGTCTTCCCATCTGCCACTGCCATTTATATAAAATTTCAGGGAAATATCCCTGCTGGGCAAAAAAAACAGCCTTGCGTGTCAGGTTAAAAGCATTTTCATATTGATTTACATCTTCATAATATTTTCCCAGGTATCCAAATGCA
>JAUCGD010000942.1 GCA_030377945.1 Desulfobacterales bacterium HSG17 | reverse complement strand
GTTCACGAGATGAACCTTCTAAATTTTTTATCTGTTCATGTCAAGATAATTATATTTTTTCCAGGTTTGTAAGCTTAACTTTCAAAATTTAACCTTATCTGAATAACTGTAAACCTCAACTCCAAGCTTTTCAGCTGTTTTCGCAGCTTCCGGATCAACCATTGGTGAAATAATCATTGTTCTTTTTACTTTGCAGTTATGTTTATTTTCGTAAAATTCTTTTTTCCGCCAAAAGGAGTAAACCTGTGGTTTGCTCATTGATGATTTTAATTCACACAGGATAATGATTCCGTTATGGATAACCAGGTCCAGTTCTATCTGATCAGGGTGTCCGAAAACCCTGCCTTCATGGTCAAAATCCAGGTATCTTTCAACTGTTACATCTGGAAAATCTTCAAGAATGGATTTCATGCCGTTTCGAAACGCGCTTTCAGAATGGAGTCCCCACCGCGCCCCTAAAGCACCAAGTGTGGAATCATGTTTTGTTTCCAGGTCTTTGATGGATTTGAGCATTTCATTAATATTTTTTTGGTTTTCTTCCCATCTTCTGTCACTGGCTTCCCATTTTGCAGCCTGCTCTTTCCGTTCTCGTTCCCATTTTTCTTCCCAGGCTTTCCATCTATCAGCGTCTTCTTTCCGTTCCAGCTCCCATTTTTCTTCCCAGGCTTCCAGCTTTTTGTCCTGCTTGTCCCATTTTTTTTCCTGGCTCTCCCATTTCTTTTCCTGGCTCTCCCATTTCTTTTCCTGGGCCTCCCATTTCTTTTCCTGAGCCTCCCACTTTTTATCCCGCTTTTCTCTGTCTCGTTTTAATTCATCAAGTATTCGGTCAATACGGTCTCCTGTTTTTTCTTTGTCTGCATACTGCTCTCTTGTTATATCAAGAACACAGCGCCGAAATTCGTAATCATCTTTTATAATTCCGGGAAGTTCTGATAAAATCATATTTTTTATCTGATTTTGGGTCAATTCAGTCTGCATTGATACACCTCCTTTCTATTAATTTCAA
>JAUCGD010000941.1 GCA_030377945.1 Desulfobacterales bacterium HSG17 | reverse complement strand
ATGAATCTTGGTCTATGATATATATTACCCCCTCTTCTCCACTACTGCCATAATTAGAGTAATCATAAGACCCTTGTACTCCCTTCTTTAATTTTACTCTATCTCCTATTTTAAACTTACTCATAATAATTTACCTCCTATTACATTCTTAGGTACATAAACATCAAACAACTCAGGAGTATATGTCCAACCCTTTCCTCCTTTTAATCTATATCTAGGTATCTTCTCTCCTTCAGAATTTAAACCCCAATGTGAGTAATCTACTATTGTTAGTACCTTACCTGATAACCTTCTCATTTCTTCAGTAATACCACAACCTGAGTCTGTATCACTCATCTCTTCTAACTGTCTAATTTTAACCTTAGTTCCATTCTTAAGTTTAATCATTTTATGCACTCCATTCAGATATAATATCCATACTAGAAGGATACATACCATTAAACTGTGCCTTTATATACATAGTAACAGTTTCTTCTGATGAATCATCCTCATATATAATCTTAGTCTCTACTTTTTTATAGTGGTGTGGTATACCTTCTAATCTATCTAAAGCACTTAACTCTTTCTTTGTTACAGCAAATACTTCACCTACTACATTGTTTCCTATAGTATTATTCTGTTCTAATACATAAGGGAATGGTAAAGTCTCACCTGTCATAGTCCACCTCTCTTTAGTGGATGCCTTACCAAGAAAGACTGCATCTTTAAGGTAATGCTCATAGTTACCATAGCCCCTCTTAAGTGTCCCATAAACAAAGACTTTATGTTGCCTAAGTGGCTCCATTTTGGGTGCCTCCTTTTTCTTAACCTTCTTAGGTTTACATCCTGTCCTACACCACCCTTCATCTTTTAAGTGATAGTCATTACTATACCATATACCATCTTCTAAGATACCTAACTCTATGTTCATAATAGAAACCCTACCATTATCTTCCATAAAGGCTAGTCTATTAATAGTATCTCCTATAATAGGTTGAATAAGAGGGTCAATATCTTCTATAAAGTTA
>JAUCGD010000130.1 GCA_030377945.1 Desulfobacterales bacterium HSG17 | reverse complement strand
ATCAAAGAAAGCAATAGAAGGGCGGGTAAATTTGATATCCGAATTCTTTTTTATTCCTGATAAAACAGATAGAGCATCTTCACATGTAATTATACCGCTTATGGTCAATGCCGTCCAGAATCCGCTGTTTTTAGCTTCGCCTGCTGTAAGATTGGGAATAATATCACTGATTTTGAAAAAAGATTTCAAAAAAGCATAGCCTGCCATAAAACGGTAAAGCTTATAATTCTTTTCCGGCCATATTTTATTGTGGAAATCCCGGCTTACTGTTTTGGGAACACTTAATTTTTCAAGGACAGCCTCAATTGTTTCGATTTCCTGTTTAAAAAAACTATTGTCTTCACAAAGGGATTGAACTTCCTGCCAACCTTTCCAAGCAAATTCTCCTGTTCGCAGGCAGATCAGAGGTTTTTCCTGTATTGAAAAAGAGTTGGGTGCTGCGTGAAAAATATTTCTCAATTCTTCATGGGTATCTGCAATGCATCCAAAACGGTAAGGAAACGACTCCCTGCCTGCGGCAAGAGTAGCGCTTATGTCATTTAACGAATATTTTGCATAATCCTCTGACTGCACAAAAGTCTTCCATTCGGTCATAAGTGCTGTTAAACTCTCTTCGGTTTTTGCGGAAAACAAGAAAAGGTTGCCACTATTACTTTCTTTTTGAGATTTAAAGATTGCCTGGGCCTCTTCTAAAATTAAATGAGCATTAACACCGCCAAACCCAAAACTACTTACACCTGCACGTAACTGAGTTTTTTGGGCTATGTTTTTCCATTCGCTTAACTCTGTGGCTACGATAAAAGGAGAATCTTTGAAATTTATAACGGGGTTCGGGTCATTAAAATTTAGAATCTTTGGAATTTGTTTATTTTTAAACATTAACAGAACTTTTATTACACTGGCTATTCCTGCGGCAGCTTCCAAATGACCGATATTAGTTTTGACAGAACCTATTTTGCAAAAATGTTTCTTTTGAGTGTACATTTCAAAAGCTTTAGTTAATGCTTCTAATTCTATAGGGTCACCTAATGATGTCCCGGTTCCATGAGATTCAATATAGTTTATTGTTTCAGGGTTTATATCTGCATTTTTGCAACTTGAAATAATAACTGCTTGTTGAGCTTTAACACTAGGTGCAGTGAATGATTTGGATTTTCCACAATGATTTATTGACGAACCCTTTATTATTCCGTAAACGTGGTTTCCCTCTTTGATTGCACTGTTAAGAGGTTGTAGCAACAAGACTCCAGCACCTTCCCCTGGGACATAGCCATTTGCATTTTTATCAAAAGCTTTACATTGTCCATCAGGACTCAATGCATAAGCTTTTGAAAAGAAAAGATATTTACGAAAGTGAAAATGCAGGCTTACGCCACCCGCAAGAGCGTAATCACACTGCCCCCCTAATAATGCTTGTTTAGCTTCGTGCAGAGCGACTAAGGAAGAAGCGCATGCTGCATCAACCGGAGAACTTGTCCCGCTCAATCCCAATACATATGAGATACGATTAGCTGTCATACATTCATAACTACCAGAAACAGAATAACCATCTGGAGCAATTGAATGCTCTGATGACCATTGTGCGAAGTCTATTGTTGTTGTACCGATATATAACGAAGTTTTTTTTCTTTGAAGATTATTAAGTGGAACCCCTGCATCTTCAATACAGCGCCAGGTTGTTTCCAACATAAGTCGTTGATGAGGATCCATGTGCATGGCCTCTCTGGGTGAGATATTAAAAAATCTATGGTCAAATTTATTAAAATCATCCACAAGCCCGCACCATTTACTTATGCTTTTATTGGGTGCGTTAATATCGGAAGAATAATATTTACCTATATCCCATCTTTCAGGAGGTATCTCTTTAATAGAATTTACACCGTTTTTAAGGTTTTCCCAGAATTGGTTATAGTTATTTGCTCCTGGAAAACGGCATGCCATGCCGATAATGGCAATATTTGTTTCCGGCTTATTTTTCTTTTCCGACATTACTATCTCCTTGAATTTTTGGATTTTTATTCTTGACATTGGCTTGACAAAACGCTCTCAAATATTTCCCATTTTATATCTCGAAAGCTAGTCTCCATGAAACTCAGGTAAATTTTCAAGTGCATCATGATTAATTTTGTGATCTGTATGCACCTGAAAACCAATGCCATTTCCCAAGGATGCAGCAGTAATTCGATTATTTATGGTCATTTGTTTTAATAATTCCTTATCTCTGAACTTATCCGGCAACCCGTTTGGATTGAATATTCCCGTGATACCGCACATTTTATTCCCTCACTGTTTTCTGTTTATAAGTTTCCGGGACGAGTCCAGTATCCGGGCAATATTCTTAAAATACTTCTTTTCAGGTCGGAATTAGATAACATTTTCATTTTCCTTATTCACTGAATTGCGATTCAATGCATTCTTTCATTTTTTTGACCAATACCGGGATATTAACCGGAGAAATCATGTTGAAATGGTTGCCAGGGCCATCGTGGACTTCAATACCGCCATGTACCAGTTGCTTCCATGCCGGTATGGGCTTCCCCATCTGGACGTCAAAAGGAATTTTTTCAGAAGGTTTAAAGAAAATGATTTTCGTATTGACAGGCTCAGTCGGCTTGTAAGGACCTACGAGCATGTTATGATGTTTGTAAAGATCAAACCAGTTTTGTGCATAGCTCTGATCAATATCCGGCCTGAATAAGCCTGCTATCTTTATCGCTTTAAGCAGATACTCCACCTGTGCTTCACGAGAATTCTGCAAAGCCAGCTTATCCACTGTCACACCATTATAATAGGGTACACGATCCATCAAAAATTCAACATCGTCTTTACGGAAATCAACGCCGGGTTCAGGGGTATCAATCATAATCAGAAGCGGCGCAGTTTCCCCGGCCTGTTCCAGGATACGTGCCATTTCAAAGATTACAGTTCCGCCAAAGGACCATCCTGCAAGAAGATAAGGCCCTTTTGCTTGAGCTTTGCGTATTGCATACACATAATCAGCAGCCATCTCCTCAATGCTTGGATGGAATGGCTCGCCCGGTTCACTTCCCCTGGGCTGGATGGCATAAAAAGGCCGGTCGGTTCCCATGAGCGAAGCGATTCCCAGGTAATTGAATGCGGAACCACCGGATGCATGAACACAGAAAATCGGCGTTTTGGATCCCTGCGGCTGAAGGCAGACCAGGGGATCCCATATTTTCCTTACGGAATCCTGACGCAGAATACAGGCAAGCTGTTCTACGGTTCTGTTCTGAAACAGTGTATGAAGCGGAAGTGAAATGTTGAATTCCTGTTCAATATGGGAAACCAGCCGTATTGCAAGCAGTGAATCGCCGCCGCTCTCAAAAAAATCATCTAATACGTTTACTGGAGAAATATCAAACAGTTTTTCCCACAGCCTGGCAAGACGGAATTCTGCGGCATCGCGCGGATACACAATACTTCTTTTCCTTACTGCCGGTTCCGGCAAAGCCTTGCGGTCTGCTTTGCCATTGGGGCTTAAAGGAATATTTTCAATAAACATAAAAACGGAAGGGACCATATAATCCGGCAGTTTCTGTTTAAGATATTCTTTTATTTTCAGTATAATGTCTTCTTCCTGGATATCCTGTTTTTTGGGGACAACATAAGCAGTTAACTGCTTATGCCCAGATTCGGTTTCACTAAGGATCACGACACTTTCCCTGATGCCCTGAACCTGTAATATTGCAGTCTCGATTTCGCCAAGTTCAATTCGGAAACCTCGAAGTTTTACCTGGTGGTCAATACGTCCAAGATACTCAATATTGCCATCAGGCAGCCACCTGGCCAAATCTCCGGTTTTATAAACACGCTCGTTTTTGCCGAACAATCCGACTTCAATAAATGTTTCGGCAGTAAGATTGGGACGGTTGAGATAACCTCGTCCCACTTGAATTCCACCAATATACAATTCGCCAGGTATGCCAATGGGTACTATCTGACGGTTTGCATCCAGAACATACAATTGAGTATTGGCAATGGGTTTTCCAATAGGAACAGAAGTGAGATTTTCTTCAATCCGGCATGGCCAGTGACTCACATCCACGGCAGCTTCTGTTGGTCCGTAAAGATTATGTAATTCGGCTTTCAGGCCAGCAAACCGGGCAAAAAACTGTTTGACAAGTTCAGGACTCAATGCTTCACCGCTGCATATGATTCTTGTAAGACTTTGACATTTATCCACATCTGCATGATTGACAAATATCTGCAGCATGGAAGGCACAAAATGCAGCACAGTTACATCATGCGCAGCAATCACCGAAGCCATATACTCAGGATTTTTGTGCCCTTCCGGTTTGGCGATAACCAGACCGGCTCCGGTTATTAAGGGCCAGAAAAATTCCCAGACCGATACATCAAAACTAAAAGGTGTTTTTTGTAAAATACGATCCTGGGAGGTGATCTGATATATCTCCTGCATCCACAACAAGCGGTTGACTACCCCGGTATGAGCATTCATTGCCCCCTTGGGCTTCCCTGTTGACCCTGAGGTGTAAATTACATAAGCCAAATCTTCTACCCGGTTGTTTACAACCGGATTCTCCGTCGGTTGATCTGAAAAATCAGCTTCATCTGGACACACCACGATACATTCATGTTCCGATTCATTAGACAATATATCAGTTTTCAAGCGGCTTTGAGTCAGCAGTACCGGTGCTGCACTGTCTTCCAGCATGTAACTGATACGATCTTTTGGATAGCCCGGGTCAATGGGCACATAAGCGCCCCCTGCTTTGAGAATACCAAATAAACCAATGAGCATTTCCAATGAGCGTTCCACTGCAATTGCTATTAAAGGATTATTTGATAATAGCAACGTCCCCTCCCGGCTTTTAAGGCTGAGTAAATAATGCGCCAGTTGATTGGCTTTTTCATTGAGCTGACAATAAGTCAATTGCTGATCCTCAAAGATGACTGCAATATTATCAGGTGTGTTTTTTACCTGCTGTTCAAACAGATCAACAATGGTCTGATCTTTGGGATAATCCCTTGCTGTGTCATTCCATTCCTGCAATTGCCGGACTTCCTTTTGAAGCAGTATCGGCAGGTGACTGACGGATTTTTCCGGATTATCAGCAATAGCGGTGAGCAGGACTTCAAAATGTTCTGCCATGCGTTCAATTGTTTCGGACCTGAACAAATCCCGGTTGTAATTAAACCTGCCTCCCAACTGCTCATTGTCATTAATACTGAGGGTTAAATCAAACTGTCCTTCCATCTGGGGCATATCCAGGGGTGAAACGCCCAGATTTGTAATATTCGGGACTGAAAAGTCTGCTGCTTTGAAATCAAGCATAACCTGAAACAGGGGTGCATAACTTGGATCCCGCCTGGGCTGCAGGGTTCTGACCTGCAAAGGGAATGGATAGTCCGAATATTCAAGCGCCTCTGAAACAGTTTGTCCGGTTTGAGACAGCAGTTCGTTAAATGAGATGCTGCTATAAGGATCAATAGCAGCTCCCAAGACAAGCGGATTTACCAGATAACCGATGACATTGGAAAACCGGGGCTGCTGCCGACCTGTTGATGTGGGCGTTCCTACGCGAATCTCGATTTGCCCGGTATAACGATGCAAAAGGATTTGAAAGGCAGTCAGTAACAGGGCAAACAAGGTACTTTCTTCCTGTCGTGCTAACTGTCTGAGTTGTCGGCTGAGTTGGGTCGGCAGACAAAACAGGACAGATGAACCGTTAAAACTTTGTACGGCCGGGCGGGGATAATCAATGGGCAGGTTGAGAATGGAACTTTCACCCCCTAACCTGTGCTGCCAATACTGAGCCATTTCCTCTTTGGCAGAACTGTTCAGCATGGCTGTTTCAACTTTCACAAAATCTGAATAAGCGGCTGTAATGGAAGGTAATACCGCGATATTCCCCTTTAATTCAGCCTGATACAGGGTCAGCAATTCATTACCCAAAATATTCATTGAATCGGCATCACCCAGAATGTGATGCATGGTTAACAGGAAAACATATTCTTGAGTATCCACCGAAAAAAGGTCAGCCCGCAAGACCGGTCCCAGGGTTAAATCAAAGGGCTGTTCATAAGCTGTTTTCAGAGCTGAGTTTAACTGCTGCTCTGACCATTCAACAGACTGATGTTCGTTCCATTGATAAGTCCCGGTGGGCTGCACTGTCTGCACTGGTTCACCATTTACAATGTCAATGGTAGTTCGCAGGGCCGGATGTCGATTGACAAGAGTTTGTAAAGCAGTCTGTAATGCCGTTAATTTTAAACTGCCTTGCAGTTGAACAGGCCATGCCATATTGTAGGCAGGGCTGTCAGGTGCATTCTGGTAAATAAACCAGAGGGCTTGTTGTCCGTATGATAGAGGATAACAGTATGCGTGTTTTTTTTGTTGCAGCAAACGAGCTAACAATTCCTTTTTGTCTGAAGTCAACGATTGTTGAGTCATTAGATTTTCACCTTTTATGCCTATTTTTTATTGTCCCGGTAATTTGTCATTAGTGAATATTTACCTGCGATGCCGTTTTTATTATTGCAGGTTCGGAAAACCGATAATTCTGCAATGAGTCGGCAATGAGCAGCATTATTTTTTCAGTTAGGGATTTTCTAATAAATAAAATGCCTGCCATCAAACCGGGGAATAAATCCCCCGGCTAAAAGCTAAACCACCCTAAAGTGTGCTGAATTTAAAACAAAGTATTATTTTAACAGCAGGCTTTAGCCTGGTTCAGCTTATAGCCCGGAGCTTTAGCTCCGGGTTATGGGTATATTATTTTTGGGGAAATCCCTTAGTTGAAAATAAAAAAATGCCCTCCATTAAATTCTTTGACAGAAAAGGTTTGACAGACTCCTGACACACTTTTGCAAAATTCAGGATAACTATCTTATTTTGTTGTAATAAAAAATGGACATTCATAATTTTGTAGATCCTTGGTAATTAAGGATTTAATTTGCTGCAAAATTTGTAGCTTTTTACTTAATCATTTGTTTATAAAGCAAAATACCCAATGTCCATTTATTTAAAGTGTGTCAGGAGTCTGTTAAAGTTTCCTTAAAATCCTTTTTTTATCTATTAAATGTTGATTAACCAGCTTTACTTTTTTCCATTTTTCGGATTTTTTCCTGAACCGCTGTCAGGTTTCTTGTTGTTATCTGTTTCTTTGGACTGCTTATTGTTTTTATCCGGTTCGTCAGCTTTCTTTTCTTCTTCAGCATTGCTCTCGTCTACGTCAGCCGCCATTTTATCACCTTCTTTGGAAACCATTTCCTTTCCTTTATTAAACATCTTGACAAAATAATCTTTTACCTTATCAGGATCAAATGTAAGAAAGGTACCTCCTGATGCAAAATGCTGAACAAAAACCTTACCGATTGCATATGTTGCAGCCCCGGCAAAGACCGGCATGGTTACAGCCCCGACTGTCATGCCGACAACAGGGATGGTTTTTGCAATACTTGCAGCAAGGGGAGCACCCGCAACAGCAGGGATAGCACTTCCGACCAGGGAGCCCAGTATATTTTTGACTTTATCTTTAAAAAACGGAATCTCATAAGCCTTTGCAATTTTTCTTACAAGATTTAACTGAACTGCTGTCAGGCCGACCATATCAACTATGGGCAAAGGAAGCAGTCCAACACCCATAGCAGCCCAAACATGATGGCGGATCAATTTATCCATATCTTCTGTTGATACGTTTACTGATGCTTCTACTGTTGTTTCCAAATTTTCGTTTTCCATTTTTGCCTCCTGTCAAGCAATTTAAGGTTATTGTTTGTTTACGATCTATATCCTTCATGATTTAAAATAGTTATATCAGCTTGCCAAAAACACACAAATTATCAATATAAAACAAGGATAAATAATTTTCCCTGTCCGTAAAAAAGTATTCAGCTTTTTCTCATTCCCCTGTTTTTGCAGTCTGTATATGAAAACCGAAATCAGGATAGATATGATAACAAGTAATGCATTGTTGGTGTCTGCAATTTCCAAAGCGATATTTTCTGCCTTTTCCAGTTCATTATCATCATTATAATAAATCAGTTCCAGGTTTCTGCCGTTAATACCGCCCTGATTGTT
>JAUCGD010000940.1 GCA_030377945.1 Desulfobacterales bacterium HSG17 | reverse complement strand
TCACCTACACTCAAAGCGGTACAGCAGTTTGTAAAATAACCGTTGCAACCTCCGACGAGTGGAAAGATAAAAAAACTGGCGAAAAGAAAGAAAAAACAGAATGGCATAGAATTACGGCGTTTGGATCTCAAGCCGAGACTATCGGGCGCTATATGCAAAAGGGTTCACAGGTTTACGTTGAAGGTAAGTTGCAGACTTCGCAGTATGAGAAAGACGGAATCACCAGATACAGCACTGATATTATAGTAAACAACTTTCAATTTATTGGCAAAAAAGACAACCAGCTCCCACAGCAGGGAGGTTATCAAGGCCAGCAGACCGGAGGGTTCCAACAAACACCACCAAACAACCATCAACAGACATTAGGTGGGTATAGTCAGGGGCAACAACCAGATCATAATTATGTTCAGAATCAAAGCTCAGGTTTTCATGATCAACAAGAAGAACCACCGTTTTAAATAATATGTGGCCGTAATTCAGTGGTTGAAAAAGAGGATGTGACCCTCTTGACGATGGTTCAATTCCATCCGGTCACCCCATAGCGGTATCGAATAATGGTAATTCACAACCCTTTGAAGGTTGTTATATAGGTTCAAATCCTATTACCGCTTCCAAACAAGTTACATAATTTTAATTAAGGAGAGAGGATGCCGAAAGTAACCTACAAAGATGTAACTTATGATTCACAAGAAGAGCTTGATTTTAAGCACTGGCTTGATGAGGCTTACACTTCAGAATTAATAATCAGCTATAGTAAACAGGAAAAAGGCAAAGATACTGTTGAATTGATAGGTAAACAACAATACCAAGTTAACGGCAAGAAAAAACATTGCTTTGCCTCTGTTGATTATACTCCTGATTTCTTAATAGTTTCGAATCTATTCACTCCTTTTTGCGAAAAACCAATAGCCGAAACACACCATTACATTGACGTAAAAGGTGGATTTTCAAGATTTAACGACAATAAACAATTCCAGATAATAAGAAAAATGATGTTTAAATTTAAAGGAAT
>JAUCGD010000939.1 GCA_030377945.1 Desulfobacterales bacterium HSG17 | reverse complement strand
ACAATAGGCATAGGGCGGATCGTCTTCTTCAAGAATAGCCAGAGCCTGATGATGAGCATCAATGGAAGTTTCAAAAGCAGATATTTCCAGGGAAATAGATTTGTTTCTGGAAGAAATTTATGATGATTCCAAAAAGGCTGGTGAAGAAATGGCTGAAGTCGGACTTGGTAAGGCTCAAATACGAGGGCTTGAAACAATGATACTTTCCACAACCCGATTTTCAGAAATTATGAATTATATCAAAAATCAAGCAGGCAAAGACAATAAAATGAAGTGGGCTATTGTAGCTCCCGGCCTTATAAAACGGCTGGAAAAACTGGAAGAAAAAGCTGAAGAACTCGGAAAAAATGATCCTTCCCTGTGTCTTGCAATTAAGATGAAACTTGCCAGAGGATGGGAAAAGCAGGTTATTTCCCATTGCCTGTACCAATTATTACTCATGGGCGGGAGGTAAAATATTATGGATGCTTTTGAAGCGTATCTTAGTGATGAAGCATTCCGCTTATTTCAGGATAAAGCCCTGCGCGAACATGCCTGCAATACGGTGGAAAAATTATGCAAAAATAATGGACCTAAAGATTTTATGGATAAATCACAACTTTATCCAATTCCAGCAGTCATTCAGTCAGGAGGTTTTGACGGGTTGAGTAAACTTGTCAAAAATCAGCAGGAAAAGAATACAAAAAAGAAAAATAAGGTATTCTGGTCTTTTATGTTGAACCACCTGATTAATGTAACAGGGGATAAGGATACTTTTCAAAGCTTTGTAAGGGATGAAATGAGTTCTTTTCTTCAGGATGAGTCAAAAGCAGAAACCAGAGTAATAAGAAACCAGATGAAAAAAGAGAACAAAAGAAAAATCAATCAGGTAATTAACCTGTTATTACCTGCTTATTTTGAACATTTCAACTGCCATTATTTTTATTATGCAGCAATTAATAAACTTCATAAATGATCACAGGGACGATAAAATGAATAATAATAATAATATTTTTTCTAAAAAAGTCAGAAT
>JAUCGD010000938.1 GCA_030377945.1 Desulfobacterales bacterium HSG17 | reverse complement strand
TTGGAGAAAAAGGTTATATATAATAAACAGGCGGTTATTACAGTCAATTTACTATTTACATTTTTTTAACTTACACTTGATTCATTTTTTATAAGGCTCTATGAAAACATACAACAAAAGAATTTTAATCACAGGCGGAGCCGGTTTTTTAGGCTCGCATCTATGTGATTGTCTTGCAGAAGAAGGTCATGATGTATTATGTGTTGATAATTGCTTTACAGGCACTAAAAATAATATCATTCATCTTCTTAACAGACCAAATTTTGAATTTATCAGGCATGATATAACCTTTCCTTTATATCTGGAGGTGGATGAAATTTACAATCTTGCCTGTCCTGCATCACCCATTCATTACCAGTTTGATCCTGTTCAGACAACAAAAACAAGTGTGCATGGTGCTATCAATGTTCTGGGACTGGCCAAAAGGGTAAAAGCAAAAATTTTACAGGCATCCACAAGTGAGGTTTACGGAGACCCTGAGGTTCACCCCCAACCGGAATCCTATTGGGGCAGGGTAAACCCCATTGGCCCGAGATCCTGTTATGATGAGGGAAAACGCTGTGCAGAAACACTTTTTTTTGACTATTATCGCCAGCATAATTTAAAAATTAAGGTTATCAGGATATTCAATACCTATGGTCCGAGAATGCATCCCAATGACGGCCGGGTTGTCAGCAATTTTATTGTACAGGCTCTTACAAATCAGGATATAACTATTTACGGAGATGGTTCTCAGACACGTTCTTTCTGCTTTGTTGATGATTTAATCAAAGGAATGACTCTTATGATGAACGGGGATGATGAATTTATCGGCCCTGTAAATCTTGGAAATCCTGATGAATTTACTATTCATGAACTGGCGCAGAAAATTCTTGATATAACAGGGTCAAAATCAAAAATAATAAAAAAACCTCTGCCCCAGGATGATCCCATGCAGCGAAAACCGGACATCAGACTGGCTGAAGAAAAGCTGAACTGGCACCCTGTTGTTAAACTGGAGCAGGGATTAAAG
>JAUCGD010000937.1 GCA_030377945.1 Desulfobacterales bacterium HSG17 | reverse complement strand
TTCTGTCAAAGCTTCGATATTGTATAGCTTCAGCAAGATGGTGTCGCTCAATATCCAATGAGTTTTCAAGATCTGCAATGGTTCTTGCAACCCTTATTACACAATGGCATGCTCTAACAGAAAACCCAAGTACATTAACTGCCTGCTCAAGAATTTTTTCACATTTGGTATTAAGGCTGCAAAATAACTGCAAATGACGGCTTTGCATGTTTGAATTATGGGATACACTTGATTCAACAAACCTTGCCTGCTGCAATTTCCTGGCTCCATTCACCCTTTTTCTTATTTGGAAAGAGGTTTCACTTCTGGTTTTATGTGTGCTCTTCAGGTTATCGGACAGGTCTTTATACTCAACTTTTGGTACTTCAATCTGAATATCAATCCTGTCGAGAAGCGGCCCTGAAATCTTTGCTCTGTATTTTTGAATCTGGGGGTGTGTGCAGGTACATTTTCCTGTGGGATCAGACAAATATCCACATGGACATGGATTCATGGCAGCCACCAGCATAAACTGTGAAGGATAAGTAGCCTTCATGCCTGCTCTTGAGATGGAAACCTTTCCATCTTCAAGGGGTTGCCTTAAAACCTCTAATACATGTCTTTTGAACTCAGGCAGCTCATCAAGGAAAAGTACGCCATTGTGGGCAAGAGTGATCTCTCCGGGCATGGGTTTTGCCCCGCCACCCACAAGACCAGCATCGGAAATTGTATGGTGGGGGGATCGAAAAGGTCTTGTCAGAGTATATGGTGCATTATCCTCAAACAGACCCATCACAGAATAAATTCTTGCAACATCAATTGCTTCCTCAAATGTTAATTCAGGTAAAATAGTTGGCAGCCGTTTTGCCAGCATGCTTTTCCCTGATCCCGGCGGTCCTGACATAATAAAATTATGAAAACCTGCTGCTGCTATTTCCATGGCTCGCTTGGCATGCTGCTGGCCCTTTACCTCAAAAAGGTCTATTCCATGTACTGCATTTGCTGGCTCTGTCTGCCTTGCAAAATCTATCTTATGTGTTTCA
>JAUCGD010000936.1 GCA_030377945.1 Desulfobacterales bacterium HSG17 | reverse complement strand
ATCAAGGGGTGTTGGCGGTTTGTCCTGGTATATGAACCCATGATCTGCTGTAATGAGTACCTTGGTCCCATTCAGGTTGTTGATGACATAATTGATTAATGCCAAAAGATCGTCAATGGCCTTGCGAACCGCTCCAAATGTCTGGTTTTCGGAAACCGCTTTATCACCCACTGCATCAATCCGGTCGTGATATATATATACAACCTGATAAGGTTTTATAAATTCACGCCCACTATCCTTGCTCATGGCAGTAAGGTCTTCAGCCTTAATAGCAGTTCCATTATATTGGGACAGGATTTCTTTCCGGTAATCCAGGGAGCTGGAAGGCTTTTTATCAATTATGAGATTGGCTGATTTGTTCTTGAAAGACATCTTTTTATGGGGCAGAAGGGATGCCATTCCCAAACCCGTATAGCTTGGCAGAACACCCAGCATGGGTTCAAGGTCAGCTTTCATACGGTATTTGCCATTTATAATTTGTTCCAGTTCTTTAGCTGCTTCATATCGAAAAGCATCACTGATAATAACAAATACCCTGTTCCTGCTTGATTCCTTGAGTATGGTTTGTATGTTTCTGTCAAAGAAATCATACTGATTTAAGATGTATGGAAGTTTCCATTTCTTGAGCAGGCCATTATCACCCTCAAGAAAATCACCCCATTTTAAAGAGAGTTGATCCATATACCATCCGCTGTAACAATCTTCAACACTCTGGCGCAGGGATTTTAATACATCCCAGCCTGCATTTTCACCTTTATCAGCGTATTCACTGAATCTGCGGTAATGTTGATCAAAACAATACAACTCCCTGGTATAGGCTTTAAACATGGTTTCAGCACTGGGAAAACTGAACCCGTCATCATATTTGGCTCGAAGTGTAAATAGCTGTATTGCTGTTTCCAGAGCATTATACACGGTTTTATATAAATTGATATGGGTTGCATTATCTGTGGAAACTGTTGCCCAATACCCGTCAAGCCTTGTTTTAACAGTTTCCTGCATGGCATCTTTTCTAGTGCTGCCATTAGTGATGA
>JAUCGD010000935.1 GCA_030377945.1 Desulfobacterales bacterium HSG17 | reverse complement strand
GTTGCATGATTTTCATTCTCATTAAGATAATTGAGAAGATTATAACGTATAAAAGTTGCGGTTGTTGCAAAGACCTGGGCGTTAAAATTGTTACTTTGATCTTTGCCAAGACTCAACATCTGCTTACATTCTTTGAAGCATACTTCGACAGACCAGCGCTTCGTATATTTTTCTATTATTGTTGAAGAATGTAAATTTGCATTTGTTGAAAGAAAAGCAACCCATTTAGCTTTCTTTTTCTTTTTAACTCCCTTTGTAACAGATTCTTCAGGTTCACAATACCCTTTACTGAAAACTATTACAACATAATCGTCCGATTCGGGAAGTTTTATTCTTATTCTTGTCAGCATAAGCCCGGTTTTTTTATCTTTTTTAAAACGGGTTTTTACCTTTTTATAAAGCTCTTTCAATTTGTATTCTTTCCCTTTATACAAATATTTCACATTATTATTTTTGAGCCTGCAAATAACATGAATGCCTTTATCCCCAATATTTCTGATAGCAAGGATGACGGCAGGCCAGGCAAACCAGCTATCAAACAGGACATAGCCCGGGCAAATCCCGTAACTTACGGCATTTGTAACCATCATAACCGCAAGTTCCAGTTTTGTGTTATGTTTGGCTTCATAACTTCTTTGACCGCTTATACTTTTTTTATTACCAATATTTTCAGGACTCTCATCTCTTCGTTTTTTTCCGAATCTATATGCAAAATCAATCGGATAAAAGCCGTTACCTGCAAGAAGTCCAAGGGTAAGGATACAATAACCGAGAACAGAACGCCCAAGATTATGGTCAAAAATATAGGAAACATTTTCCATCATTTTTCCCATTTTAATACAAACCGTGTCATCAAGGACAAAATAGAGTTCTTCCCTGGGTATATCTTCAATTTCCAGCATCCCAAACAGCCTCAAATTGAATTTATACATAAAAGTTCGCCACCGGTAGCCTTTTTGCTTAAATCTGTAAAAAACATCTTTCCCGCATTTAAACCAATGTGTCCAAGCCTTGCCGCAATAACTATGAATAGT
>JAUCGD010000934.1 GCA_030377945.1 Desulfobacterales bacterium HSG17 | reverse complement strand
CTTTTTGGGTGGAATTCCGATCCCAGGCCGCTGCCCTGGGCTTTATCAATTTGCCCTTTCAGGGCTAAGTGTCGTTGTAGGGTTAAATTATGGAATTAACAAATCCCCATGACAAACTGATCAGGGACCTCGCAAGCAATAAAACTTTTGCTGCTGATATTCTTCAAAATTATCTTCCTGAAGAAGTGGTAAAACATATTGATCTCAACACCCTGGAAATTTCAAAGGATTCCTTTATTGAAAAGGAATTGAAAGATTATTATTCAGACCTGCTTTATAAAATCAATCTGGCAGATAAACCCGGTTATGTTTATCTTTTGTTTGAACATAAAAGTTATAAAGACAGACTGGCCCCTCTTCAGGTTCTTGAATACATGACCAAAATCTGGCGGCTGCACTTGAAACAGCATAAAAAAGAGCCGCTTCCGGTAATAATCCCAATGTTTCTGTATCATGGTCAGAGCAAATGGAAAGATACAAAGTTTTCAGATTTAATGGATGATTCAGTTTCTTTGTTCACCGCCTATGTACCGGATTTTAAATATGTCATGATTGATCTGACATAATATTCAGATTCGGAAATAAAAGGGGCTGTCCTGTCCCGTGTTGTCATGCTGCTGTTTAAACCGTGTAGAGACGCAAAATTTTGCGTCTCTACAATACATCCCGTGTGGTTCATGTTGTTGTTTAAACCGTGTAGAGACGCAAAATTTTGCGTCTCTACTGCCTGCTATTTTTTCGCTGATGCAGGAACTTATGGAAGTTGAGGACGGGCTTCGATATCTTGAAGTTGTTTTGAGGTATGTTGTCAGCACTTTGGACATGTCTGATGAAGAAATTAAAAGTGTTGTGTAAGCATCTGTTTCCAAGGAGAAAGGAGGATTAATTATGACTACGATGGAAAGATGGATGAATGAAAGTTATCATAAAGGCGTTCAGGAACTTGCTGATCTGTTAATACAAGATCAGTTTGCAGATCATTATCAGATATTAAAGCCGCTTATTTATAAAATCAAAGATACAGATAAAGCTTAAA
>JAUCGD010000933.1 GCA_030377945.1 Desulfobacterales bacterium HSG17 | reverse complement strand
ACCGTCATGTTTTTCCTGTGCCTGCCACTCATCATCATTAATATACTGGGCAACCTGGGATTCTTCAATAAAGTTTAATAACTGGCACTGAACACCTGTTTCTCTTGCGTCATTATCTGTATGAACATATTGGGGTCCGTCTTCTCCGGGTTTGTATCCTTTAGCTGTTTTACTTTTTACCAGTTTGTCATATGTTTTTTTTGCCAATTCATAATCAACAGGTTTTTGGGTTTTTGTGCCTGTTTTAAGGGTTGCTCCCCTGCGGCCATAGGCAAAATTTACTATAAAAAGATTGTTTTCAGCTTGTTCAAGAGAAGCTGTGTAAATTTTGTCGCTGCTTCCTTGTTTGAAATACAGGGTGATGTTTTCTGATTTCATGGGACCTCCTTATTTTTTTGATTTTTTCCAGTATTTTTATTCAATTTGTTTTATACCCACACTGCAAATATATCTTTATCCTCATACTTTATCTGTTCCTGCTTATATTCCTTATTCTTATTAAAATCATAAATAAGCAGCCATCCTTTTTTCAGGAAAAAGGTATCAAGATAATCGCTCAATTGCTTTAAACCTTTTTCATGGTATTTTTGCCCGTGCCATATCTTCAGTTCTATTACATAGCGCTTATCCATAAAGGTAATAACAATATCCATGCGCCTTTCATCAGATACAACCGGCTCCTTGAAATCAAAGCCTTTGCCGTTTATTATGGGCCTGAGATAAGACAAAAACAGCAGGCGTCCTTCCCGTTCCAGAAATTTTGAATCACGTCCTGAGTAGTTTTCTTTCATAAAGGTTTGGAACCTTTGGAGGATGAGTTTTATATTCAGACCGTTTTCAGTGTAATACTCCGGCTGCAATGAAAGCTGGGTTTCAGAATTTGATGTCAGCAGCCGTGTTATCATGTAGCTGTAAATGCGCTGTTCAAAAATACGATTATGAATTTTGCAGCCTTCAGGGGAGTTGATGAAAATTCCGTATAAATGTCCAAAATTTATTACCGGTACTGTAATATTAAAGGGAATCGTTTTACCGTTA
>JAUCGD010000932.1 GCA_030377945.1 Desulfobacterales bacterium HSG17 | reverse complement strand
TGATCTGGTAATTTTCCAAGCACAGGAAAAAGGTATTCAATTAAATTTTCATATTAATGGAAATGTTCCCAGGCAGCTTATTGGAGACCCTTTAAAACTTTCTCAGTTAGTAATGAATCTTGTAAGTAACGCAATTAAATTTACAGAAAAAGGAGAAGTAATTTTAAACTGTACCTGCAATGAACAGGAGATAAAAAAAGAACAGGATAGTATCAGGCTCCAATTTTCAGTAACAGATACAGGAATCGGCATGTCAGCAGATCAGGTAAAAAACCTGTTTCAGCCTTTTACCCAGGCTGACGGATCAATTACCAGGAAATATGGCGGGACCGGGCTGGGGCTTACAATTTGTAAAAAATATGCGGAAATGTTGGGCGGTAACATACAAGTGGAAAGCAAGCCGGGAAAAGGCAGCAGGTTTACATTTGATATTAAGCTGGGCCTGCCCTCAAAGATAGAAAATGCGCCGGGTAATGAAAATTTAAATAAATCTCTGCAAAATATTGATCAAATCAGGAATGCAAATATCCTGGTAGTGGAAGATAATAAAGCAAACCGTTTTGTTGCAAAAGAATTACTTGAAAAATACGGTTTCAACGTAACACTGGCAAATAATGGAAAACAGGCTTTAAATTATCTTTTAGCAGATCAGGAAAAAAGGCTGATGTCAAAATTTGATGCTGTACTCATGGATCTGCAAATGCCGGTAATGGACGGTATTCAGGCAGCAATAAAAATACGCAAAAATGAAAAATTTGACAATCTTCCGATTATTGCAATGACTGCAAATGTATTGCCTGAAGAACGGGAAAGATGTTTTGATGCCGGTATGAATGATTATTTAACCAAACCCATTGATCATGTGGTATTTTTAAAAACCCTGGTTAGATGGATCAAATTAGAGAAACACCCGGTACCAAATATAAAAACGATAGCTGAAATCCCTAAAAAAACTAAAATTTACACTGAAACACATTTAGAACTTCCGGAAAAAATTCCCGGTATAAATATTAAGGCGGCCCTTAAAAGATTTTCAGAT
>JAUCGD010000931.1 GCA_030377945.1 Desulfobacterales bacterium HSG17 | reverse complement strand
ATTTAATCCCTGCTTATACAAAAAACTTTATCGGAAATAATTTTTGTAGGGTGTGTTAGCGCAGCGCAGCGTAACACACCGCAACCTTAAAATAACGGTGCGTTACGGTTATCGCCTAACGCACCCTACTGTGGAAATTCTTATTTCCGATAATGTCTAAAATCCTTGTAGTTTTTAGTATTTTTTGGGAAGATCCCATGTATCGGAAAGTTTGGGAGGAGTATCCTTATCTGATACAGCACCGGTTTTGCTGCCCTTAACCGTATCAATCACCTCCTGGGCTGTTGCAATAAAGCCGGATACATCTGAAAGAGTTGAAGGGATTATCATGGTGTTGTTTGTTTTTGCAAGTTTTCCAAATTCGGTAATATACTGTTCTGCAATTCGAAGATTAACAGCCTCGCTGCCACCATCTCTCCCAATGGCCTGAGCAACCTTTGCAATTCCCCTGGCTGTTGCTTCTGCAACCCTTTCAATCTCTACTGCAAGGCCTTCAGCTTCATTAATCCGCTTTTGCTTCTCACCTTCGGACTCTGCTATCATGGCCTGCCTCTTACCATCAGCCCTGTTAATCTCAGCCTGTTTTTTTCCTTCGGACTCGGCAATCTCTGCCCGCTTATCCCTTTCCGCCCGCATCTGTTTTTCCATAGCTTCAATTATGCCCTGGGGCGGCACAATATCTTTTACCTCATACCTTGTAACCTTTACTCCCCAGGGATCACTGGCTTCATCCACAGATTGAACAACTTTGGAGTTGATTACCTCCCTTGCTTCAAAGGTTCCGTCCAGATCAAAGGTTCCGAAAATACTTCTCATGGTAGTCTGGGCAAGCTGGGCAACCGCATATTTATAATCATCAATGCCATAGGCAGATTTCTTGGCATCAACAATCTGCAAATAAAGGATACCATCTACCCCGATAGAAACATTATCTTTGGTAATACAGGTTTGCTGTGGAACGTCAACAGCTTCTTCTTTTAAGGATCTTTTATAAGCCACCTTATCCAAAAAAGGAATAAGAATATAAAACCCGGCATTCA
>JAUCGD010000930.1 GCA_030377945.1 Desulfobacterales bacterium HSG17 | reverse complement strand
AATCCCAGGGGAAATGCAACTGGATCATGCAGAATCAGTCTGAAATCTGGGATAAAACCTGTAAATATCTGCAGATTTCAGGATTTATAAATTATAGGCTTACAGGTCAATTTATTGATTCTGTAGCTTCGCAGATTGGGCATCTCCCTTTTAATTATAAAACTCAAGGTTGGGCAAAAAATCATCAACTGTCAAAAAAATTATTTCCCATTGAAAATGATAAGCTCCCAAAACTTATAGCACCCTGTGAAGTTCTTGGTAAAATAACTTCACAGGCAGCAGGAGAGACCGGTATTAAAAAAGGTATCCCTGTAATTGCCTGCGGTTCTGATAAGGGTTGTGAAACCATTGGTGCAGGGGTTATAAATTCTGAAATGGCAAGTTTAAGCTTTGGAACCACTGCAACTGTACAGATCTTGTCAGAAAAATATATTGAACCTATTAAATATCTGCCTTCCTATCCTGCCTGTGTCCCAGGGCTCTTTAATCCTGAAGTCGAAATTTTTAGGGGATTCTGGATGATAACATGGTTTAAAAAAGAGTTTGCCCATAAAGAGGTAGAAAAGGCAAAAAAGATGGGTATCGCAGCCGAAGAGGTGTTGAATCAATGTCTTGAACGAACCAAACCCGGCGCCATGGGGCTTATTGTACAGCCATTCTGGGGTCCTGGTCTTGATTATCCAGATGCCAAAGGTGCCATGATAGGTTTTGGAGATGTGCATACAAAAGATCATGTATATCGGGCAGTAATAGAAGGTCTGGGATTTGCTCTTTTTGAGGGTATGGGGAAAATTCAAGGCAAAACCGGAGTGAAAATTAAAAAAGCAACTGTATCAGGCGGAGCATCTCAAAGTGATGAGATCTGTAAAATAACAGCAGATATTTTTAATGTTCCCATGGCAAAAGGCCAGACCCATGAGACTTCGGCTCTCGGGGCAGCTATCCTTACAGCAAAAGGTCTTGGAGTGTTTGCCAACCTTGACGAAGCAGTTAATAATATGGTGCATATACAAAAGATTTTTGAACCTGAACCTGATAATG
>JAUCGD010000129.1 GCA_030377945.1 Desulfobacterales bacterium HSG17 | reverse complement strand
TTACGTATCAGTATAATCCGCATAAATATAATATGCAAACGAGGTAAAAAAATGAATATTTCATTACCGCCGGACTGTCCTTATTACCTAATCTCCAGAGCAAGTCTCAGCACAACATCTGTGCTTAAAAAAGGCCTGGCAGGAGCTGGTGCTTCCAACATAAAACCAGCCTATCTTGGAGTACTTCTCTCCTTGTGGAGTGAAGATAATTTAAGGGCAAATGAACTTGGCAGACGTGCAGGACTTGAACCCTCCACCATGACAGGACTTCTTGACCGCATGGAAAGGGATAAGCTTTTAAAACGGACATCTGACCCAGAGGATAGAAGAGCAAGCAGGATCTGTTTGACAAAACTGGGCATAGATGCAGAGAAAGCATCAATAAAGGCGGTTGAAATCCTGTTGGGCAAAGTTTTTGCCGATATCCCGCAAAAAGATATCATGACAACAAAAAATGTTCTTCGAAAGGTTCTTTTTAACTGCAACAGTGAGGATAGATAGATGGCAACAAAAAAAATAGGATTTACCTGTACATATGCGCCTGTTCCAATTATTGAGGCAGCAGGTTTTACCCCTTTCAGAGTTTTTCCCGAAACTGATTCACGAGAGCAATCCGGGCATATGCTCCACGATAATTTATGCCCCCATATAAAAAAGGTACTTGACAGGGCACTTGATAATGATCTTCCTGAACTTGAGGGCATGATTTTTATCAACTCCTGTGATTCCATGAGAAGACTTGCCGATGCATGGCAGGAAGCAAGGCCTGATGACCGCGTAATTCTTCTTGACCTGCCCTCTTCAAATACAGATGCTTCTATCACCTTTCTGGCAAGTGAATATAAACGTCTCTTAACAACACTTTGTCAATGGAATCAGGTTGATATTTCCCTGGAGAATTTAAAGACCAGAATTGATGTCTGGAATAACCTTTCAAAAGCCCTTGGCAGTATTGAACAGGCCATGAATAATAATTTTTATCCGGGTCTTGCCTGTGAATATCAGAAAATTATTAATTATGCTGCCATGAATGGTGTTGAAAAAGCTTTTCTAAAGGTAACGCAAATAGAACCGGGGAACATGTCAGCTCAAAAAGGGCGGGTTCCCGTATCAATTTTCGGCAACCTTTTATTTGATCCTAAAGTATTTAATCTGTTTGAAGAGTGGAATATGCATGTAGTTGACAATGATTTTTGTACTGGTTCCCGATTCTTTATCCCTGTGGATTATGGTACTTCAAAAAATCTATTTTATTCCCTTGCCTCATCCTGGATGAAGAGAACACCCTGCGCCAGAACAATGGATATTACAGATCCTGGCGGTATTGCCCGGAAAATTGTTGAGCGCGTAAAGAAAAGCAATGTCAGAGGAGTCATAGGGTTCACCGTAAAATTCTGCGACCCTTATCTTGCCAGAATTCCAATGATAAGAGAGGCGCTTCAAAAAGAATCCATACCTTTTTTGATGCTGGAAGGGGATTGCACTTTAGGTTCTATTGGCCAGCAACAGACAAGAATTGAAGCTTTTACAGAAATGCTGGAGGTGTAAAATGATGTATGATTATTTTAAAAATATGGTGGACGGGCTGTCGCAAAAACTTTTACAGGATCCTGACAGCATTAATGCAAAACGGAAATATGTCTATGAAATAGCAAAACTTGGAAAAAGATTATACACCAAAGATGAAAAAATTGCCTGGTGCGGTGTTACCGTACCCTTTGAACTTCTTAATACAATGGGTGTAACTTCGTGTTTTGTCGAATTTGTAGGGGCCATGCTGTCATCCAATGAGTCAGCACCCTTTTTTATCAAAGAAGCTGAAGACTCTGGATATGCCCCGGATTCATGTGCCTACCACCGTACTGTAACGGGTGCAATGCTTAAAAATATTATGCCGGAACCTGATTTTATAATAGGAACTTCAAGCCCCTGTACTGCAGGTCTCGCTGTTATGGAGGACATGGCCAGAAGATTTAAAAAAGATTTTTTTATCCTTAATGTTCCACAGAATGATTCAAAAGAGAGTGTAAAATTTTTGACAGAACAGATTGAAGAGATGACCCGGTTTGTTTCTGCCCACACTCAAAACCCTCTGTCCATGGAAAAACTAGGTATAGCTTTTGAATTTTTCAATGAATCCAGCCTTATACTGAAAGATATTTACAATTTGGCTAAGCAGAGCCCTTCTCCTGTTGACAACAAGCTTCTCAGAGATTTTGGTACGGTTGTGGGTCTTATTATGGGCACTAAGGAAGGAGTACAGGTTTGTCAAGCCTTTAAGGATGAACTTACTGACAGAATCGAATCAAAAAAAATTGATCCTTCCAAAGAAAAAATAAGGCTCATGTGGATACAAAACAGAATTCAATATCAATTCCCTATTGAAAAGATGCTTGAAGATCTTGACATCAAAATTGTTGTGGATGAATTGAATGATGTAACCTGGGAACCAATGGACCCGGATAATCCCTTTGAATCCATTGCCAGAAGAATTATCACTATTCCTTATTCTCTTAGCACCAATAACAGAATTGCTCATATGCAGTCTCTTGCCAGTGATTATAAAATAGATGGTGCTATAAACCCATGCCACTGGGGATGCAGGCAGGGAACCGGCGTGCGAGGTCTTACTGCCAAAGGCCTTAAAGATGTAAATGTGCCTGTTCTCAACCTGGAGATTGATTGTGTTGACTCAAGAAATCTTGCCCAGGGCCAGATAGAGACAAGACTGGAAGCATTTGCAGAGATGCTGACTCAATAATAAAGATTAAATTAAAAAATAAACCTGATAGATCAAGGAGCAAATAATGTATTTTCTTGGAATTGATATTGGAAGTCTCTCCTGCGACGCTGTACTTCTCGATGGAAATAAAAAGATTATCTCGTCATCAGTTGTACCCACCGGTGTAAAAAACATAGAAGCCATTGCCCATGTAAAAAAAAATGTGCTTGAAACTTCAGGAATCAATGACCAGGACATCAAAGCTGTTATTTCAACAGGCTATGGTCGAACCCGCGTAGAAGGAAGGGATGGTGCAGTTACAGAAATTACCTGCCATGCCAGGGGTATCAGGCATATGATTCCAGAAACAAGGGTCGTCATAGATATTGGTGGTCAGGACAGCAAAGCCATTTTTCTTGATCAAAATGGTAAAGTGGCTGATTTTGCCATGAATGATAAGTGTGCTGCAGGAACAGGCAGGTTTCTTGAAGCCATGGCAAGGGCTCTTGAAGTGGAGGTTGATCAATTGGGAGATCTTGATCAAGAGGCAACAAGTGATCTTGTTCTAAGCAGCATGTGTACAGTGTTTGCAGAAAGCGAAGTAGTCTCTCTTATTGCCGATGGTACAGAGCAAAAAGAAATTGCTAAAGGTATGAACAGAGCAATTGCATCAAGAACATTTTCTCTTGTAAAAAGAGTGGTTAAAGATTTTGATGATCTCTGTATATCCATGTCCGGAGGTGTTGCAAAAAACAACGGAGTAGTCAAAGCCATTACTGCAAGCCTTGGTATTGAAAAGCTTAATATACCTGACAAGCCGGATATCATAGGAGCTCTTGGAGCTGCACTTATTGCCTGTGAGAGATATCACAAAGCATAAATAGTGTTTGAATAAAAATTTTAATCTTAAAGATATTTACAATTAATTAAAAAGTGAGTCAAAAAGGGTTTTTACACTTTCTCTGACTTCATCAACAGTCGCATCTTTGGCTTCATCATGTGCAGCATCTCCTACATCTTGGGCATCCTGCTCTAAAACTTGACCTGCCTGATTTTGCTGCTCTTGTTCATTGTAAATTTCCTGCTGACCCTGATCCTGGTATCCCTGCTGCTGTTCGTATTGCTGCTGCATATCCTGTTCTTGCTGCTGATCATAGGCTTGTTGTTGATCATCATAGGTTGGCTGTTGCTGAGAATTTGGCATCTGCCCCATTTCAACATACTGGGCATCTGCCGGAATATCATAATATGAAACATTGAGATTCATTTTTTTAAGGCTGTGAAGTTTCATCTCATCACCATATCGCAACATTCCACCATATCCTGCTGCTTTAGCCTCTTTTGTTGCCTGTTCAATACTTTTTGCCATCTCCTGCCCCATATTTTCACTCATCTTGGCAGCAATAGCTGACCAGCCATCATTGACTCTTTTTATGTCAGAGTGAGAGCATAATACAACTTCATCCCTCCGAATGATTTCGTCGTCTTCTCTTACCTCGGCATTATAAACAACACCTGTATATCCTGCAATTTTCTCTTTTCTGCCTGTTCTCTCATAGCTTGCTGAATATTCCTTCTCTTGCACCACTTGCTCGCCTCCTCCAAAAAGGCTTGTAAAACTGGAAGATGATGTGGCAGCTGCCATTTGCCCAAGATCCACAACCATCCATAGACCACCATCATCCTGGGAAACTGAATATACCTTGTCTCCTTTTAACAGCATATAGCTGGTTGGTGATGTATCCATCCTGACATGAACCTTGTCTCTTGTCACAATGGTCAGCATATTGCCATCCTGATATTTATAGGTTGCAATAATATCTGTAGCTGCAACAGCGCTTGAAGCAAAAAATAAGATAAGTATAATAAGCAGATTTCGCATAGAGAACCTCCATTTTATGATTTATATTTATTTGGTACGCAAAATCCATAAAAATGTCAAGGAACACCTTGTCTTACATAAATATTTAAAACAGAAAAAATATTTTGATATGTATACATTTCTTGGGATATGGGAGAACTCAGCATGGGAATCTTTTGTCTTTATACTTTAAAATTTTCCATTTGAATGGTATTAGTGGATTTTTAAAATAGTATTCAGGAGAATAAAAATGCCCAAGGCTTGTGATTTGAAAAAAGGGAATGTTGTGGAAATAAATGATGACGTCTACATGGTCAAACATATCGATGTAAAAACGCCCTCGGCAAGGGGAGCTGTCACCCTTTACAAAATCAGATTCAACAACATCAAGACCAAACAAAAATTTGAAGAGAGTTACAAGGGAAACGACATGCTCAATGAGGTGGATCTCTTGAGAAAACCTGTACAATATCTATATCCCGACGGTAGTCTCCATGTATTCATGGACAGCCAGGAGTATTCTCAGTATATGGTGGAAGGTGATGCAATTGAAGATGAGCTTGTCTGGATTACAGATGGAATGGAAGACCTGGTCGCCCTTATCATCGATGAAAATATGGTTTCCATTGAAATTCCATTGACCCTTGTTTTTGAAATATCGGAAACAGCTCCCGGCATCAAAGGAGCAAGTGCAACTGCAAGGACCAAGCCCGCAACTCTTTCAAACGGAGTTGATATTCAGATCCCGGAATATCTTGAGGCCGGGGAGATGGTCAAGGTTAATACCGAAACAAAAAAATTCATGTCAAGAGCCTGATCCGGTTTTCATTTATTCTTCTGGGAGAACAATTGAATACTGTGTCAGCAGGTATATGGCAGGCATGAATTCGAAATATTTCATTTATGAGTTTCATCCAGTTCCCGTTTCAGAGTAAGGATGCCTGATCTGGTCAGCTTTTTTATTCCTATGGGTTCCAATATCAAAATCAGTGCATCTATTTTTTTTTCATTGCCAGTAACTTCAATAATATATGAATCCACACCTGCATTTATTATTTTTGCTTTAAAAATATCAATGGTTTGTATTATTTGAGTTCTATTTTCAGGTGTGACTGCAACGCTTATTAAAGCCATCTCTCGTTTAACTGCATCATCATAGGTCATGTCCCTAAGTTTGATAACATCAACCAGACGCTCTAACTGCTTCATTATGTCTTTAATTATTTTTGGCGTTGCAATGGTCTTGATTGTAATTCTGGAGACTTCAGGATTATGGGTTGGAGCGCCGCAAATACTTTGGATATTATAACCCCGTCCTGAAAACAGACCTGTAACCCTTGCGGTCACTGCTGGTTTGTTCGCAACAAGCATTGTTAATACATAGGCATTTTCTTTCATAAAAACCTCAATATAACTGCCATAGGGCAGATTTTAATTGTTATTTTAACAATATTGTTGTTTCGCATAAATTTTCCCTGTTTAATTCACTTTAAAAAATAATTTTTACTCTTTTTTTCATAATTTTTCTCCATTAATTTTGATATTATTATTGTGTTTACAAGAAAGCAACAATTTTGATTTTGCCAGCATACATTCTCGGACCCTTGCCACGCCCCTGCACAAAACATGATTATAATCATTTGATAAAGTGGATCAATTCCAGAGATAATGATAAAGAGATAGGACGTTTTAATAAAAACAGAGCCGGAGACAATTGATGGTAAACCAAGACCACTATATAAAACTGGAAAATATGATGCATCAAGCTTCTTTTGTGCAATATACAGGTGCAAAAGTGAGTATTAAAAAAGGGGAAGCTCAAATTACCATGCCTGTAAAGGAGAAACTCTTTCATGCTGCAGGTGCCATGCACGGAGCCCTATATTTTCTTGCATTGGACAATGCAGCATTCTTTGCTGCAAACTCCCTGGTTGAAGATGTTTTTGTCCTGACCACAAGTTTTACAACATATATTACCAGGCCAGTATCCAAAGGTATTGTAAAATCCATTGGAAAGGTTGTTAATCAGAACAGATCGCAGTTTATATGTGAATCAATTTTGTATAATGCAAATGAAACAGAGATAGCAAGGGCAACGGGTATTTTTGTTAGAAGCAAAATATTGTTATCAGATAAAATAGGTTATAAATAACCATTATGCCAGGACAGGCAAAATATCATATAGCTCTTGAGCTTATTTTATAAGCAAATCTGCAACCAGACTATCTATAATATTTATAATTAATATTATACTTTGCAGCTTTATAAGAAAATTTTCTTATGGTAATTCCAATAAGATTTGCAGCTTTTTTGATATTCCCTCTTGTATTTTTTAAAGAATCCATCAAAATCTCTTTTTCCAGGTGCTCCACAGCTTTCTCAAGATTTAATGGAAGGGTTTTGGATTTATTCCCTGTCTGGAGGGTTGAAGGAAGATGATAACTGTGAACTGCCCCTTCATTACACAAGATTACTGCTCGTTCAATACAGTTTTCAAGCTCTCTTACATTTCCTGGCCAATGGTATTCCATCATCATGTCAATGGCTGGTGTTGTGATTCGTTTAATATTTTTTTTATGCTCTTTTCTATATTTTTCAAGAAAATGATCTGCAAGCAGGATGATATCAGTTTTTCTCATTCTAAGGCTTGGAATATAAATGGGAAAGACATTGAGCCTGAAATAGAGGTCATCCCTGAATTTACCATGTTTGACACTATCTTCAAGGTTTGCATTGGTGGCAGCTATAATTCTTACATCGGTTTTGATTGGCTTATATCCTCCAACTCTCTCAAATTCTTTTTCCTGTAAGACTCTTAATAATTTTACCTGGGCAGCAAAAGCCATATTGCCGATTTCATCTAAAAAAATGGTACCTTTATCTGCCATCTCAAATTTACCTGGTTTTCTATGGGATGCTCCTGTAAAAGCTCCTTTTTCATGACCGAACAATTCACTTTCTATTAAATTTTCAGGTATGGCAGCACAATTGAGTTTGATAAAAGGTTTTTTATTTCTGTTGGAATTATAATGAAGAGCATTTGCAACAAGTTCTTTTCCTGTACCACTTTCCCCTCTTATGAGAACCGTTGCATCAGAAGCTGAAACCTGGGAAATCATTTGAAGAACTTCTCTCATTTTATTGGAATTACCAATAATATTATTAAATTTATATCTATTTTCAAGCTGTGACTTAAGCCGGATATTTTCTGTTTTTAACTCCTGTTTTTCAACCCGGATGTTTTCAATATTAATGACATGATTGGCAATCATGGCTGCAACAACTGATAAAAGTTTTTCTCCTTTTTCAAGGGATATTTTACCTTCAAAAGGTCGATCCGCACTGATGGCACCAACAATGCGGCTATCTTTTTTTATTGGCATACAGATAAAAGAATACTCCTGCTCCTTTGCAATATCCCTTGAACGGGTTTTGTCAAGAAACAGTGGTTCTTCACTGATCCGGGGGACAACAGCAGATTCACCAGTCTGGATTACCTGACCCACAATCCCTTCACCAAGAGCATATTTAACCTTGCGGATAGTATCTTCAGAAATACCATGGGCAATTTCAATTCTGATCTCACCTGATTCAGAATTGATCAAAAATATAATACCCCTTATTAAGTTCAAAGATTCAGATAAAACACTTAACACCTTGAGCAGAGATTTTTTCATATCCATGTGCTGGTTCAATGCTTCACTGATTTCATATAACAAGGATACTTCTTTAAATGGTTGCATTAATATTTTTCCACAAAACCTTATAAAATTTTATATGTTAAAATAATATATTGCATTACTGCCATCATTATTAT
>JAUCGD010000929.1 GCA_030377945.1 Desulfobacterales bacterium HSG17 | reverse complement strand
TCAGGGCATGCTCGATCTTGAAAAAAAAGGGTATGATTATGATGACTCTTTAAAATCTGTATTTATTGATGAAGTTATCATGGGTAATGTTCTCCAGGCGGGCCAAGGCCAGAATACTGCAAGACAGGCAATGATTGCAGCAGGTATTTCACGCCAGAGCGCAGGTTTTACAATCAATAAAATATGCGGTTCAGGTCTCAAGGCAATCGCCCTTGGCGCCCAGGCAATTATGACAGGAAGTGCAGATGTAATCCTCGCAGGCGGCCAGGAGAGCATGAGTAATGCCCCAATGGCACTGAACAAGGCCAGATGGGGACACAGGATGGAACTTACTGGAGTTGGCCCTGTCCATGACTTGATGGTATATGATGGATTGTATGAGATTTTTTACGGATACCATATGGGTCTTACTGCTGAAAATATTGTAGAAAAATACGGTATTACAAGAGAAGAGCAGGATACACTTGCTGCATTAAGCCATAAAAGAGCATTTGCAGCTGTAAATGATGGTACATTTGCCCAGGAGATCGTACCTGTTGTTCTTAAATCCCGCAGGGGCGATACCATTGTTGACAAAGATGAGCGACCCATGGAGACCAGTGTGGAAAAAATGGCAAAACTGCGGCCTGTATTTAAAAAAGATGGAAGTGTTACAGCAGGCAATGCTTCTGGAATCAATGATGCAGCAGCAGCAGTTCTGTTGATGACAGAAGAGAAAGCAGATGAGCTTGGTCTTGAAAAACTTGCAAAGATTAAAGCTTTTTCAGCAGGCGGACTTGATCCGGCTTACATGGGTCTTGGCCCAGTACCTGCAGTGAGAAAAGTATTAAAACAGACCGGCATGACCATTGATGATATTGATATGATTGAATTAAATGAAGCCTTTGCTGCCCAGGCAATCGGATGCATGAGAGAACTCAATATCGACGTTGAAAAACCCAATGAGCTTGGATCTGGGGTTTCCATTGGTCACCCGATTGGATGTACAGGTGCAAGACAGATGGTTACTGCCATTAACCAGATGAAGAGAAAATCCTACTCCA
>JAUCGD010000015.1 GCA_030377945.1 Desulfobacterales bacterium HSG17 | reverse complement strand
TTTTCACTTTCAATAATAAAGGGTTTAATTTTATAATTTTTACCATCACTCACAACCATAACAGCTCCATTTTCATCGGTTCTGAATATATTAATTTCCCTATCTTTAAATCTTTGTAAAACATCAAGATCAGGAAAACCAAATCTATTATGCCATCCACAAGATATTATTACACTTGATGGGTGTACTTTTTCAAGAAAAATTTTTGTACTGGATGAAGAACTTCCATGATGAGGTGCTAACATAACATCAGAATGAAGACTACTATCAGTGTTACCGGAAAGATTTTTTTCCCTTAATTTAAGGATATCTCCTGGAAAAAGCATTGAAAAATTCTTATATATAATTTTAAAAACAAGAGAATTATCATTCAGATTATATGAAAAAATATCTTTGGAAGAGTTAAAAAAATCAAACCTGCATTCATTAAAACCAAAGGACTCAAGATTTTTGTTATGTTCTAAAGGGTTGTATATTGTAATATTATTTTTTTCACAAATTTTTATCATGGCTTTATAAGCGGCTGTATCTCTTGTATCACTGTTTTTAATTAAAGTTTTAACATTGAAATTATCCAGGATAAAAATCAAACCACTTAAATGATCAGATTCGGGATGGCTCAAAATGACATAATCAATAGTTTTGATTTTTTTCTGCCATAAAAAAGGGGCAATAATATACCTGCCGGTATCAAATACAGATAAGTCAGAGAATCCTCCCCCATCAACAAGAATATTCGTCCCATGGGCAGTTTGAATAAGAGCACTGCTGCCCTGCCCTACATCAATTATTGTGATTTGTAAATTTTTATTACTCTTTTTTATTGCATTATTATTGACAAAATTTGAAATGATTAACAAAAAAGTTACAATAAATATTAAACTCGAAGATCTTCTATATCCCTTTAAAATTAATAATATTGAAATAAAGATTAAATAAATTACAGCAATTTCAGTCCACTGCAGTGTAACTGTCCTTGACCAGGCAAAAGGCAGGGATATAAAAAAACTAGAGGCTATGCTTAAATATGAAATAAGTTGTGTGCACACCTGAACAATAAAACCTGCACATGCAGGAAACCATGGAAAAACAATCAGACATATAAGCCCAAGAGGTAAAACAATAAAACCGAGCACAGGTATTGCAAAAAAATTGGATAGTGGCGCAATCATGGATACAGTATTAAAATAATGTGCTGTTAAAGGTGAAGTTCCAAGGCCTGCAAACAGCGTTACCAAAACCATCAACCATATTTTTGCCACTATATTTTTTTTAAGTACAAATGCTGCATACTGCTTGAGCATAGAAACCCCGTAAACAATAAAGATAACTGCCAAAAAGGATAATTGAAATGAGATGGAAAACAGTGCTGCACAATCCCTGATTAATATTAATATTCCAGCAAAACAAAGACTTGAAATAATATCTTTCTCTTTTTCACGAATAAAAGAGAACATTAAAACAGCAATCATTATTAATGCCCGCTGGCAGGAGGGAGAAAAACCTGTAAAAATACCATATAATATCAAAGGAATAATAGTGAACACACCTGCTATTTTTTTTGATCTGCCTGAAATCAATAATGCTGGAAACAGTGCAAAAAACCTGTAAAACAGGAAAAAAAACAGTAAGCTTACAATGGATAAATGTAAACCCGAAATAGCAAGAAGATGACTGATTCCAGCCTTGGAAAACAGATCTCTTATATCCGGGGGAATAATCTCTTTTTTCCCGGTAACAAGAGAAGCCATTATTTTTCCAGAATTTGAATAGGAAGTCTTGTCTAATATAAAATAAAAATGTCTTATCCTCAACTCTTCTATTTGCCGGATCAACTTAGAAAAAATACCCATTTGGTCTTCATGGGTCAATATTGAAACTTTGTTTCCCCCAACCCAGGCAGAACCATATATCCCTTTTAATTTTAAAAACCTTTTGTAATCAAAACCACCTGGATTCTGAAAATTTCGAATGGATTTAACAGATGATTTAAATTTTATAATATCACCATATCGTGGTGATTTTTCAGTAGAGGTCTTTGACAGTGAACCATAGATACTCAGATTTATCATGCCTGAGATTTGTTTTATTTCACTATCTGGTCGTTTGATACTTAGGCACAACAGAGTAATTTTATATTTTCTTTTATAGTGTTGTGCAAATGAAACAATTTTACCGGTAATAATATTGTCTTGTGTATCAAGAAAATTTGATATGTGATTTGAAGGTAAGTCAGGATTAATTCTATTCTGGATGGAAAGATACCCAAAAATAAAGATAAAAATAGATAAAACAATAAGACCCTGATTCTTTTTATAATAAAAAAAATACCAGAGTAAAGCTAACAACGAAAAGACACTAAAAACAATAAGACCGATATTATCGAAAAAACAGTTTCCCGATAATATCCCTGCAATTAAAGAGGAAAATATGCAGAATATTTTCATTGCATACGTTTAATATCGGCTCCAAGCTTGAAAAGTTTCTTTTCAATGGCTTCATAGCCTCTATCCATATGATAAATCCTTGAAATAATTGTAGTCCCTTTTGCAATCAGCCCTGCAATAACAAGAGAGGCACTTGCCCTGAGATCAGAAGCCATAACAGGTGCTGCCTGCAGCGCTTTAACACCCTTTATTGAGGCAAGGTTACCATTTGTTATGGAGATATCAGCACCCATACGCAGCAATTCATTTGCATGTATAAACCGATTTTCAAAAACAGATTCATGGATCATACTACTGCCATTGGCAATGGTCATCAGTGTCATAAATTGTGCCTGCATATCAGTTGGAAATCCAGGATAGGGCAGAGTTTTTATATCAATACTTTTAATTATTTTTGAACCTTTAACCCTGATACTGTCTTTAAAAATTTCAACCAAAGCACCGGTAGCTTTGAGTTTATTGATGATGCCACCAATATGTTCCGGTTCACACCCTTTTACAAGGATATCTCCACCAGTAGCAGCAGCAGCAACCATAAAAGTCCCGGTCTCTATCCTGTCTGGAATAATTTTAATATGAACCGGATGTAATTTTTCCACACCTTCCACAGTTATAATAGTGGTGCCGGCACCCTTAATTTTTGCACCCATTTGAATCAAGGCCTGTGCCAAAGCAACTATCTCAGGCTCTCTTGCAGCATTGCGCAAAATACTTTTTCCCTTTGCAAGAGTTGCCGCCATCATTAAATTTTCAGTACCTGTAACTGTCGGCATATCAAAATAGATTTCATTGCCCACAAGTTTATCAGCTTTTGCTTCAATATATCCATGCTCTAAGCTTATGGTTGCACCAAGGGCTTCAAGTCCTGCAAGATGCATATTAACAGGTCTGGCTCCTATGGCACAGCCTCCAGGCAAAGAAACTTTTGCATGGCCGAATCTTGCAACAAGGGGACCGAGAACAAGAATAGATGCCCTCATTTTACGAACAAGATCATATTGAGCTTCAATTTTATTAATAAAAGCACCATTCACATCAAGGCAGCCCGAAGATGTACTACACTGTGCCCCGAGATCTTCAAGGAGCAGTCTAATGCTGTCAATATCCATAAGATTCGGTACATTGGAATAAGAAATTTTCCCATTAACAAGGATACTTGAAGCAATCAGAGGGAGTGCAGCATTTTTTGCCCCGCTGATATTAACTTCTCCTTGAAGCTTTTGTCCACCAACTATTTGAATTTTATCCATAAGATTGTAAACCCTGATATAAATTTTTATAAAAAATAATTTAAGTTAAAATTTTGCAATTCTATCATATTGTGTGCATGACCTTTAACCTGAAAGTCAGAAACCAGGTTAGTTTCTGCCCTCGGGGTATGCGTGACCTTTAATATCACCATCCTGATTCTCAATCCAGCTTTTTATTTCAATCTCTTCATTATCAATATCAATAGCAACAAATCCAGCCAATCCCTTGACAACAATTACAATAAAAGTAAATATTCCATTGAATTTTAATCCCAGGCTTTCGTGCCTGCAAAAACAAGGAATTTATAAAATGATAAACGTTATTGCATTTATACACATTAAAGAAGGCCAATTGTTAGAATTTATTAATATTTTCAAATCAAATATACCAAATGTTATTAAAGAAAAAGGTTGTATTGAGTATCTTCCAACAGTTGATGTTCCCACAGGATTACCTCCCCAGGAATTAAACAGTAATGTTGTTACAATTCTCGAAAAATGGGAGAGTCTGGAAGATTTACAGACACATTTATCTGCACCACATATGCTTGAATACAGAGAACAGACAAAAAATCTTGTTGAAAAAATGTCTGTAAAAGTATTGAAAAAAGCATAATTAATAAAATTACACTTCGTAGTCAACCATTCTACGGTTACATGTTAGTGGGCGAACAATTTTTTGTCCAACCTCAACATGCAGGTGATGTGTGATATAGGATGAAAGAGCCTCTTTAGATTCAAATTCTGAATAGAGCACAATATCAGATGACGTTTCTGAATCACTATAATTTAATCCAACTTCAATCTTAATAAGACCTGAAATTTTTCCATGCAGGGTTTCCAAAGCATTCTTTACTTGTTTGGCATGTTCCTCAATATTTTCTTTGTCAGTGATATCCCAACATACAATATGTTTTACCAAATTTCCTCCTAAAATCATTTTTATTTTATTATTACTAATTAATTTTCATGCAATTTTAAGGTTTAAGTCCATCTTTTATTTGATCTTTCTTGCTTTTTGTAGACACAAAGTCATGCTGCATTTTCGTATGTTTTCTGATTATATTTATATTCAAAATCCATTGGGCTTACAAGTCCTAAATATGAATGTCTCCTTTTTCGGTTATAAAATATTTCAATGTATTCAAAAAGTTTACTTTTAGCCTCTTGCCTGGTCTCATATGTTTGACCATATACTTCTTCTACTTTTAAAGTATGAAAGAAAGACTCAGCAGGGGCATTATCAAGGCAATTGCCTTGACGGCTCATACTTTGTACCATTTGATAGTTTTTTAACTTTTGCCTGAAACCATCACTTGCATATTGAATACCTCTGTCTGAATGAAATATTACACCAGGCTCTGGTATTCTGTTCTCATATGCCATATCCAGAGCTTTAATAAACATATTTGTTTTCATTTTTTTATCCATTGACCATCCTATAACCTTTCTGGAGAACAGCTCCAGAATTATACACAAATAAAGCCATCCTGAACGGGTTTTGATATAGGTTAGATCTGACACCCATACCTGATCTGGCTTTGGTGGTTTAAAATCTCTTTTGACAAGATCAGGTGAAGCTTTATGATTATGTTTTGAGTTGGTGGTGATTTTAAATTTTCTTCTTGCCTTTGGAACCAGGTTTGATTCTCTCATTAATCTACAAGCCCTGTTTTTTGAACATGTAATACCTTCTTCTTTGAGTTCCCTTGCAATCCGGGGACTGCCGTACCTGTACTTATTGTCAAAGAAAATCCTTTTAATTTTCTTGCTCAATTTGGCGTCTTCAATTTCTCTTTTGGTAAAAGGGTGTTTTTTCCACCTGTAAAAGCCGCCCCTGTTAATATTAAACACTGAGGCCATCCGCACTATTGGATAATCATTGTAAAGATTATCCATCAGGGCATATATTTTTCTGGTTGTGAGTTGCAGATGGCCAATGCTTTTTTTAATATGTCACGTTCCTGTTTTGCTATGGATAATTCCTTTTTAAGGGCTTTTATCTCTTTAGATAAAGTATCAGAACCATTATGACCTGCAAAAGCTTGTGTCTGGTTTTTTAAATATTTTTGTTTCCAGGTGGATAAAGTTGTTTGCTGCACTCCCAGATCTCTTGCAATCTCGGCATTGGGTTTGTCGGTTTCAAGGCAAAGCTTCACTGCCCTTAATTTGAAATCATTATTGTATTTTCTGTTTCGTCTTTTTCCCATTTTCAACTCCTTTATGTTTTTTTAATATTATACATACGAGTGAAAATATGTCTACTGGGCTAAAGAAAGATCAATTTTAGCATTTTTTGCATTAGAGTAATACACAATTTGAACTGGAATTTCATCAATCTTTAAACGATATCGATGCATCTTTAGGCAATGCTAAACCAACACTAACTTCCAATGCCTTTAAAATGCCTGAAATTACAGGACAAGATACATGAGGAATCGTTTTCAGGGAAACATCTATAACTTCTGAATTAAGAATCCCTGTTTTTTTATTTTTATACAATTCGCTCATCATATTCAGATCTTTCCCACCAAGAAGCTCATCGACTTTTTTCCAGTTTTGGCATTCACTTTCTAATCTAAAAGAAGCTTTGTATTCTCCTTTATCTTTAGCCTCTACAATGGTTGTGAAGCCACAAATACCTGCCACTATTTCAACTTTGACCATTTTTATTTTCTGTATCCCCCATTATTAAAAATTTATCAATAATTTTAAACATACATACCATCATATAAAAGTTTCGTCTTCATCAAATATTTCATCAAAGTCGTTCATAGAGAATCCTTTTAAGATAAGGTATTATGTGAATCATGGATTTAAATAGAATTACTATATTGATTCAATAGTTGTCAACCGTGAGATGATTTTGAACTTCCTTGCACATAAAACTGATTATTGATATTAACACAGTATTAATGAGAATCATGGAAATAAAATATGACCTATCATCATTGTGAGAAAATGATAGATATTGATGAAGCTGAACTTTTCATGACAGATGGAGAATGATATGGAATAATTATATTAGTGAATAAATACAAAAAATACAGCTATATTATCATCATAATATGAAACTTTTTGGACTTAATCTTTAAATATCTGTTGCTTTTCAATATATAATATTTGGCATTTGAAATGATTGAATCATCTGTATTAACAATTTTTATACCTACCTTTTTTTTTGTATCTGTGACTCCTGGTATGTGCATGACACTTGCACTTACAATGGGAATGACAATAGGTGTTAGAAAAACATTTTATATGATGTGGGGCGAACTTGCCGGAGTTGCTTTAGTTTCCACTGCTTCAGTGTCTGGAGTTGCAGCATTAATGTTAAACTTTCCAATTTTATTTCTTTTCTTAAAATATGCAGGTGCAACATATCTTTTATATCTTGGTGTTCAGATGCTTCGTTCAAAAGACAAAATGCCTGATAAGTTTGAACAAAAAAGACTTTTAAAAATCAGTAAAAAATCTCTTATGATTCAGGGATTTATTACAGCCATTGCAAATCCCAAAGGTTGGGCATTTATGATATCTCTTTTACCACCTTTTATTAACCCTGACAAAACTCTTATATCGCAGCTTGCAATCCTTGTTGGAATTATTTTAACAACTGAATTTACTTGTCTAGTACTCTATTCAACTGGTGGCAGAACTCTTAGTCTGTTTCTTGAAAAAAAAGGAAATCTCATTATTTTGAACAGCATTTCAGGATTATTAATGATGGGAATTGGGATATGGCTTGCTTTTGATTAATTTTAAAAATAGGGGCAGGCATTTGTAACCTATCTCAATAGTATTAAAAAAAAATAGATTTATAATCGATATATATTATATAAATTACAACTGGAGAATGCCTTATAGCACAGCTTTTGGTTCATATAATGTAAAATCAAATAGTAGAATATTATTTAATTTCACCACAATATATATAATCAAAATTTTACCTTTTCAGGATTAATTTGCATCCAGCACTTCACGTATTTTATGAGAAAGGTCTTTCATTACAATCGGCTTCAACAAAAAACCATTAATACCCAAAGATGCAGCTTTTTCTTCAGACATGGTTTCGCTGAATCCAGTACAGAGTAGTACAGGAATACCAGGATGTATTTTATTCAATTCACTTGCAAGTTTGTCTCCAGACATATTAGGCATTTGCATGTCAGTAATTACTATATCAAATTTATCAGGTGCTGTGCGGAAAGCTTCAAGTGCTTCTAGACTGCTGGTACGTACTGTAACCTGATAACCCAAACGCTCCAGCATTTGTTGTACTACAGTAGCTACAATATTCTCATCATCCACGAGAAGAATATGTTCAGTACCGTTCTGGATGGATGTTTCTACATGGGTAGTATATTGTTCTTTTACAGTCTCTGCTAATGGCAGATATATTTGAAATTCACTGCCTTTGTTGTTTCTACTGTCAACCTTGATAGTACCATTCATATTTTTTACAATACCATGAACAACTGACAGTCCCATCCCCGTGCCTTTACCTAGTTCCTTAGTGGTAAAAAATGGGTCAAATATTTTTTCTATCAATTCTTTATCCATGCCTTTGCCTGTATCGGATATGCTTAAACAGGCATATGCACCAGGTTCTATGTCTGGATTAAATAAATCAGGTTTATCTAGTTCAACTTTTTTCAATCTTATATTCAATTCTCCGCCAGTTTCTTCCATGGCATGAGAGGCATTGGTTGCAAGGTTCATTACAATTTGATGAATTTGTGTTGGGGCAGCTTTGATTGCGCCACAATCCGATTGTAGGTTTTGTTTGATTTCGATTGTTGTAGGAATTGTAGACCTGATGAGTTTTAAGGCCTCTTTGATAATAGGTTGCATTTTCATCAGTTTCAATTCACCGCTATCTTGACTAGAGAATGTAAGTATTTGTTTTACCAGATCACTTGCTCTAAGGGCACCTGTATGGATCTGTTTAAGACTATTCCGAAGTGGACTATCTTCAGGTACATCCTCTATCAACATTTCTGTATGACCTAAGACAGGAAAAAGAATATTGTTAAAATCATGGGCAATTCCTCCAGCAAGGGTGCCTATGGATTCCATTTTCTGGGATTGCTGGAGCTGGGTTTCCATTCTTTTTTGTTCGGTGATATCAATCAAAAACCCACGTAAAGCTATTGGTTTACCGTCTTTTTTAACCAGACTGACCAGATCCTTGAACCAAAGAACCTGTTTATCGGCTTTAATCATCCGGTATTCAAACTCGTGGTCTTTTCCTCTTTGTGTTTCTTTCATACAATAATTCACACAATAATCTTTATCGTCTGGATGCAGTGTATTGGCCCAAAAATCAAAATTCTTCCATACTTTAGCTGGATACCCAGTAATTTCAAAAATTTGAGGACTAATATAGGTAAACGTTAAAGAGTCCAAATCTATTTCATAGGCTATGGCCTTAGTGCTTTCAAGCAATGATTTGTACAACGCCTGATTGTCACGAATGATTTTTTCTGCATTGTTCAATTTTTCTTCAGTTGCCAGTTCTTTTAGCAATCGTGTAAAAACTCTAGGAAGGATATCGGTGAGGTCGACACCCTTGACCAAGTAATCCCTTGCGCCTAATTTCATCATTTCTACAGCAATTTTTTCATCTCCGTGGCCTGTCATTGCAACAAAAGGAACCTTGCAGCCTTCACTCTTTAATTTACTGATTAGAGCAGTCCCGTCCATATCAGGCAGCCGTTGATCCACTAAAAGAATCAGATCTGTATCCTGCTTGGCAATCACTATTGCATCGATGCCAGTTAAAACACCTTGACAACTGAATCCTGCTCTTCGCAATGATTTTTGAATAAGCTTGTTCAACCCTTCATCATCTTCAACCACTAATATCTGCTTTCCAATCACAAGCTCATTAATATTTTCAGACTTGGTGTTTTTCTCCATTAGTCTCCATTCATTATCGGAATTTGGACTACAGACAGGAACAACCCTAATTGACGGATTGCAGTGACAAAATTTTCATAATCAATGGGTTTTGTAATGTAATTGCTACACCCCATTTCATGACAATTTGCTATCTCGCGTGGATCATCTGTCGTAGTGATCATAATCACTGGTAGTTTTTTTAAACTCGGATCTGTTTTGATCTGTTCCAGTACCTGGATTCCGTCTAATTTTGGCATTCGAATATCAAGCAGGAGTATATAAGATTTCCCTGATTCTAGGTGCGGCCCATCACCTTTTTTACAAAGAAAATTCATAATTTCCTGGCCATCCATGAAAAGTAATACCTCATTCACAATACCGGCTCGTTTTAAATTCTTTTTAATCAAATTTGCATGACCTTCATCATCCTCTGCAACAAGGATTATAACATCTTTATGCATCATTATTTCCTTTCTTCGGTTATTTCTTCCCGTTGGGCATTGTTATGTAAAAACGACTTCCCAAGTCAATTGTTGATTCTACACGAATAGAACCTTCAAGTCTGCTCAATATCCTTTTTACAATGGTTAATCCCAAACCTTCTCCTTTGTTATTAGCAGGGTCAAGTTGGTGAAAAATTTCAAATATTTTATCCATGTGGTTAACATCAATACCAATTCCATTATCCTCGACACAATAAACCGATTGGCCGTCCACAACTTCACCTGAAATTCGGATCATACCCGGACGTTTAGAGTCAAGACACTTTAAAGCATTATCTAAAAGATTTGAAAATATCTGATCCAGTTGTATTGCATCACCTTGACATGGCGGCAGAACATCCGAAATGATCTCAGCACCAATTTTTTTAGTTTTAAATTCCGTCGAGTCGATAACTTTTGAGATTATTTGATTCATATCCAGGGATTCAATATTTAAAGCCGCTCGACCGGATCGTGACAACCGCAACAATCCGGCAATAAGTGTATCCATTTTTGCAGTACTGGTACGGATAAATCTCAAAGCTTCGGGAATATCATCTTCAAGGATTGGGGCCAGTTCATTCAGAATATTAACAAAAGAGTTAGCCGACAGTGTATTTCGCAATTCATTAATCGAATATTCCAATTCTCTACTGTATCCGTCAATATTGACCAAAGGGGAACGTAAATCATGGGAAGCAACGAATACCACTTGTTCCAGTTCTTCATTTTTTGCTTTAAGATCGACATTAAGTCGAGCAAGTTTTTCTTCACTTTGTTTGAGATCAGTGATGTCTACAAAATTTACGATAATTTTAGCAAGGTCACTGTCGGTAGAAAATATTGGAATTGCATTAACAATTACCCAAGTTACAAACTCTCTATCAGGTCTAATTACTCCAATAATATAATCATAAAGGGGTTTTTTAGTTGAAAACACTATGCTTACAGGATATTCTTCAATGGTGAGTATTGTTGCATCCTCATGAACAAAATTCCAAGACGGATCAATTGCTTTTTTTCCTGACATTTGTTCATCTGTCAAGCCAAGAATATTTGTTGCTTCCGGATTAGCAAATAAAATACTTGTATCATAGGCATGCACTACGACTCCTATGAGAAGATTATTCAATGTTGATTTGTATTCTTCTTCACTTGCATTGAGTAGCTCTTTGGAGTGTTTTTTCTCGCAATCAGCTTTTTCAAGTTCTTTAACTCGGTGCTCAAGTTCTTCATAGGTAGGTTTATCAATCATAGCTATCTCCAAAAATATATTTCATCTCCCAAAATAGTTAATCTGATTCACTTTATATGAAAATGTCACATAATGCAAAAAAAACTACTATTAGAATCTGATTTACCATGAGCAATAATAGTATATTTTGTGGCAATGATGGCATATCAATTTAACTAATCATCTTTATACTTCATATTGTAGTGCAAGACAAATTAATTTTTCCCTGGCATATTCTTCCTCCTGTTAAGTAAAAAAGTTAACAACCACCCCTAAAAAGGGTGGCATAATGGAGACCCTAAAAGGGTCAAATTGTTATTTCCACAGACTCATTTGAGTCATTTTTTTTTCTTTATGGCTTTGTTCTCTAACATACTTCTTTATCTGTTCTTCATTCAGACCGACAGTGCTGACACAATAACCTTTTGACCAAAAGTGCCTGCCCCAGTATCTTTTTTTCAATTCATGGTGCATATCAAAAATTTTAATTGCGCTTTTCCCTTTCAAAAACCCTATTGTTTCTGAAATTGAATACTTGGGTGGAATTGATATCACCAGATGAATGTGATCCGCCTGTACATTCCCTTCCAGAATTTCAATCTTACGCCATTCACATAATTGTTTTATTATATCTCTTACTGATAAGCCAATCTCTCCTCTTAAAATCCGAAATCTATATTTCGGACACCAAATCACATGATATTTGCATTGCCATACTGCATGTGCTAATTTCTTAAACTGATTCACTGAATACCTCCTTGTAAATTTTAGGGTCTCCACAAACCCTTTTTTAAGGAGGTATTCTATTTTTGTAAATCTCTCACTTACCCGCATAGCAAAGCTTGGACCCATCAGCCTAGCTGATGGTTTAATTTATTAATTAATATGATGGTAGTTAACAATTTGCATTCAGCATAAGAAAAGAATGGGGTATTAGAAATGTTCTGGTAATGCTTTAGCAAATTTAAAAGTGAATTTCAAATTTTGAGTACATTTTTTTTGCAGGTCGATTTTTGATTTCAAATACGTATTTGAGGTTTATATGTCGCTGCCCATACTGGTAATCATTGATGGTTTGTATATAATTTGAAAAAGTGAATTTGTAAATATTCAACGGTTTTTGTACAGTGTGGACACCATTTTGCAGCATACACTTTCAGCATAACAACTTCTTTTATTAATTTATTGAGATTAATTATAGTAAGCACTGATTTGATAATCATCAATGATTTTAAACGTTCAAAATCCTCTTGATCACCGATTTCAAGAAATTCATTAAGGCAATCTGCAGTTAGATTAATCGTCATGCTTTACATCGCCATCTCCATAATCCCATGCCATATCAGAAAAAATAACATCAAACCATTTTTTAAACACTTTATAACCTCTCTTCTTTGGCCAAACATCCGGATCTGCCATCCAAGATTCAAGTTCTTTTTCAAATATCTGTTTATATGTTTTTTTGATAAATTTTTCACAATTGAAGTCATCGTATTCATCAGGGATTAAAATTGTTGTTACAAACTCTTTATGATATACCTTTACATCATTAAAACTATCCGCCCAGTTGACATAGGGTTGTTTGGGTATGATGGTAATTGCTGATCTGTTAATTGTTTTTAATTTCATATCTCTCCCTGTTCTCTCTGACTCGCTTTTGAAGAGGGCATACTTAATGGCTTATTGCTCCCATTATCAATTCCCGTTGTTTATTTGATAACTCCCATCCAATCGTTTCCACATTTCTTCAAGTTTTTTATCAAGAATTTCCACAGCTGCATCATATTCACTTTGTGTTATTTTACTACTTTTTAATTTTTCCTGCATTAAAAATAATTCGTTTTCATACCATTTATCTGGATCAAAATTATAAGTCATCAATATAAATCCAATTTATCTAAAATGGTGTAAATACTTCCCTTCCATCCCTTGCATCAAATAAAATCTGGGAAACTTTACTAATCTCTTCTATATTTGGAATGTTGCTTTTCAAAACATTTTCTGATTTGAGATCGCTTCTCTTCAGATAGATACATGCATTCCTCTCATATAAAATTATTGGATTTTAGATAATCAAAACCTTTGTTTCTAACGTTGATAAATTCAAAAAGAGTATGGGAATCACTATTAACATACAAGGAGTCACAGCATGACAACATTGTTTTTAAATTTTTCTCACAAGTTTTGTTGTTCACTAAATTTGCACAGTTTAATTCTAATGGGATACCTGTTTCATTAGCTGCTGACACAATTTCAATGATATCTTCTGTATTTAAATGATCAGAAAACTGTTTAGAACATAAATGACCTAATAATTTTATTTTAGTTCCATGTCGGCTAATGGCGCTTAAATATCCTTTTTTGATTAATTTAGCATTTCCTGAATATATTTTCTGATGGGCAGACAGTATCACGAATTCTGTAGAAATATTTTGAATCTTATCAGATATATCACCATTTTCATTTAACAAATCTGCTTCTACACCAAAAAGAATATGAACACTATTATGGATATTTTTCCATCTTCCAGAAGAGATTATACTATAATGGGTATTAGCTTTGAAACCATAACGTTTCAGATATTCTTGATTGTGATCAGTTATAGCAATCTCTTTATATTGTAGTTTCCCTGCCTGAATTACAATTTCATCTATTGAATTCATTCCATCTGAAAGTGTCGAAGAATGAATATGATAATCTCCTGATATTTTTTCATTGATTATTTTCATTTCAAATTTGATAATAATAAAAAATAACACAAAAAATAAAGTATTTTTAAATTATTAATAAAAAATCTGCCTGATAAAGGAAAGAAACCAATGGCACACAATTGTAGTAACTGCAGTTTTAGAGCAAAATATAATAACAATCCAAAGTCCTTTTTAGGAAGAATCTGGAGATGGCATGCAGGATGGTGCCCTGGTTGGAGAAAATATATAACATCACTGTCATATGATGAACGAGTCAAAATAGCTAAAACATATGATATGAAAAAATATCAATAATATTAATTTATGTACAAAGGCATGGATTTTAGTAATGCTTCAGCAAATTTACCATATGAAGGATTAAAATGAACGAATTGTTAACACATGAAGAATATTGGGATAGTGTAGCTGGAAAAAAAGAATTTACAACTCCTTTTCAAATAGAGTTATTCAAAAAAAATGTGTCCAGAGAAGCTCGAATTCTTGATGTCGGTTGTGGATATGGGAGAACTCTTCAAGAATTATATTTATCAAAATTTATTAATTTGTCAGGCATAGATATTTCAAAAAAAATGATCGATAAGGGAACTAAGCTGAATCCTAAATTAACTTTAAAAAAATATGATAACTTAAAATTTCCATTTGAGAATAATTCATTTGATGCTGTAATTTTGTTGGCAGTATTAACCTGTATCATTAGCAATAGTGAACAAGAAAAATTGATAGATGAAATACAAAGAGTGCTGAAAGATGAAGGTATTTTATATATAAATGATTTTTTGATTAACAGCGACCAACGGAATATAGATCGTTATCAACGGTATGAGAGTAAATATAATAAATACGGAGCATTTGAACTATCAGAGGGCGTAGTCCTTCGACATTATACTAAGATGAGAATAGATGAACTGATGCGCGATTTTGAAAAAATTGTTTTTGAATCTGTAATTTTTACAACAATGAATGGGCACCAATCAAATGGCTTTTATTATATAGGAAGAAAACGTAAAATTATACAAATATAAGAAATCAATTCGATATAAAGCAAAGGTATATAATAATACTTGAAAGAAAAATAAATATTAAAATTGACTCGAAGATATGTAATGGATGCGGGCTATGCGTAAACGTTTGTCCTTCTGAAACAATATCAATTATTAATAAAATAGCTCAAATTGCCAACTAATTTCTCGATTCTTTTAATTTCAAATTCACTTAATGCCATTGATTTCCTGCCTGTATAATATTTAGGTTTTTATTTGCTTATCTAACATTTTTTGAAGCCAATCAACATATTTATTGTAGCCACTCTGGTTAAAGTTCTCTGAAAATTTATTCATAAAACCATGCAGATATGAAGTATTATGAATCGTCACATTCTCTTTTGTTAATAATTGTTCAGACAGTTCTTCAATAGAAAAATCTGGTTCATAAGCTGGCATTACAAAATCAACCTTGCAACTCGGATTAATTTTCTGGGAGTGTCTGATTTGAGAGCTGTAAAAACAAAACATATGTTTTACTTGTTTTCTGTTTAATGACTCAAATATTTTCCATATAGCAGAGCCTCCAACACTAAAGCCAATCAAAATTACAGGGGATAATTTTTTGTTCAAAACAGATTTTATAACCTGGCAATAATCATTTAATCCAACTTGTTTCATAAAGTATTCATATGCCATATGCTCATTTTGAAAATCCATAAATTTACCAGAATATGGATCTATAATTTTTATATCTGGTGCTATTGCATGACATAATTTATCTAATGCAGGAGTTTTTCCAAAAATATCTGAGACGATAATTATACTCATGATTTAAATTTGCTTATTTATAAAAAATAATTAATTTTTTAATTTGTTAGAAACCTCAACAGCTCTTTCAATGATCATTTCACCAGATTTAAGACCTGCTTCATCTTCAAAGATGCCAAGTTTTATATCTTTTTCAAAAATACCATGACCATTTTTGCTGGATACAACAGAAGCACCTAAAGGACTGATTGAATGATGGCAGCCAACAGGAATCATATCAAAATTAAAAAATGCATACATATGGGAAAGATGCGTGGTTTCAAATCCTCCATGCCTTTTCCATGCAACTGCTGCACTTATGCCTACTTTGTTTTTTAGTTTTCCGCTTGATATATTGCCAAAAATAAAAACCCTCATTCTGTCCAGAAGAGCAGCCATTCTGGCATTTGTACGCATATGATAAACAGGGCTTACAAACAAAAGAATATCAGCATCCTCTGCCATTTCAAATACAGTTTGAGCATCATCTTGCAGCATACAGTATTTATGTTCTTTTTGTTTGCTGATACAAGCATTGCAATGAATACACTCTTTAATTTCCATACCTGATAACTTAACTGATTTTGTATCACAACCATTGTCCCTTGCTGCCTTCATCATATGATCAAGCAAATTTTCTGTGTTTCCATTTTTAACAGGACTTGATGATATCCCAAGAATTTGAGTCATATTGTCTCCAATGTTTAAAAATTTTATATTTTCTTATTTTATTTTTTTTTGCCAAAATAAAGCAACGCCTGCCTTTGGATCTAACTCGTAGCTGATAAATCCAAATTTGTTATATGATGCTTTTGCTGCTTCATTATTGCTCAGGATCTCCAAGGTTATCTTACAACACCCTTTGGATATTGCTATTTCTTCAACCTTATTCAGTATTATCTGGCTGACACCATTTCCTCTGTATTGTTCTAAGACAACGAAATCATGAATATTAATAAGCGGTTTACATGCAAATGTAGAAAATGATTCAAAACAATTAGCCAATCCTGCAGGTTCTCCTTTAACATATGCTATAAGACTAAACGCATATGGCAGCTTGGATAATTCTTTATCAATATTCTCTTTTACTGATTTATCTAATGGTTTACCCAGACCCATTGGATCAGATGCATAAATATTTAACAGTTCCTTTATTTCTTTTGCGTGCTTGCGGTCCAGATAGTTTGCTTTGATGACTTCTACATTCATTTTATTTTTTAACTCCATTTGTTATTTTTGAGATCTTTTCCATATAGACCAATGAAAGAGATTTATTGACTACCAGTTCTTTGAATGGTTTGTAACCCAACCTTTTGTATAACTTGATATTTTGAGTGCTCTTTGTTCCAGTGAAAAGCTCACATCTTTGTATATTAGGAAAACAGGCTTCAATATTATGCATGAGCTTAGTTCCAATACCTTGACGCTGCCATTTCGGATGAACAATTAAACGGCCAATGAAACAGGAATCATTATCAGAATATGCTCTCACAGACCCTATTATTATCTTATTTCCATCAATAGTTTTCAGAAAAATTTGCTGCCCAATTTCTTTTTTTATCTCTTCAAGGGTCTGGAGCAATGGTGGAATATTAAAGTCCTGGTAAATTTCTGCTTCCTGCTTATATGCCAGCTTTTGAAGTTCTAAAATCTTTTGAGCATCTTCAATATCTGCTTCAATAATTTTCATTTTTAGTCCATGATATTGTTTGTTAAAGAGACTATGCCACTATTCAATTCCTTTAAATATTTAACACTATTTTTTATGATTTAAGAGGGGAACAATGCATTGACAACTATTTGTTCCCGTATTGTTTTTGACGTTTCTGAAATATCTTAAACTGGAATATCAAAGAAAGAGTCAAACACTTCGAGATTATCAATATGTTGGAAGAATTCGTTTCTAACCTCTTCAATGGTTGCGCCGGTTGCTATGCTGATGTCTTCAAAAGCTTGTCTTATATCGTTAATTATCAAATCCATAAATATAGAATACAGGAAAAATAATAAAAGTCAAAAATAGATGTGTGTGATTGGTTTTTATTAAGCTTTCATATTTATAAGTTCTCTCTGGGCATTTTTTTATATGCATCATAAAAACCAAAGTATTATAAATTCTTGATAAACACAGAAATATTTAATATTTATTCACAATTTTAAAATTAACTTTTGGAATTATCAAATGAGTACTTTAACAGAACAGACAACATTGCTCCTTGAAAAGATTCAAAATTTTGTGAATCTTGAAGACTACATCACCCTTTTTTTAACACCCGGATGGTGGCAGCTTTTGCTCTGTTTTATTATTTGTTCTTTTTTAATGATTACAAGGCTCAATGCTGTTGAAAAAAATGGATTTGAAGGTACCCTTATAGGTACTCTAATAATGCCATATTTCAGCGGATTCCCCAACCTGTGTTTTGCATATCTGGTCGCCAAAACCGGTTCAAACGGTAGTACAGTGATTGAAAACTGCCTGGTAAATAATGTGACAAACCTTACAATTATCCTTGCAATCCCTTCCATACTTTGGGGATTGAACCTCTTTAGTGATAAAAAACAACATAGTCATGATAAAAAAATTAATCGTCTTTCACTTCTTTTAAGCATCCTTGCTTTGATTTTTTTCAGTATATCAGTATTCCTTGTGTCAAAAGATGGAACAATCAGTGCTACCGATGGAATGATTTTAGTAGGGATCTTTTTTTTCTGGCAATTATACCATGTGTTTGATGTACTTAAAAACAATACTAGAAAATCAAAGACAATCAAAAAAAGAGTTTTTCTTGACTTGATAATAATCGGTTTTTGCGCATGGGCAATATTTTTTAGTATTGAAAATCTTGTTCAATTGATCTCATCGCGCAGTCATGGGTTTTTCTCCAAAGCTAACCTTGGGTTTTTAAGCGGAATCCTAATGGTTGTTCCCAATGCATTTTTAGCCATATACTACTCGGCGGTAAAACGACCTGAGATTGCCTATTCTTCCCAGGTAGGAGATTGTCATATCTGCATTCCTCTTTGCATTGGAGTTTTTGCCATATTTTCACCCATAATAGTTCCGTCATCGTTTACGATTGCTATTTTTATTATTATTGGAGCATCACTCGGACATTTTTTCTTCATGCTTTTTTCAGGAAAACTACCACGATTTGCCGGAATAATCTTAATCAGTCTTTATTTATTTTTTATTTATAAAAACATTATACCTTTTTGATTGTTCGTAAACTGTACTGTTTATTGCCCTTTAAATACAATTGTTCTGTCTCTTCCATTTTGTTTGGATTCATACAGGGCATAATCTGCCTGACTGATCCAGTCAGTTGCTGTTTTTATATCAGAGCTTTTGTTTAACTGAGATATCCCAAAAGACATAGTAATAGTTAAAAATTTATCAGCTAAAATTTTTCCTGTTTTATCTACCTGTTCAAACTTTGTCTCTTTTATAATTTTACGAACTCTTTCAATAATCTGAAAAGCACCGGCATCACTGGTTTCATCAAGGAGCAATAAGAACTCTTCACCGCCATATCGTCCAACAATATCAAAACCACTCCGCATGGTATTTGAAAAAATATCACCAACCTTTTTTAGGACCAGATCGCCTTGAATATGTCCATAATTATCATTGACCTGTTTAAAAAAATCAATATCACCCATGGCTATACATCTTGCTGAGGCAGGCTTTCGTTTAAATCGTTTTAATATGTTTTCAACTTTTTGTTTAATTTTGCCACTATTGAAAAGTCCAGTAAGATTGTCATATTCAGCCTGGTGTTTAAATTGAGTTTTCAACAAGATAGCACTTAAAAAATTACACATAATTTCAACACTGGCAGTTTCATAATCTTTAATAGAAGATTCGTGTCCCAAGAAATCTCCTCCAAAAAGATAGTCTCCTCCAAAGCTATCAGGCATATAAACATACCCCATGATATCACATCCTATACCAGGTATATTAACACATGAAATTTTTTTGCTTAAAAATGCTGAAACTTCATTGGAATATCTTTTATCCCGGTTGTCTAAAAAAAGGCTTAATTTTCTACCCTCTATTAAATCAAATCGATTTTTTTTTGGGTCAAGTTTTTTAACAACTTCTAAAATCAACCTGTTTTCAACAACATTGGAAATTTTATATAACACGCTTACATCAAATAACATGGTTTTACGGATAATTTCCAATGGAAAATCAAAACTCTCCTCTTTACTCGCATTGACATCAAGTTCAGTTAAAAAATTTGACAATTCTCCCAAGTGATTCAGAATTGTTTTAGCATCAGATTTATATTTTTTCATAAAAGCTTTCCTTAAAAAATTACCAACTCATTGTGGCGGTACGACTTCACCCTGAAAGGAACCAGACACAGATTCACTCACAGAAACAAAAAAGGTTTTCAACTAAAAGCTAAAAACCCTTGATATTAGTGGCGCGCCCGACAGGATTCGAACCTGTGACCTGCGGATTCGAAGTCCGACGCTCTATCCAGCTGAGCTACGGGCGCACAGGTGTATTAATTGTTTTTTAAATAGCACAATGAGATATGTTTAGCAATAATTTGATTTTCTATGATTTAATTTCCCATGATTTTATTTTGGATCATTTTTTCTAAATTTGACAATATATTACATTACCAATAGAATTCCAAAAACACTATGAAGAGAACTAAAAAACAAAAAGTAATCTCCTGGATCTGGAAAACTATATTAAAACTTCTGTTTTTTTTGTTATGCTTTACCATTGCCCAGGTTCTGGCACTAAAATTTATCAATCCACCATTTACTCCTAATGTGGCATGGGAGTGGGCTGAATCTGTTATTAACAACGAACCGGAACGACGTCCAGAATATATTTTCCAAGAACTTGAGAATATATCACCGCATTTGCAAAAAGCAGTCATTGCTGCTGAAGATCAACGTTTTTTATCCCACAATGGATTTGATTATAATGAGATAAACAATGCTCTAAAAACTTTAATTAAAAAACATACATTAAGGGGAGCGAGCACCATCAGCATGCAGACTGCGCGAAGCGTATTTTTATTATCCAGTAAAAGTGTGATTAGAAAAATCGCAGAAATCTATTATACTGTTTTAATTGAATTGTTTTGGGACAAACACAGAATTCTTGAAATGTATTTAAATACTGTTGACTGGGGAACAAATGTCACAGGGGCTGAAGCTGCATGCCAAAAATATTATTCAAAAAGTGCTCAACACCTGACACAGGCCCAGGCTGCCATGATGACTGCAATTTTACCAAACCCGCATATCTGGTCTATAAAACATCCCACGAAATATCTTAAAAAAAGGCAGGCGCAAATAATGAAAGATATGCGCCATATGCCTCTCTTATAAATTTGAGACCTGAGACATGAGTTGAAACGGCATATACGGCAATTTAGATCTTATTGCTCACCACTCATATTTCACAACTCGTTACTATTTAAAATCGATAAGTTCCACATCAAAGATGAGATCTGATTTTGGCGGGATAGCACCAGGATATCCCTGTTCTCCATAAGCTAACCAGTATGGGATCAATAATACTCTTTTTTCACCTTTTTTCATGGTTACGATAATTTCATCCCAGCCTTTAATGACCTGCCCTACTCCCACACTGAACTCTATGGGATTGCCCCGTTCTACAGAAGAATCAAAAACTTTACCATCAAGGAACTTACCTGTATAGTGAACTTTTACATTAGCGCCTTTTGCAGGATTTTCACCTGTTCCTTTTTCCTTTAGAACATACATGAGCCCAGACTCTGTTGTTACTGCATCTTTGTATTGTTCTTTCATTTTTTTCTCAAATTCGGCAATGATTTCTTTTTGTTCCATTGTTTTTTGTTCCTTTATTTTTTTAAAGCAGCATCAAAACTTATCTTGTCAGTTTTAAAAGCTTCTGCCTCTTTTCCTATTCTGATAATTTTCAAGGTGATAATTTTGTCACCTTTTTCAATTTTATTTACTACATCCATACCTTCTATGACTTTACCAAAAACCGTATGTTTATTGTTAAGCCATGGAGTTGCTTTGTGGGTTATAAAAAACTGACTTCCATTGGTACCGGGGCCTGCATTCGCCATGGATAAAATCCCTGGAGAATCATGTTTCAATTCAGCAACAAACTCATCTGCAAATTGATATCCCGGCCCGCCCCTGCCTGTTCCTGTTGGATCTCCACCCTGTATCATAAAATCCTTGATCACCCTGTGAAAAACAAGTCCATCATAATATTTTTTACCGGATTTCTGATTGGAATCAATAGTACCCTGGGCAAGGCCTGCAAAATTAATAACGGTCATAGGTACTTGTTTATAATACAGTCTTACTGTTATTTTGCCCCTGGTTGTATCAAATTGAGCATATAAACCTTTTGCAAGATCTTCAGAAAAAGCTGTCCCCGGCAATATTAACAAAAAACTTAACACTGTAATTATTTTTTTAAATAGACTCATTCTATCATGCATTTTATCAGACATTTTCCTGGGCTCCTTGCTAATAATACAAAGCCCGATTCTCAACCAACTTGAGTTCGGGCTTTAAATTTTAAAATGGGGTGAGTGAAGGGGCTTGAACCCTCGACATCCAGGACCACAACCTAGCGCTCTACCAACTGAGCTACACCCACCACAATAAAAAGCTATATTTATCAGAATCAGATCTGTTTTTCAATAGTTTTTTAAATATCATCTCTTTAACATTGATTTTCAAGCCCTGTTTGACTATGATTCATAAACATTTAATTGTGAAGCAGGGTATTAAACCCGGTTATTAAACCTGATTAGTAAACCCAACTATTAAAAGAGACGATTAAAATGGCTTAAACAGGATTTTTTTTATGAATACTTTATTAATATTTATTGTACGACTTATTATCGGTGTTGTGTTTGGTATCATTCTTATACGGATGTTCAGACCGGAGTGGACTGTTTTTCATGGAGTTGTAACAGGATTTGTTCTGGTCGCTCTTGCCTATGGAATGGCCTTTTACAGAAAAAAGAAAGAGTAATAACAGTTTAAATCAGATCTGCCAGCTTCTGCCCTTTAGGGTACATGGCGGTGATAAAAATTAAGGTTGTTAAAATTGGAACAAAATATCATTCTTGGCACTGCAGGACATATTGATCATGGTAAAACAAGCCTTGTCAAGGCTTTGACCGGAGTTGAAACCGATCGTCTTAAAGAAGAAAAAGAGCGTGGAATTACCATTGAACTTGGATTTGCATCACTTGAACTCCCCAATGGTCAGCATATCGGCATTGTAGATATGCCCGGTCATGAAAAATTTGTAAAAAACATGGTGGCAGGATCCAGCGGCATTGATGTAGTTACAATGGTTATAGCAGCAGATGAAGGTGTCATGCCCCAGACAAGAGAGCATATGGAGATCTGCAATCTTATGGGTGTTGAACATGGAGTAGTCGCCCTGACCAAAACTGATATGGTGGATGAAGATCTTCTTGAGCTTGCCATGGATGATATAAATGATTTTGTCCAGGGAACTTTTCTTGAAGACAAACCGGTTATTGCTCTCTCTTCTGTAACAGGTGCTGGTATTGATGAATTTATCACAACCCTGGAAACTATCTGCAGCAATATCCCACAAAGAGAGTTCTCTTCTATTTTCAGACTTCCTGTTGACCGGGTGTTTTCCATGAAAGGATTTGGTACCGTAATTACAGGAACTCTTACTTCCGGCAGTGTCAGTGTAGGCAATGAAGTTATGGTCTATCCCAGGCAGATTGTATCCAGAGTGCGGGGAATTCAGGTTCACAGTTCTACAGTTGAAACTGCCGACGCCGGCACAAGAACAGCTGTTAATTTCCAGGGGCTTGATAAAGAATCTGTGAATCGGGGAGATATCCTCTCCCTGCCAGATACTCTTATTGAAAGTTATATGGTGGATGCCCATTTCCATTATATAAAGAGTAATGCAAAACCAGCAAAAAACAGGACAAAAATACGGTTTCATTCAGGCACAAGTGAGATACTCGGATATCTGATTTTATTAGACAGAAAAGAGTTGATGCCGGGTGATGATGCCCCTGTCCAGTTTCGGCTTGAAGCACCTGTTTGCTGCATCAAGGATGATCGATATGTAATCAGGAGCTATTCGCCTGTAAAAACCATAGGCGGCGGTTCAATTTTAAATCCTGCTTCACAAAAACATAAATTATTTGACAAAAAAGTAATAGCAGGGCTCAACAGGCTTCTTGATAATGAAAATGAACAGACTATTTCATTCTTTTTATCTTTAAAAGGATTCCAGGGATTATCTTTTCCTGATTTACGTGTCATGACCAATATCACTGATAAAAAACTTAAATCGACTTTACAGAAGCTGCTGGCACGACAGGAGATTGTCCAGACTGATAAAGAGAGACAAATTTTTGTTTCCGGAACTTTTTTTGATGAGTTTAAAGAAAAAATTATTGATCAGCTTGAAATATTTCATAAAGGCAACCCTTTAAAAGAAGGCATGCCAACCCAGGAACTTAAATCTAAATTCCAGTATATTGATGATGCAAAATTTTTTAATATTCTCTTTACAAGATTATCAAAGGACAACCTTATTATCCTTGATAAAAACATTATCAAATTATCTGACCATAAAATAGCACTTCAGGTTGATCAGCATGAAATAAAAGAAAAAATCAAAACAATCTATCAAAAGTCTGGTTTAACACCTCCTTTTTTCAGGTCAATCTGTCAGGATCTTGATATTGATAAACAGACTTCCACAGATGTGTTGCATATGCTTATTGATGAAAAATCCATTATCAAAACAAAGGATGATCTCTATTTTAATGCGAAAGAGATAAATATTCTGGAACAAAAACTTGTAAAATTCCTGGAAAGCAATGAATCCATGACCACTCCTGAATTTAAAGGAATAGCACAGGTCTCAAGAAAATTTCTTATTCCTTTAATTGAATACTTTGACTCCATTAAGGTAACTATACGGGTGGGCGACACAAGACAATTGAGACAAAGAAGATAGAGTTTTGCATTATGTAACAATGTGTCGGGCAAATGATTCTATTATATCATCCAGACAAACCTGACCTTCAAGATTCAATACAAAGCTGTCAGCACCCAATAAACCATAAGACTGGCCTTGAACTGCCTCAATATTTTCTGAGAATTCTTCTTGAAAACTTATATGAAACTGCGACTTATATTGTTTCATGTCAACACCTTCAAGAGTACGCAAACCAAGCATTATAGTCTCAAGTTTTTTTTGCTCCAAAGTAAGAGTTTCAAAATCTTCAACAGGAAGTCTGCCTGAATTTATATCTTTTATATAGTTTTTAATACTCCTATGATTCCAGGATCTTTTATTGCCATCGTAAGAATGAGCAGCTGCTCCAAATCCAAAATATGGTGTCATATCCCAATATTGTGAATTATGTTTTGATCTGTACGCCCTGCCCTTTGCAAAACTTGAAATTTCATAATGTTCAAATTGAAATTCATTTAAAACATGGGCAGTCTCTTTAAACAGTGATGCCATGGATTGATTGTCAAGAGGATGTACCAGACCTTGTTTTACAATGTTATCAAGGGGTGTTAAAGGCTCAATTGTGAGCATATAGCAGGAGAGATGCTCAGGTTTCATCCTTACAGCTTGTTCTAAATCCTGCAGCCAGACTGCCCCTGTTTCAAATGGGAGTCCGTAAATTAAATCAAGGCTTATATTGGAAAACCCGGCTTTTTTTGCATTCTCAATTGCTTTAACTGCCTGGTCAGCTTTATGAATTCTTTTTAAAAACTCAAGCTTGTCATCATTAAATGACTGAAGACCTATACTGAGTCTGTTAACTCCGATATTTCTCAAGCTTTCAAGATAGTTAAAATCAACAGTGCACGGATTAATTTCAAAGCTTATTTCAGCATCCGGCAAAACCGCAAAACAATCTTTAATGGTTTGTAATAACAGGTCAACTTCTTTAACGGAAAGAAGTGAGGGTGTACCACCGCCAAAATATATTGTGTTGATTTTATATTGTTTTACTGACCTTTTTCTGATTTCAGCTTCAAGAGCTTTGATATAATCAGGAATCAAAAAAAGATCAGTTTTTGAATAAAAATCACAATAGATGCATTTCTGGATACAAAAAGGGATGTGGAGATAAATTGCGCCCCGATTAAATAAGGTATCGAACAAGACATCACACGAGGTATTACATGAGCTGACAGACACCAAATCAGATAAAACGCTTCATTAATTCATCAATAACAGAATCAACATTGTCAGCAGTAACCCCGTAAAGTTCACAAGCCTGCTTTACCCTTTCTAGCTGGGGACTTGATTCCATATCATCCGGTCCGCGGAAAAATCCCATTCTCCGGCCTACCTGATATAAAGCTCTTTTATCAGGATCAAGTTCAAAAAACCTGTCAATGATATTGATCATCTTCTCTTTATCTTCAGGCATTTTACCATCAATGGTTTCAAACAGATTCAACATATGGTCACTTTTAATAAATGAATCTATGCCATCAAGAGTCTCAATGAACAGCCTTAACTCTTTTGCCATCATGGTATCAGTGGGTTTTTGAAATTCTCCTGTGCTGGCTTCTTCGGCAAGTTTTGTCCCTTTGGTTACAGCAAGAGTTCGGATTCTGATAAAATCAGGATTAATGCTGTTAAGTGCAGAAGCTGTTTCCATGGCATGCTCTATTGAATATTCAATACCGCCAAGACCGGGCATAACATATTCAGACAACTGCATCCCTGCTTTTTTAATCTTTAGTCCTGCTTTGATATGGCTTGCCTTAGTTGCTCCTTTATTAATCTTTTTTAATACAATATCCGACCCTGTTTCCATACCCACATGGACACGGTTTAACCCTGCATCTGCAATGCGCTGGATATCATTTTGCTTTATTCGCACAATGGTATGGCTTCTGGCATAGGTAGTAACCCTGTCAATATCAGGAAAGCATTTTTTTAAATATTCAAGAATATATACAAGATCATCAGGTTTTATAATCAGAGAATTTGCATCCTGCAAAAAAATGGATTTCATGCCGGTTGCATACCAGTTTATGGCAGCATTAAATGCAACTCTGTCCTTATTCCCAAGTGTGTTAAAAAGATTATTAATACCACTGTTATCAATGTATCCGTCTAATTTGACATTCTGCATTATTATTTGAATATAGTGAGACAGGATATCAATATCCTTAATAATATTTTCCATGGATCTTAAAGAGAACTGACTTCTCTTATATACTCTGCAGAATGTACAGCGATTCCACGGACAATTGCGTGTCAACCGGATTAAAAGACTGCTTGCCTCGCTTGGAGGTCGAATGGGGCCCTGCTCAAAGCCCTGGTAAGTATCTTGTTTTTTCATAATATATGGCCTGCCTTATTGTTTCAGATATTTATTATAATTTTATTATATTTCTCTATGCAGATTATATAAGCATTGCAGGAGTTAAAGTCAATTTGCACTTTCATCAATCCTGACAAGTTTGGGTCGAATTCAAGTATAATTCTGGGTCAATTTAAGTCTTGCAATGCTCTTTTGTTTAAAATATAATATAAAAATATCAATAAATTAAATATCAGGTTATGGAATAAGAAAAAATGAATATCTCAGCCATAAATAACAGTTATGCGGGTTTTGTTCAAACTTCTGTTTCTCAAACTCATGATCCTCAAAATACCGAGATAGAACCTGAAAAAGCAGTTCAACAAAGTGATCCAACAGATTCAAAAACCAGTAAAAATCCAAATGAAGACCAAGCAACGACTCAATCTGATTCTGCTGTAAAAGATGTTTACAGCCAGGAACTGACCCAGGCAGAGCTTCAACTTCTCCAGACACTAAAACAGACTGACACCAAAGTCCGTAGCCACGAAATGGCTCATATTGCTGCCGGTGGAAGATATATTACCTCTGGAGCAAATTTTACTTATCAACGGGGACCTGACGGGAAAAATTATGTTATTGGGGGTGAAGTCGGCATTGACACATCTCCTGTACCGGGAGACCCGCAGGCTACAATCCAGAAAATGCGCCAGGTTAAAAATGCTGCCCTGGCTCCTGCCAATCCTTCTTCCCAGGATATGAAAGTAGCCTCCAAAGCTTCCCAGACAGCATCAAAAGCACTCTCTGATCTGATGATACTTGAAACAAAAAAACGGGCAGAGTCAAATGAATCCAAAGCATTTGGCAACCTGCAGCAGGCTTCAGATTCCTATGTCAAAGTAAACAACCTGCCGGAAGAAGATTCATATTCCTTTCAACTAGCTGTATAATGCTGATAAAAAACCCCTATTTGATTAATTTTATGATCTGCTTGAACTCATCACCCTTTGCAGCTTTAAGCAATTCAAAAAGGATCATTTCAACACAACTGACCTGACCGCCAGACTGAATAATCCGCTGAATACCAATATCCTTATTCTCTTTTGTCCTTGAAGAGACACAATCTGAAATAACCTGGACATCGCAGCCATGTTTTTTCATCAAATCATATCCAGTCTGAAAAACACAGATATGGGTTTCAATTCCGGTTAAAAGCACCTGAGTTCTTCCAGCCTCTTTGAATTTATCCATAAATTTAGGTTCATTGCAGCATGAAAAAGAAAATTTTTCAATGGGCTCTTCACCGGTCATATATTTTGAAACATCTTCAGTGGTGGGGCCTAAATTTTTTGGTATCTGCTCCAGCCATATAATCGGGACCCCAAGCTTTTTCATCCCCTGAACCATAATTCCAAGCGAATTAAACAATTTATCTTTTTCATACATTAACTGGGCCAGCTGACCCTGAACATCAATCAAAAGCATAATACTTTTATCAATTTCAAACATTCTTCCTCCTCATTAGAACCAAACTGTCATGCAAAAATGTTAAACAAAATTTGTAATCTATGCCACTTTTTGTTAAAAAATTTAAAAAAAAGCAAATGCTAATTCAAATATTTAATTTAAGACACCGCTGTTTTATAAGCGTCAAATGCATTGCCACAAAAAGATGAGCCATTATTTTTCTCTTTATTACCTTGTTAGCATGATTATTGCAAACTTTAATATCTTAAACACGGTGTTTTAAAAATGTTATTTGAAATATTTTAAATAACTTTTAAATAATAATTTTGACAGGAGTTAAACCATGGTTACTGGAATCAACAGCAATATTTCAGCTTTACAGGCATTTTCAAAACAGATGTCAGTCAGTGCCAATAATGTTGCCAATGCTCTTTCCGATGATTTTAAGAAAAGCCGTGCAGTCAATACTGAGGGTGAAAACAATCAGGTTGAAACAACCATAACAAAAATTGATACCCCAGGACCCCTTGTAGAAGACCCGACAAGTGAAACCGGTGAATTAAAAGAGTTGTCCAATACTGATATTGCAACAGAACTTGTCAATCAGATTTCAATTCAGCACGGCTTTGAAGCAAACGCTAAAGTCATCAAGTCCTATGAAGAAACCATGGGTACGCTTATTGATATGATGGGTTAAGCAACTTCCAAAGGAAATATTTCTTTTTCAATTGTTGTTATATTTTGTTGAGCTATTTTCAAATCATAACTGGTTTGCAGGTTCAACCAGGATTGTGCATCGCCGCCAAAGTAACGACTCAGTCTCAATGCTGTATCCGGGGTTACGGCTCTTTTTTTTCGTACAATATCATAAATTCTTGGGGCGGGAACATGCAAAGCTATAGCCAAAGCGTTAGCAGTCATATCCAAAGGTTCAAGGTATTCTGCTTTGAGTATTTCGCCAGGGTGTATTGGTCTCATATATTCATCGTATTTTGCCGCCTTCATACAGGGCTTGTGTATGTTTACATTTAAAGTTCTTTATCATGAAATTTATTATATAACGCATCTCGTTAATCGTCAAGCGTTAAACATTAACAGGTAAAAAATAGAATAGAAAATTAATAATTAAGCTATTAGATTTTTGCTTGACAATGATATCAATAGTGGTATCATTAATGATATGACAAGCATAGCTGAAAAATTAAAACAGTTTAAAAATAACACCAAAAATGTAAAGTTTTCAGAATTATGCAAAGTGTATGATTTTTATTTTGGAAATGCCCGACAATCAGGTTCAAGTCACAGGGTATACAAAACTCCATGGCGTGGCGATCCTCGTGTTAATATTCAAAACACAAAAGGGAAATCTAAATCATACCAGGTAAAACAAGTACTAAAAGCTATTGAAAGGTTGGAGGTAGAAAATGGCTATAAAAAATGATCACTATACATATAAAGTGACCTGGTCATCAGATGATGATGAATATGTGGGTTTGTGTACAGAGCTGCCAAGTTTAAGCTGGTTAGCAAAGACCCCGGAATCTGCTTTAAAAGGAATTCGTAATATGGTTGCTGATATAATTAAAGACATGACAAGAAACAAAGAAAAAATTCCTGAACCCCTTGCTGTTAAAAATTATAGCGGAAAATTTATGGTTCGTGTTCCTCCAGATGTTCATCGCGCACTTGCTATTAAAGCAGCAGAAGCCGGTGTTAGTTTAAACCGTCTGGCAAGTTCCAAGTTAAGTTATTAACTCAACTTTTTGGGGAGTAAAAAACATCACCCCCCTGGGATTGCTGGTAACGAACTGTCTTTCAGCCCAAAATATGTGATTGCTGTAGAGAACCATCTTTTGCCATTGTCATAACTCCCTTCCCAGCGGTATTTTCAATATCTCAGCCAGTAATCAGTCTCACAGGCTTCTTTAAGAGCAATTGACATTTTGTTGATAGAATCTTCTGCCACCTTTTGCCTAATGCACGCGCATGCAGATTTATGCAACTGCAAGTTTGCAGCCAAGCGCCTTGGTCACTTTATTGATTGTACTGAATTTTGGATTTCCATTTTCAGACAGAGATTTATAAAGGCTTGCACGGGTAACGCCTGCTTTTTTTGCCACCTCGGTCATGCCTATTGCTCTGGCGGCTGTATTTAAAGCATGAATAAAATCCGATTCATCACCCGTGGCTACCACTTCCTGTAAAAAAATACGAATTTCTTCAGGAGTGTTCAAGTGCTCGGCAATATCAAAAGTTTTTGTTTGAAGTGTCAACGTAATTCAGACAAATTTTTACTGATTGATTTGCAATCTCCAAAGTTACCATTTTCCACACGGTTAAGTCTTGCCAAAATCCGTATTTTCGATAAAGGATCTTTTATTTTTGAAAACCATTTATCATATTGTATTGTACTTTCTAGTTTATATTTCATATTCTATATGTATCCTATAAGATACAATTAGTCAATAATTTTGTTTCCCTTAATGATTCTTAATCCCAACCCATACTTCATCAAAAAAAAATCATAATGGTATTTTATATTTTTCTGTGGTGCAATCTGTATCAACAACAAGATAACGATTTTGAACGTCTTTTATCTGCCTGAAAGTTTTATTCAGTAACACATCTTCTGCTTAAATCGTTTTTTTCATACCTGATATTAACCATTTAATATATTTTTCAATGTTGCCGGTAAGGTAAAATGGTAAATTTAATAATGAAAAAGGTTTCCCTTTAATTGTTTTAAGATGATTGATTTCAAGTATACCCGAGTACACCCTTACAGCAATATTGTGTGGAGCACGATCAATAAACTGGTGAAGAGATCTTAGCCGACCGGCCGATCCTGATTTAACTTCAACAGGAATGATTAAATTTTCAAACCGGATTAAAAAATCAATTTCAGAACTTGCCTGTTTTTTTTCCCGAGCCCAGAAATGAAGTTTAAATAATGGAGATGATTCACAAGATAAAATTTCCTGCCCTGTTATATGTTCAGCTATTCTGCCTTTATAAAATGAATCAAGCTCTTTTGTTCCAAATAGATTGTTCTGTAATCCAGTGAAATAATTTAACATACCTGTATCAAGGACCTGAAGTTTTGGGGATTTTTTTATATTAGCCTGCAAAGGGGGAACAACAGATGAACAAGGATATAAAAGAGAAATCAACATTGCTTTTTCAAGCATTTTAATTGCCTCACCCATTTCTCGGGATTTATAATTAGAATTGCCAAATCCCTGAAATTTTATCCTGGTTCCTGCTTCATAAAAAATATTTGAAACAGCATGTCGTATCACCTCTGTCATGGTCTGGTTTCTGGCATATTTTTCAATATCATCCATATAAGAGACAAGAAGGCTGTCAAAAATTATATTTAATGCAATAATATCATTTTTGATTGAATATTTTTCAATTACCTCTGGCATGCCGCCAATTAAAGTATAAGTATAAAAAAGCTTGAGCAGTTTATCGTGGGCAAAATCAGGAACAGGTATAGTATCTAAAATTTTAAAAGCGGCCTGTTCTCCTATTGCGCTGAGAAATTCTCTGAAATTCAAAGGTTTCATGACAAGATACTCAACTCTTCCAACCGGGAAACTGATATGAGTATCAATCAAAGTTTCCAGTAAAGATCCTGCTGCAATAATATAAATATCTGGATATGCCTCATAAAAAAACCGCAAATATTTTACTGCAACAGGACTTGCCTGAATTTCATCAATAAAAATCAAAGTCCTTTGATTATTTTTTATCTGATTTTTAAAAAAAAATATGGCATTGACTAATTCATCTATGGAATATTCTCGATCAAAAATTTCTTTTTCTTCTTTTAATTCCAGATTAAGATAAATATACTGTTCAAATTGTTTTGCAAACATGTGGACAGCTGTAGTTTTACCTACCTGTCTGGCTCCTCTGAGGATCAGAGGTTTTCTCTCTTCTCTTTTTGACCATGATACAAGTTTTTTAGTTATATCTCTTTCAAACAATGATTTCTATTGCCTTTAAATAATTATTTTTATTATCTGCATTTATATATTCTCTGTCTTAAAAGGCGGTAATTATAAATCTATGTCACCAAGTCATGGATATTAACGTATATATTTGTTTTAAAGTCAAGGATAAAATAAAGACTGTTTGTATTAAAGTAAGGGTTTTTGACTTCTCTAACTGCTTGTTTAAGTGGATGAATTAATTAAACCTACTGTAGATATATGGAAAGATTATATATAAAAGATATTTTTCTAAACCTCTTCCAGGTACGGCAGGCACACATGATAAATAAGCTCAAAAAATCAATTATCAATTAAATTCATAGCAGTGTATAAAGGCTGGAAAATGAGTTTTTGTTCTAAAAGTTCTGAATAAGGCCTTTGGGAGAGAACAAATGCTCTGGAAATATCGGGAAATGTTTTTAATAAAAGATGCAGGCTTTTAAGCCTTCCTGCTGATCCACTCTTTACCTCTACAGGAACAATTTCGCTGCTGTTTTGAAACAGATAATCAACCTCGGCATTACTGCTTTTTGCATCCCGCGCCCAGTAATATAATTGATTATCATTGTATGCCAGCAGTTCCTGGCCGACAAACTGTTCTGCCAGGGCTCCATTATAAATATTTAACAAATCTTTTTTATATATCTCCTCGCTGATATTCAAGCCGCATAAATACTGCATTAATCCAATATCAACAATCAATGCCTTGAATTTTCGGTCAGAAGCCAGGGCTCCTAAAGGCAGCCCTACCAAAGGAGTGGAAGGTATTTTATAAATGATGCGTGCCATATTTAAAAGATCAAAAGCTTTTTTATTGGTTGGCGGGGTAAATCCATCGGCAAGGCGGGTGTATTTTATCTGCTGGCCTGCAAACCGTGCTGTATTGGTCAGCACAGAGCTTAAACACTGCTTGTCAGAATAAGGTGCATATTTGGAGAAATCAGCTCGATATGCTTCAATTAAGCCTTCTTGAATATTAAATACTTTTTTTAATTTTTCTGTATCACGGTATGTTTTTACACATTCGGGCATCCCACCGATAAAAAAATATAACCTAAGCTGTTCAAGAAACATCTCATGAATATTTTCACTGAACTCTCTGGAACCTGAAACAAGAGTTTCTGCCATGATATCTTTACCAAGCCCATTTAAAAATTCTGCAAAAACCATGGGATACATATTCATGAACTGAACCCTTCCTACTGGAAAAGAGATTTCTTTAAGGGCAAATTCCAAAAGCGACCCGGCAGCAATTACCTTAAGATCAGGCAAATCTTCATAAAAATAACGTAAAGCCATAATTGCTCTGGGGCAGATCTGGATTTCATCAAAAAAGAGAAGATCTCGTCCTGGCGTTATGGATTTATTTAACAATAGTTCAAGTTCAGATATAATTCGTTTTACATTGAGATTTTTTTCAAATATTTTGTGCCAGTCCGGATATTTTTCAAAATCCACAACATGAATTTTATTGTTTAAATAAAGGGCTGCAAAATTTTTAACAGCCCAGGTTTTTCCAACCTGGCGGGCACCACTCAATATTAATGGTTTACTGTTTTTTTCATTATGCCAGTGCAATAATTTATCTATTATAAATCGTTTCATTTTTTTAAACCCTTTTAAAATACAAGGTAATATTAAAAGATATCTTTTTAAAATACAAGGTTAAAATATCTTCATCAGCATGGTAACCATCAAACCAGCCTTTACGCAACCTTTTTTTTACGAGTTTAATTAAAATTACTGCCCGATAACAGTCATTTCCACTTTAGCCTGCAAACCAGTTTCTGCAAGAAATGAGGTTGGAATAATCACCCCTTTTGAATTTCCAATTTGCCTAATTTTTGCTCGCATAATCATCCCTCTATCCTTTAACGTTATAACAATATAATAACATCTTTCTACTAAAATCAAAAAAATCTTTGATACTGGCTTGATACTGGCTTAATACTGGCTTAATACTGGCTTAATACTGGGGATATTCTGAAAGAGGAGTTTTTTCATTCATAAAAAATAAATCTTATATATAGCAATCTGGCAGAGGGCAAACGACTTCATTATTTAAAACTCAAAATTAAAAAAGCCGGATCTTCAATAAAGAAAATCCGGCTGATTTAAAACAACTTATATTTTAATCAATAGAACTTGATTAAGCTTTTTTTCTATTACGTGTAATGCCTGCAAGTCCAAGAAGGCCCATGCCAAAAAGCATCATTGTTGCTGGTTCGGGTACTGGGTTATATTCACCAGAAACTTTACTGTAATCAAGTTTAATTCCATCCTCCCCACCGGTTAACTCTTTTAATTCCAACATAATTGTCCAATTTGAGCCGCTGATTGCAGAAAGAATATGGCTGCCCAAAGTAAATTTATCCTCTACCCATCCACTTTGAGAATCGCTCAGTGCACCCAACCAATGGATTCCGCCGCCCTCTACCATTACATAGGCTTCCTCGTTTGTATTGTTATGCATATGTCTCAGAAACAAGTCTGCTGATTGAATCGATTGTGCTGCCGGATTAAAGTCCACGGAATGTTCGTACAAAAAAGGAATATCATCATCGTGCAGATCATTTTCATGAAGTTGTATATATGTAACACCGCCAATAGTCCTATCGTCCCAGTCAACAATATCTTCGAAGGGTATCGCATTGGCACTCCCCACAACCACAAAAACTAAAAACAACCCCATTAACAAACTTAACAATTTTTTCATACAACAATTCTCCTTTAAATTTTATCATTGACAACCGGCTATCTCCCCATGAGACCCGTTTGGTTTCCGTCCCTGCCTCACAACAGGTTTGGGTTTTTCAATAAATATAATTAGTAAAGTATATAGCAACTACCATGCCACGGGGAATAAACCGTCAAGAACCCCTGTTGACAGGTATAGGTAATAATACCTATGTAAAAATTGTAATAATATTGTGTAAAAAAAGTGCTATTTTTAAGAAAACATTTACATAGTTCAAACTGGAACAAGAAAATCAATTATCAATTAAATTCATGGCAGTGTATAAAGGCTGGAAAACAAGCTTTTGTTCTAAAAGCTCTGAATAAGGCCTTTGAGAAAGAACAAATGCTCTGGAAATATCGGGAAATGTTTTTAATAAAAGATAAAATTGTAAAATTGTATAAACCCATAAAAATTGAAACTATTACGATTTTGTTGACTTTTATAAATTATGAACTATAATCATAACTAAATGAACTAAAAATAGTTCAAGGATAGTTCGCAGGAGATAATAATGAAATCAATAACAATTCATGGTCTTGATAAACCGCTTTGGTCAATGCTGAAAACAAAGTCAGAGTTTGAAGGTATGAGTCTTAATAAAACAATTAAGATGCTTTTAGAAAATGCCTTGGGCATAAAGCCCGCAAAAAATATGGAACGATATAATGAGTTCAAAGAATTCAAGAATCTCTGGGCTGATTCCGACCTTTTAGAATTTGAAAACAATATAAAAGAGTTTAATAAAATTGACAAGGATGATTGGGAATGAAAATCATCCTTCTCGATACCAATGCGTATTCAAAACTTCTTACAGGTGCAGATGAAGTCCTTGATATTATCGCAACTTCAGATACAGTTTATATGTCAATATTTGTATTAGGCGAATTATACGCTGGTTTCAAAGGTGGAACAAAAGAAAAATATAATATTGAAATTTTGAATACTTTTCTTCACAAACCAGGAGTTAAAATTTTAAATGCCACTGATGAAACAGCCCAATATTTTGCCCTGGTTAAGAATCAATTAAAAAAAGCAGGGAAACCAATTCCTGTAAACGATATTTGGATTGCTGCACATGCTGTTGAAAGCGGGTCTATCCTGGTCAGTTATGACCATCATTTTAATGTTATTGATAATCTCAGGCTCTGGGATATATAGTACGTCTGTAAAAAAATTCAATGACCAATTAAATCCATGATGGTGTATAAAAGCTGGAAAACAAGTTTTTTAAAAAGATATAAATTGACAGAATAATGTTCGTA
>JAUCGD010000928.1 GCA_030377945.1 Desulfobacterales bacterium HSG17 | reverse complement strand
AAATAAGAGCTCTTTTTTCAGATCAGAAAGTTAAAAAGGTTGGCAAGCTTTTCCCCATCTGTATTGTAAATGGTGTTGAGGTCTCTTCGGGGCGAGGGGAATTAGATAAAGCTGACTTTCCTGAATCTGATCTTGCGAAAAGAGATTTTACCATGAATGCAATGGTTTTTGATCCTGTAACAAAAAAGATTGTTGATCCTTTTAATGGAAAAGGTGATATAAAAAAAAGAGTTATAAGGTTTACAGATAACCCTGAAAAAAGAATCAAGGAAGATCCTGTCAGAATGATAAGGGCCTGTAGATTTGCAGCAATGATCGATGGGTATATCTCAAAAAAATCTCTTAAAGCAATAGTTGTAGCGCAAAATTTGTTAGATGCTACCGTTGCAAGTGTTGCAAAAGAGAGGATGGGCCATGAAATCATCAGGGCAATGGCACTTTCAAAACCATCTCTGTTTTTTAAAGCATTAAAAAGTTGTGACCTGCTGACAAAAATTTTCCCAAGTCTTGAACGCTGTTACAATCTTGACGGCGGTCCCCACCATGGTGAAACTGTTTTTGAGCACTGTATGCTGGTGGGTGATGCAATATCACCAGAATATCCGGTTTTAAGACTTGCAGGGTTTTTACACGATGCAGGAAAATTTGATGCAGCAATAACAAAACATGGGGATTCAGGATTGCCTTTTTTAAGCTTTCCTGGCCATGAAAAATATACAAAGGCAATTATCCAGGATCTTGTAAAATTAAAATTTCCCAGCAAAGATATTGCCTATATTACATCTTTGATAAAATCCCACATGAGGCCTTTAACCCATGAGAGTAAGCCCAAGGCGGTGAGAAGACTTCTTGCCATGCTTGATGATTACAATCTTGATTACACAGACTTCATGCGCATGAGAATTGCCGATAAAAAAGGTAATTTGCTTAAAGCTCCATATACCCTGTCTGAGATACGCATAAGGCTGTTAAAGTTATTTGCAGAAATTGCAGGAAACTCTCCCTCAAGACAAGAGCAGCTTAATATTACCGGAGATGATATAATTGA
>JAUCGD010000927.1 GCA_030377945.1 Desulfobacterales bacterium HSG17 | reverse complement strand
ACCCATGTGGTTTCCCATGACCTTCAGGAACCTTTGAGTGTGGTGATAAGCTATCTGCAGCTTCTGAACCGACAATATTATGATAGATTAGATGACGATGCTGATGAGTTTATCGGGTTTGCAGTGGATGGTGCCCAGCGTATGCAATCCATGATAAAAGCGCTCCTGATGTTTTCGCGTGTAGGTAGAAAAGTGAATCAGACAAAGTCTGTAAGCACTGAAGACATCCTGACGCAGACACTGGAAAATCTTTCTGTGGCTATACAGGAATCCAAGGCCGTCATTACCCACGATATACTCCCAAAAGTCATGGCAGATGAATCATTATTGATACAGCTGTTTCAAAATTTGATTGCAAATGCTATCAAGTTTCGTGGAGAAAAACAGGTGCGTATCCATATTTCTGCAGAACGTAAAGATGTTAAGTGGATTTTTTCTATTCAAGATAATGGAATTGGAATTAATCCCAAATTTTCCCAGCGGATATTTACAATCTTCAAGCGGCTTCACACTGTTGCAGAATATCCAGGAACCGGAATCGGACTGGCTGTCTGTAGAAAAATTGTAGAGAGTTATGGCGGTCAGATCTGGCTTGCATCTGAACCTGGTACAGGGACCACCTTTTTTTTTACATTACCCATAGATGAGGCACATACATTTCATACCATCAAAGCTGTAATGGGAGCCATCCTTAAACTGTACCTGGGTGATCCATTTTTGATAAGGATGGACAAACATGCCGCAAACCACACATCGATCCTTTTTAGTGACTGGAATATAAAGTTTTCTTACAGCACTTTTTTTCTTGCGGCTGAGATCAAGACACCATGTGTTCGGAACAACAACCAGTACTGCAAAAACCAGTGTAACACATGAAATAATCAGAATTTTGATTTGGTTTCGATAATTTGAGTCCATAATCAAACCACTATTTTATCCTTTCATTTTTTTTCTTTTGGCAGCCCGTTTCTTACGAATCATTGCTGTATCATTTGCCATACTGAGGTAAGCTTTGGTCAGAGCCTTATCAAAATCAACCAGTTCACCA
>JAUCGD010000128.1 GCA_030377945.1 Desulfobacterales bacterium HSG17 | reverse complement strand
AAGCCTGCTGTTAAAATCATATTTTGTTATTTATTAGACATTATTGGAAATAAGGATTTCCACCGTAGGGTGTGTTAGGCGATAGCCGTAACGCACCGTAATAAAGGTTGCGGTGCGTTACGCTGCGCTAACGCACCCTACAAAAGTTATTTCCGATAATGTCTATTCAGCACCCTTTAGGGTGGTTTAGCTTGTAGCTGGGGGATTTATTCCCCAGCTTTATGCAGGTATTTTATTTATTAGGAATTTCCTAAATGCATATTTTCCTCGACTATTTAAAACATCAGGGTTATTAGTTGATTTTGTAAAGGAGCCACTGACGAAAATGCAAATTAATAAAACCATAAAATTGAGGAACTATGCCCGTTGTTCTCAGATTCGGCCCTTACCGGATATACTTTTACAGTCATGAACCCAATGAACCGCCTCATGTTCATATAGATCGTGACTCTTTGTCATGTAAATTCTGGATAAACCCGGTGGGGCTTGCCCGAAATTTCGGAGGCCTGGAATGACTATTTCAGAAATTAAACCCGGTGAACGTGTTAAAGATGTACATTTTACTGAAGATACATTAAGCGTTGATATGCTTGACGGGCGGACAATTACAGTGCCGTTGGCATGGTATCCAAGACTGCTTCATGCCACACTGGGACAGCGGAAAAAATGGCAGGTTTGCGGCGGCGGATACGGCATTCACTGGCCGGATATTGATGAAGATCTCAGCACGGAAGGTTTGCTTCGGGGAGCACCTGCTCCGCAAATGAGTCTGTCGAATGTGGCGTGAACCACACTTGACACACATTGCCAAAATAAGATACCTATCCGGTCAAGCAATTCATAAATTTTAAAAATTCAGGATATTAACCAGGATAAAATAAATCAGGATATAATAAACCAGGACATAAAAAATGTTTACCTTTATTCATACAGCAGATATTCATCTTGACAGCCCTTTGAGAAACCTTTCCCAATATGAGGGAGCGCCTGTGGATGCGCTGCGGGGTGCAACCAGGCGTGCCATGGAAAACCTTGTGGAGCTTGCTGTTTCCAGGGATGTTGACTTTCTTCTTATTTCAGGTGATCTATATGACGGAGACTGGAAGGATTATAACACAGGTTTATATCTTGTGTCTCAAATGTCGCGTCTTCGTGAAGCAGATATTGATGTTTGCATTATAACCGGAAATCATGATGCTGCAAGCAAGATGACCCGTACCATAAGGCTTCCTGATAATGTCCAGGTTTTTTCTGCCAGTGCTCCTGAAACCATCAGGTTTGATAAAATCGGGGTTGCTGTTCACGGCCAGAGCTTTTCAGGCCCGGCTGTTAAAAAAAATCTGGCTTCAGCTTATCCTGAGACTGTTGACGGTTATTATAATATAGGTATGCTGCATACATGTGCAACCGGCAGGGAAGGGCATGAACCTTATGCTCCCTGCAAGATTGAGGATATGGTATCAAAAGGATATGATTACTGGGCATTGGGGCATGTACATCAGCGGGAGGTTCTTTCTAAAGATCCTTTAATAGTGTTTCCTGGAAATATCCAGGGCAGACATGTAAAAGAAACAGGTTCCAAAGGATGTATGCTTGTCAAGGCAGATGACAGTGGAAAAGCAGTTCCTGAATTTAATGCCCTGGATGTGCTGCGCTGGCAAAAGGCCGAGATTGATATTTCAGATGCCGGGGACGGGCATCAGGTTGTTGAAAATGTGTGCGGGCAATTGGAAACATTCCTGGAAAAAAATGACGGACTTCCCCTTGCTGCCAGAATTGAACTTTATGGCAGGTCTGCTGTTCATGAGCGCCTTGCTGCCAGGCCCGATCATTGGACCAACCAGATTCGCTCTGCTGCCCTGGATGTGGGAGCAGGCCGGATATGGATAGAAAAGGTTAAACTCCTTACTGATCTTCCAAAAGAAAATAAAGCAATTCCTGAAGGCCCTGTGGGAGAAATCATGGGATATTTTGATGAACTTAAATCAGATCAGGATTTATTGCTTTCCCTGGGAAAATCCCTGGATCCGCTTATAAGAAAATTACCCAGAGAAATGAAAGAATATTCCCAGTTGTTTCAAAATGCAGATCCTGACCGGCTGGCTCAAATCCTTGATACAGTCCGGCCTGTACTCCTTGACAGGCTCATGGGCAAAGGAGAGGATTTATGAAAATTCTCCAGTTGAACCTTATGGCATTCGGGCCTTTTACAGATAAAAATATAGACCTGGACTGTGGAAATCATGGACTGCATATTATTTACGGCCCAAATGAAGCAGGTAAAAGTTCTGCTCTCCGGGCACTGCATCAAATGCTCTTTGGTATTCCTGTCCGGTCAGCAGATAATTTTATTCATCCTTATGCAAAATTGAGAATAGGCAGTGTGCTAAAACGTAAAGACGGCGAAGTTCTTAATTTAATACGGCGCAAAGGCCGCGGCAATACCATCCGGGAACAAGATGATGCCAAAATTATAGAAGATTCAAAATTGAGTTCCTTCCTGGGAAATGTAGATGAGAACCTTTTTTCCACCATGTTTGGCATTGACCATCCCGGACTGGTTAAAGGAGGAGAGGATATTATAAGCGGGGGCGGCAATATGGGACAGATTCTTTTTGCTGCCGGGGCAGGAATCTCGGATTTCCGCAGGATTCAATCCGAGTTACTGGAAGATGCTGACAATCTTTTTAAATCATCCGGCAGAAAACCTGTAATTAATGCCTCAATTTTGGAATTTAACCAGACCCGAAAATCCATGCGGGAAGCCCAGTTAAATGATCGTGAATGGGCAGCCCATGACAAGGCTTTGCAGGAAGCAGAAACCAGGAAAGCAGAGATGGAAACGGAACTGGCTCAAAAACTTGGAGAACGCAACAGGCTTGAACGCATAAAAAATGCCCTTCCTGATATGTCCCGGCGCAAGGAATTACAGGAAATGCACGAAAAATATGCTGATGCAGTTTTGCTTCCCAAAGATTTCACTAATAAAAGACGCAAGGCTTTTGAGGAACTCAAGATTGCCAAAACCAAAGAAAACCAGGCATCACAATATCTCAGCGAAATAAAGCAAAAACTTAAAAAACTTGATGTTCCCCATCAAATTCTAAATCAGGCCAGAAATATTAACGCAATATTTCAGGAACTTGGAAGTGTTATAAAGGCTGATGAAGACAAATTGAGGCTTGAAGGTCTTCGCAGCAGTAAGCGTGCTGATGCAAAGGAAATTCTCAGGGGGTTGAACAGGGAATTTACCCTGGAACAGGCTGAGGATCTTCGTCTTGAAAAACGTGAAATTATAAGGATTCAGGAGTTAGGAACACAATATGAAAGACTGACAATCCTGAACCAGGGTACAAATGAAGCTATTGAAAAACTTCGCCTGCATATTGATCGTATAAAAGCAAAATCCGGTTCCATAAAAAATCCTCTTGATACAACAGACCTTGAGCAGGCCATTGAACGGGCTGTTCATCAGGGAGATATGGAAGCTAATTATCAATCACAGGCTGCTGAAATCCGCAGGGCAGAGAATATGCTGCATTCTGCTGTTAAAAAAATACCTGTGGGAAATAAAAGTGCAGAAGAATTTGTAAATCTTGAAATACCTTCACCAGAGACCATTGATTCCTATGAAGACCGGTTAAAAAGCACATGGGATGCAGTCCAAAAACTGGAAGCTGAAAAAAACGATCTTGAAAAAGTTCTGCTTGATATTGAAGGCCATATCCAGGAAATCAGCCTTACAGGAAAGGTTTTCACAGATGATGATCTTCAAAAATCAAGGGAAAAGCGTAACTCAGGCTGGCATATGATACGCAGCACCCTGGAAAAAAAAGAAAAACCGCAAAAGGATAATGCACAGGATTTTATAGATACTTTTCCACCAGCCAAAAATCTGGCAGATGCATATGAATTAAGTGTCAGATATTCAGATGATTTATCAGACAGGATGCGGGGTGAAGCCGCACAGGTAGCTAAAAAAGCAGGGCTGCTGGCTGACAAAGGGACCAGGATAAAACATATGACGCGTATAAAAGAAAAGCTGCTGACTGCTCAAAAAGAAAATCAAAAAATACGGGATAAATGGAGAGAACTATGGGCAGAAACAGGTATAACGCCTGCATCTCCCAGGGAAATGCGTGCCCTGGCACAGCATCAAACAGCCCTTTCAGCACAGCTTTCTGATATTCGTGAAAAAATAGCCAGGGCAGAACAATTGAGAAATCAAATTGACAAATTCCGTAATGAGATTATTCAAACCCTTTATATGCCGGAAAATTCCATGTCATGGGCAAATGATTCCCTGGCAGCCCTTGTGAGAAAGGGACGGCAGATGATAGAACATTCTGAAAAGATTCGCACTCAGCAGGCACAGCTGAATACAGAGCTTGAACAAAGGGAAGCTGAACTAAGAGAAGCAAAAATGAGGGCGCAAAAGATCGAACAGGATATTTCCGGCTGGCGTAAACAATGGGCAGACGCAGTTAATCCCCTGGGCCTTGGCAGCGATGCAACCCCAGCCCAGGCCAATGTTGTTATAGAAGATTGTAATGCTCTTTTTGCAAAGCTTAAGTCAGCAAGTCTTGATAATCAAAGAATAAACAGCATTGAAAGAGACGGTCTGGCTTTTAATGAAAAAGTAAGAGAACTGGTGAATATACAGGCTCCTGATCTCAATTCTGTCCCTCCAAAGCAGGCAGTAGCGGAACTGAATAATAGATTTTCAAATGCTTTAAAAGCACAAAGCAAACAGGAAGAGTTGAGTAAACAGGAAGAACATGAAGAGAAAAACCTCCGTACTGCAAAAAATACAATTGCCGAGATTCATGCCCGTCTAAAGATAATGTGTGAACAGGCAGGATGCGAATCATTTGAAAAACTGGGTAGTGCTGAAGAGCGTTCCGGGCAAAAGCAGCAGATTGAAACATCTTTAAAAGAATGCGAATCAAGACTGCGAAAACTGAGCGCAGGAGCGCCTTTAAATGAATTTGTCATGGATGCGGAGTCAACAGATCCTGATAGGATCAACCCTGTAATAACCGGTCTTTCCGAAGAAATAGAGCGCTTAAATATTCAAAAATCACAGCTTGACCAGACCATAGGCACTGAAACAAACGAACTTTCAAAAATGGACGGCAGTGCAAAGGCCGCAGAACTGGAAGAACAAGCCCAAAGTATTCTTGCACGTCTTGAAACAGATGCAGAGCAATATGTCCGGCTTCGTCTGGCTTCGTCTGTTTTAAGCCAGGCTATTGAGCGTTACCGTGAAAAAAATCAAGGGCCTATACTCAAGCGGTCAAATGAATTATTCGCACATATGACCCTGGGAGCATTTCAAGGGCTTCGCCTGGAGTTTAATGAAAAAAATGAAGCTGTTATAGCAGGAGTACGGCCTGGAACAAATGAAATAGTCTATGTTGACGGTATGAGCGACGGCACAGCAGATCAGCTATACCTGGCAGTAAGGCTGGCAACCCTGGAATCCTGGCTGGACAAAAATGAGTCCATGCCTTTTATTCTTGACGATATTCTTATAAAATTTGACGATAAAAGATCTGCCGCAACCCTGGATGTACTGGCAGAATTGTCAAAGAAAACCCAGGTGATATTTTTTACCCATCATCAGCATCTCATGGAATTGGCTGAAAAACATATAGATGCAGATGTATTATTTACAAGGAATCTCTAAAGGATATGCCATGATATTATTATTCACCATATTTTCAACATCTTTCATAGTAGCCCTTTCAGGTGCCATGATGCCGGGACCTTTGTTTACAGTAGCTGTAAGCGAAAGCTCCAGACGGGGCTTTTTAGTGGGCCCATTGCTTATTGCCGGTCATGGAATTCTCGAACTGATTTTAGTTATTGGTCTTATGCTTGGGCTTGCTCCCTTTCTCAAGCAGAAAGAGGTTTTTGTTTTCATTGCTCTGGCAGGTTCTGCAATCCTTATGTGGATGGCCTGGGGCATGTTTCGCGCCCTGCCGACCATGAGCCTGCAAAATAATGAACACACGGAAACAGGCAGAAATCTTGTATTATCAGGCGCATTGCTGAGTATTGTAAATCCTTACTGGACTATCTGGTGGGCTTCCATTGGCCTGGGATATATTCTGCACAGCATGGAGATCGGCAAATGGGCAGTTTTTGCTTTTTTCTGCGGCCATATTCTGGGAGATCTGTTCTGGTACTCAGCTGTTTCCGTAGCTGTTTACAAAGGAAAATCCCTGCTGAGCGACCGGGCATATCAATACCTGATCGGAGCATGTGCGGTATTTCTTGCAGTGTTTTCCTGTATCTTTGCTTATTCAGGGATTCAGAAGATTATTGTTTGACTTCACTATACATTATCGGAAATAAGGATTTCCACCGTAGGGTGTGTTAGGCCATAGCCCTAACGCACCGTTATTTTAAGGTTGCGGTGCGTTACGCTGCGCTAACGCACCCTACAATAATTATTTCCGATAATGTCTAATGCTTTCAACATCTAAATTTGGATCCACAAGACGCAGGGAACAAATTGTCTTTTTAATATCTTCCGACATTGCAGTCTCCCAGAACAATTATGGTTGCAAGATATTCTTCCTTATTACTTTGCATATTAAATATTATCGGAAGTGATGAATGAAAAAGAACTCAGTCCTAAAGCTTTTCGTTTATTTTCAATATGGCTGCGAATAAGAATTGCTGCTTTTTTTGGATCAGGTTCTACTGCAAATGTTGCGCCTACGACATCCTCTACGCCTTGGGTAAGCAGGTTAACCACATTCATGCTGCCGGTTATTGGGGGCATGGGCCCAAGCACTGTGTAAACCCCGGATGCAACAAAGTAAACGCCGATTGCCACGGCTTTTTCAGAATACCATTCAGGTGCAGAGCCTGCCAGGGGCAGGTCGCTTATATCTGTTCCCAGAGAATTTGCCAATGCTGATGCAAGGGTGAGAATACGAACATTATCCACGCAACTGCCCATATGAAGCACCGGCGGTATTTTAAGCGCTCCGCATATTTCTTTTAATCCGGGTCCTGCATATTCTATGGCTTCTGCTGCATTTAAACCTGCTTTTGCAGTAGCCACAGCAGCACAGCCTGTACCAACGACCAGGATATCATTTTTTATCAGTTCTTTTGCCAGGGTAACATGTCCGTAATCATGTTTTATTTTCGGATTATTGCAACCCACAATACCGACAGCCCCCCTGATTTTTCCTGTTTTTATGGCTTCTATAAGGGGATCAGGGCTTCCTCCCAGGGCACCCACAATGGCTTCAACTGAAAAACCTCCCATGGACTGCACAGGTTCAACAGGAATATAAACCTTTCCCCGCTGCTCATATTTTTCAATGGCCTGTTTAACAAGTTCTTTTGCCATTTGTTCTGAATTTTCAGAATGAAATTCATGATGCTCCATTCCCGGAAATCGTGCCTTGTCACTGGTGCTTATCATTTTTGTATGGTAACATGAAGCCGTTTTTCCAAGAGAAGGCATAATACACTGGTAATCCACAAGCATCATTTCAACAGCACCTGTTGCAATAACCAGTTCGGTCATAAGATGGTTCCCGGCCATTGGTATTCCGTGGCGGGTAAGTAATTCATTACCTGTACAGCATAAACCTGCCAGGTTAATACCTTTTGATCCTTTTGATTTTGCCAGATTTATAAGCTCAGGGTCCTGACATGCCGAAAAAATCATTTCAGACACCACCGGGTTATGGCCGTGAACAATTATGTTTACCCGGTCTGTTTTAAGAACCCCTATATTTGCAGTATTTGCACCAGGTGAAGGTGTTCCAAAAAGTATATCTGAAACCTCGCTTGCAATCAGGGAGCCTCCCCACCCGTCAGAAAGTGCATTTCTCATTGAGTGAAGCAAAAGGCTCTGCCATCCATTATCAACACCCATATGGGTTCGGTGCATCATTTCTGAGGTTTCCCTGTCTATACCCCTTGGTATAATGCCTGCTTTTCTCCAGACTTCAAGGCGTTTTTTAGGAGCGCGTTTTACCAGGGTCAATTCTTTTTTCCTGGTTCCATAGTCTTCCTGCATTGCATGTGCAAGTTCCCCTGCGATATTGAGAGATTCTTTGTTTTCCGTTTCTATGCCGTATTCAACGGCCAGTCTTTTTAATTTTTCAAGGTCAGCAATACCGTATCCAGGGGCTTTACCTTGTGCCACATCAGCTAACACTTCCACCAGATCACGGCCATGATCCGAATGAGATGCAGACCCGGCTGCTATCATCCTTACCAGGTTTCTGGCTACAATAATATCTGCATCAGCACCGCATACACCTGATTGAGGGCCTTGTTCAAAAGGATCAATCGGGCGCGTACAGAACAGACCAAAATTTAGTTTTTAGTGCAATTTAAAAACATACCTTTGTAGTAAAATTTGGTAATATGATCAGGCAAACAGTAGACCGCATTTAAAATCAAAAATTGTTGATGAA
>JAUCGD010000926.1 GCA_030377945.1 Desulfobacterales bacterium HSG17 | reverse complement strand
CGCACAGGTCTTCAAGTTGCGGTAGAAAAATTATATAGCATTTTCAGTAAATAAGAATGCATTGTGTACATTCATAACCTGAACCCACGGCAAATCAAAAGTCTCACCCTGAGCTATCATGAAAGGACTTTTATGTGCATTTTTAGCACCTGACATAAAAGGTACAAAATTTCTTATGTTTGCCATGGCCTGAAACAATAATCCGGTGCATTCCTTATCTCTGAAACTTTCAACCTCTCTCAATTTTCGTTTAACAATTTTCAAAAAATTATCTGCAATAGAGGTTGTCTTTTTTATGCCTTTCCTGCTTTTATTACAGGTGTAACGGGCACCGTCACTTATAACCTGATTCAATATTTTACGGACCGGGGGATAATTGAATGCATCATCTTTAAGAAATCCAATTTTGCTTTTCAGATTAGCTTTTGATGTTGCAGTGTCCAGTATTTTTTTGAACTTTTTATATTGTTTTTTTACCTCCTTTGAACTGCATCCTGATGTTTTTTGATACTCTGAAAGGGCCTTGCGAAATTTTTTGAGGCAGTGAAGATGACAAAATCCAATCCATAGGCCGTGAAAGGTGTTTTTTAAAGCATCTGTGGCCGGGTGCCATTTGTCTTTTGTTACCCCAATAATTTTAAACTCAATTCTTTCAACAAATTTTTCAAAAGAATCCGTAAGAGTTTGTTCATCAACATGATCCACATAATCCAGGTGCCACACTATAAGATTTTCAGGATCAACCATTGCAACTGTATAAGTTCGCATCCCGGATTCTTTTTCAAAGCCTTCATCTTCCTGGAGGTAGCCGGAACCTTTTATGCCGGCCCGGGATAATATCGTTGCAGGATGAAGTGTTCCAAACCATCGAACCCAGTTTAATATTGTTTGTTTACTCTTCAACTCAGCACCCGTGAGTTTAAAAGTTTCAAGAGCAGCCCGGATACTCTGCCCGGAAAGAACAATCCCACGGACTATATTCCCGATAATCTCTATTTCATAATGTTTTTCACGAGGTAAAAAACTGGGAAGCAGGGAGAATCGCTGTT
>JAUCGD010000925.1 GCA_030377945.1 Desulfobacterales bacterium HSG17 | reverse complement strand
CTGTACCTGCTTTAATAGTATCAGGTAAAAAAGGATTCATCAAGGCTCCCCTGCCGATCATCCAGCGGTTTATGGTTTTAAATCGTGAACAAAGCTTTTGGTATCTTTGAATATCAACAATATCACCATTATAAACAACAGGATGATTTGACATCTCCACGCACTTTTCAAATGTATTTAAATCTGTAAGACCTTCATACATCTGTATTCCTGTTCTGGGATGAATAATCAATTCTGTTAAAGGATAGCGGTTGAATACGGGCATGAGATCAAATATCTCATCTGCATTATTTCGTCCCAGCCGGGTTTTTATAGAAAGATTATTTGGAATGGCGGTAATAACCTTTTCCAGGAATGACTCAATGATTTCAGGATGAGGAAGCATTCCTGAACCTCTTCCTTTTTTAGCTACCATAGGAAAGGGGCATCCCAGGTTCCAGTTTATTGTTTCATGCCCAAGTTCATAAAGCCGTGCTGCCAGAAATATAAAATCTTCAGGGGATTTGCTCAAAACCTGGGGGATTACCTGCATCTTGAGATTATTGGCAGGCAGTACGTCCTTTAAATATGAATCTTTAATACGCCTGCTGTTCACACTTGTAATAAAAGGGGCAACTGCAAGATCAAATCCGTGAAAAAACCTGGAAAATACATTTCTGAAAGTAAATGTTGTAAGTCCCCGCATTGGGGCAAGGTAAAGAATTGGTTTCATATGGAAGATTATAAAATCCTTTTTTAAAACCACGAATAACACTAATCACACGAATATATTATAATTTCCCATTCGTGTTATTTGTGTTATTCGTGGTTTTGTTTTTATTTTTTTCCCTAACTGACCGCATCCTGCCATTATCTTTTGACCTTTTTCCGAACGAACACGTACAAAAACCCGGTGATCTATGAGCAAGTCTCTAAATTTTATGACTTCAGCCTGGGAAGGAGCTTCAAAAGGAGAATCTGATCTGGGGTTATACGGGATAAGGTTTAATCGGGTTTTAAGCGGTTTTAAATATTGGGCAAGTTCTCTGGCATGTTCTTTTTTGTCAGTAATA
>JAUCGD010000127.1 GCA_030377945.1 Desulfobacterales bacterium HSG17 | reverse complement strand
CTGCTATGGTGTAGAAAAGCGGTGTATTTTTCTTTTCGACGCAACAAAGATCAATCCGGCAGTAAAATTTTTTGAGCACAGAACCTGGCTGGCTAAAAATGGGTGGTTTTCGTTCAGGCACTAATTATCTTGAAAGAAAGGGCGGAGAGGAAACCATCGTCTTTATACATGGGTTTACTGGAAATAAAGATTTTTGGATTAATTTTATTCGCTATATTCCTGAAAAATATCGAGTTCTATGTATTGATATGATTGGTCATGGTAGTTTCCCACAGGATAGCTCCGTCACTTACAAAGGCGAATTATTTACAAGAGGAGTAGAGAGCGTTATTGACCGTTTGAATATTGAAAAGTTTCATCTCGTTGGTATTTCCTTAGGCGGCATTGTTTCAAAGTATTATGCTGCAGATCATTCAGAAAAGATTCTGTCATTATGTTTATTCGATTCTGCCGGAGTGGGGTCATCAGAACCAAGTGATTTTCAGGGTGCATTGGAAAAGGAAAATTATAATCCTTTTTCTGTAAAAAACCACGATGAGTATGAAAGGTTTATTGGTTACATATACTATGAAATACCTAAGGCTCCTTGGCCAGTAGGCCCTGTTTTTAAAAGAAACTATATTAAAAATAATCCTTTTAATATGAAAATCTTTAATGACATCTTTCAGGAACAACAGTTTGAAACCACACCGGCAATGGAAATTGCTTTTGAAAAATTAAGAATGCCTATTTTAATAATATGGGGTGAAAATGACAGGCTATTCCATGTATCATGCGTAGATACATATAAAAATTATTTGCCACATGTTAAAACAGTAGTAATCCCAAATTGTGGCCACATCCCTCCAATAGAAAAAACAGCTGAAAGTGCTGAACACTATGTCAGTTTTTTGAGCCATTTATGATGCTTCTGATGGGATTTCGTTACATAGTGGAATAACAGCAAAAGAATTTCATCAAACCAAAATAAATCTAAATAAAAAGGGAGTATCAATTCTAATTGGCACTCCCTTTTCTCACTTCACGAATGCTATCGGTAAAAATCTTTTCGAACACCGGGTAGTCATTTTCAAGCAGGCACAAAATCACGGTTCGGATGGATTCGCTTTTATCCAGAAATAAGGGGACGGTGTTTTTAAAGGAAGAGGCGCAGATTTGTTTAGGAACACCGAAAATACCGGTGCTGATGGCTGGAAACGCAATTGAGGAAAACACCTTGCGGTCTGCCATATAAAGACAATTCCGTATTGTTTTTTCCAAGAGCTTTTGTTCATTTCCGTTGCCCATTCGCGGGCCGACAGCGTGAATGATTCCTTTGTAGGGTAAGTTATAGGCTCTGGTTGGAATTGCTTGGGTCACTTGAATCTTTCCAAGCTTGTTGATTATTTTTTCACATGCCGCATCAAGGCGCGGTCCTGCCTGTTCGCTAATGTCACCGGCAATACCCGCTCCATGGGATAAACCTGAATTGGCCGGATTCACAATGGCATCAACCTTTGTGAAAAGAAGGTCACCGGTTTCAATGCTAAATTCCTTGCCATTTTCAAGGTATACAGTTCGCTTCATGTTTTCTCTTTTTGGAGTTTTTTACAAGTTCATCCTCCTTTAATTTGGAGGCAATTTATATGGGGGTGATTTAAACGAATGTAAGGAAAAAAAATTTAGAAAGCCGGTTCAGGAATGCCTGAACCGGCTTTCTGTTATAATATGATGAAATCAGGATAACAGGGCCTTGGCCTTGGCCATCACGGTTTCCACGGTGAATCCGTATTCAGCCAAAACCTTGCCGCCGGGGGCGGAGGTGCCGAACTTGTCGATGCCGAGGACATCACCGGCATCACCGGTGAATTTGTGCCAGCCCATGGAAGAACCAGCTTCCACGGCGAGTCGCGGCATGCCGGTCGGCAATACGCTTTTCTGGTAGGCGTCATCCTGTGCGGCAAAAAGTTCCCAGGAAGGCATGCTGACGACCTGGGTACTGATGCCTTCTTCTGCCAGTTTGGCAGCGGCAGCCATGGATAATCCCAACTCAGAACCGGTGGCAATGATTTGCAATTTGGGATCGGAAACATCCGGATTTACAATGTATGCCCCTTTGGTCAGATTTTCAGCATCTGCAAAAACAGCGCGGTCAATGGTGGGCAGTTTTTGACGACTGAGAATCAGGGCGGTGGGGCCGGTATTGGTCATGGCGATTTTCCAACTTTGCGCCACTTCATTGGCATCCCCCGGTCGCAAGACCGTCAAACCGGGAATGGCCCTGAGGGAAAGCACGTGCTCAACCGGCTGATGGGTCGGGCCATCCTCGCCCACTGCCACGCTGTCATGGGTGAAAACATAAATGACCGGAATCTGCATGAGGGCAGCCAGGCGGATGGCGCCGCGCATGTAATCGGCAAATACCAGAAAGGTTCCACCATAGGGTTTAATGCCGCCGTGCAGCGCCATGCCGTTCATGATACCGCCCATGGCGTGCTCGCGGACGCCAAAACGGATATTGCGGCCGTCATACTGGAATTTCTGGAAATCTTTTTCCCCATTAATCTGGGTTTTGTTGCTGGGTGCCAGATCCGCAGATCCGCCCCATAACCAGGGATAATGCCCGGCGATGGCGTTCAACACCTGGCCCGAAGAAGCCCGTGAGGCGATACCGGCGGCATCGGGTTCAAATTGGGGCAAGACCGCATTCCAGTCCAGGTCGCAGGTGCCGGATAACACGGTTTCAAATTCCTTCCAGACAGCCGGGCTGTCATCTTTACAGCGGGTTGCCAGTGCTTCCCATTCCGCCATGGCGGCCTTCCGTTCTTGCATCAGGGCGACAAAGTGGGCTTTAGCTTCATCGGGAATGCAGAATATTTCATCCGGCGGACAACCCAGATTCTCTTTGGTCAGACGTACTTCTTCTTCTCCCAGAGGGGCGCCGTGGGCGTTGCAGGAATCCTGGAGGTTCGGGCTGCCGTGGGCGATTCGGGTCCGCACCATGATCATGGTGGGCCGGGTAGTTTCTTTTTGCGCTGCCAGAACAGCTTTTTCCACCGCATCCGGGTCATTGCCGTCCTCAATTTTTAGTACCTGCCAGTCATAGGCTTTGAAACGCATGCCCACATCTTCGGTAAAAGCGATATCCGTGCCACCTTCAATGGATATTTTATTGTCATCATACAACACAATCAATTTGCCCAGTCCCAGATGTCCTGCTAAACTTGCGGCCTCTGAGGCAACGCCTTCCATCAGATCCCCATCACCGCACAGACAATATGTAAAATGATTCACCAGGGCACCGAATTTCTCCGTCAAACGGCATTCGGCCATGGCCATGCCCACAGCATTTGTGAATCCCTGGCCCAAGGGACCGGTGGTGGTCTCTACGCCCGGGGTATGCTTGTATTCCGGGTGGCCGGGGGTTTTGGAGCCCCATTGGCGAAAATTTTTCAGGTCCTGAAGGGAAAGGTCATACCCGCAGAGGTGAAGCATGCTGTAAAGCAGCATGGAGGCATGTCCACCGGACAGAACAAAGCGGTCGCGGTCTGGCCAATCCGGCGAATCCGGACTATGGCGCATAATGCGGGTCCAAAGTACATAGGCCGGCGCTGCAAGACCCATGGGGGCACCGGGATGCCCGGAATTGGCGGCCTGAACCGCATCCATGGAGAGGGTGCGGATGGTATTGATACAAAGGGTTTCCAAGTTTAAACTACATTCGTCGGGTTGTGTCATTGCAAAGCTCCTTTGGTAAATAAAAAAAGCACGCCTTACATTTTAAAGGGCGCGCAAATATTCGGGTTTCAGGGCAATCTTGCCGTCAAGGGCTTGATCAATCAAGGCCAGTACTGATTCCCGGTCCCGGGGCAGGGTGGCCCGGATGGGAAGATAATTGGAAGCATGGTTGGCATGGAAAAGTCCGCCGGTCAGATGGGTGCCGGCAAACATTTCCCGCAGCTCAACCAACATTTCAACAGCATCCGGTAATTGAAAGTCCCCATTGATGTGATCTTTATACATGGGAGTGCCGGGGATCAACATGAGGCTCAAGGCACCGACAAATTCCGGATCAATGGCGGAAAGAACCCGGCCGGTTTCCCGGGCGTGCGTAATGGCTTTTTTACCTTTACCGGCAATGCCCAAAAGAACCGTAATGGACAGCTTGAATCCGGCCTTGCGGATCTTTTGACCCATCTCGATCATTAGGGCGGAATCGGCGCCCTTGTTAATTTTTTGTAAAGTATCGTCATCCCCGGTTTCAAGACCCATGTAAGCAATGGCAAGGCCCAAATCGTTTAATTCTTTTAACTGGTCGGGGGTTTTTAATTTGATACTTTTGGCATTGGCATACACTCCCACCCGTTTCACAAAAGGGAGTTTCTTCTGAATTGCGGTCAGGATTTGAACGAGTTTTTTTTGGGGAATGATCAGGCCGTCACCATCGCAGATGAACAAGCGGTTTTGCCTGCGGAAATGTTGGGCCGCGTAATCAATATCGCCCAAAATGATGTCCATGGGTTTGATTTTGAAGCGTTCTCCCTTGTAGGCCCCGCAAAATGTACATTTATTGCGGGAACAGCCCACGGTGGCTTGTAATAAAATGCTGTCGGCCTCGCTGGGGGGGGCGGATCATGTTTCCTTCGTAATGCATTTTTATAGTACTCCTATATGAAATAAAAAATTACCTTACTGGTTTCGTTTTTGATTATCAAGTATGCCCCGGCAGTGACCGGGCAAGGGTCAGGGCATGGATCGATCGCGCACCGTTTTTCAATAATTCCTGTCCGCACTCGTTGAGGGTTGTGCCGGTGGTATAGACATCATCCATCAATAGGATGTTTTTCCCCTTGATGATTTCAGGTTGTAATACGGAAAAGGCGGATGCCAGGTTTTGCAGTCGATCAGCTCGGTCCAGGCCGGTTTGGGGTGGTGTGAATATTGGTCTGCTGATGGCTTTGTACACAATTTGGGGGATATGCGTCTTGAACCTCGAGTTCAATAATAACTTGGGCCATGGACGTAGTAACTGATCGGACTGATTATAACCGCGTCTTCGTCGCCGATCCCGGTGCAATGGAATGGGGATGATGACATCGATTTCACCCGGCTGCCAGTATTGTTGGAATGTCTGAAAAAGGGTCCTTCCCATGGCCGGCGCAAAACGGGTGGCTGACTTGTATTTTAATGCCTGGACAAGGGAAGAAACAGGATTTCCATAAATCATGGCGGACCGAATCTTGATAATGGATAGTGACTCTTTATGGCATTTGCCGCAGAGATGATCCGGCCCTGTGTCAGTGGCAAAGGGAATCCCGCAACCACTGCACAGGGGTGAAACAATGAACGAAAGACGCCTACAACATTCAGGGCAAAGAACCTGCCTGAGATCATAGGTCGGTTCATTTGCCTTGATGTGACGCGGTTCGGCAAATGTTTTTTGGCAGGCCGCGCACACCAACGGAAAAATACATTCCCGGGCACCGCGAAAAAACGCGGCCAGCCATTCTTTAAGGTTAATCAGCCGCAATTTTATCCGCCATTTTTTCGGCAAAAACAGAGCATTTTACTTCAATGGCACCCTCGATCTGGCGTGCCAGGTCATAGGTCACGGTCTTGTCGGCCACGGTTTGCTGTAAGGCTGATCTCAGTTGTTCTGCGGCTGGTTGCCACCCCATATGATCCAGCATCATGGCAGCGGAAAGCATCAGGGAGCTGGGGTTGACCTTGTCAAGTCCGGCATATTTGGGGGCGGTGCCGTGGGTGGCTTCAAAAACTGCACAGACATCATTCATGTTGGCGCCTGGGGCCATTCCCAAACCACCGACCTGGGCAGCCAGGGCATCGGAAAGATAATCGCCGTTCAGGTTGGGGCAGGCAATCACCTGGTATTCCGTCGGCCGCAACAGCACTTGTTGAAAAAGCATATCGGCAATGCGATCCTTGATCACGATTTTCCCATCTGGTGCCTCACCATCATGGTGTTCCCAAACATCGGCTTCACTGATGGTTTGATCGGGAAACAGTTCCCGGGCGACTTCATAACCCCATTGGGCAAAGGCCCCTTCGGTAAATTTCATGATATTGCCTTTATGCATCAAGGTGACGCTGGGCTGTTTCTGCTCGATAGCATAGGCAATGGCCCTCGCCACCAAACGTTTGGTATTGACGGCACTGATGGGTTTGATTCCGATACCAGCTTCCGGCGGCAGGGCGGCACCCATCTCTTTTTCCAGAAAGGCTTGCACGCGTTGGGCTTCAGGGGTACCGGATTGCCATTCGATGCCGGCATACAGGTCTTCAGTGTTTTCCCTGAAAATGATCATATCCACTTTTTCCGGGCTTTTCATGGGGCTGGGAACGGTATCAATGTAACGCACCGGGCGAACGCAGGCATACAGGTCCAGCTTTTGGCGAATGGCCACATTCAAGCTGCGTATCCCTTTTCCTACGGGGGTTGTTAATGGTCCCTTAATGGCCACATGGTGATCATTGATGGCGGAAAGGGAATCTTCCGGCAACCATTCACCGGTTTGGGCATGACCTTTTTCACCCACCGGCAATTCAAGCCACTCGATTTGTTTTTGTCCTGAAAATGCCTTTTTGACAGCGGCATCCACCACCAAACGAGTGGCATGCCAGATATCAGGACCAATCCCGTCACCTTCGATAAAGGGTATTATAGGACAGTCTGATATATTCAGGGTCATGTCGGAATTTTGGGTAATTTTTTGGGGTGTAGCCATAATGCTCCTCTTTCAAATTTATAATAGTTCGTCTTTTAGTTGTTGTCGATAAAAGGTGTACATCGTGATCCCGCCGGCCACAGATGCATTGAGGGAATTAAGGGTCGATGCCTGCTCGATTTTAATAAGGGTGTCGCATTTTTCCCGAATCAGGCGGCGTAATCCTTTTTCCTCGTTGCCGATTACCAATGCCGTGTGTTTGGGGAAACCAATGTCGAACAGGGATCGGTCGCCTTGGATGTCAAGCCCATGGCACCAGATGCTGTTCTGTTTGAGCCTATCCATGGCGCGGCTCAGATTGGTAACGGCTGCCAAGGGCATGTGCTCTAAAGAACCGGCCGAGACATGAGAGGCTGCCGGGGTTGGTCCGCTGCTGCGGTCCTTGGGGATAATCATGCCTACGGCGCCGGCGCATAAAGCGGTTCGGGTCAGTGCCCCCAGATTATGGGGATCATGGATGGAATCCAATAATACCAGCATGCCGCTGGGTTTTTCCAAAAGCCTTTGGATGAGGCTTTCAAGGGACAATAAAGGGTAAGCAGATACCTTAGCAATGACACCGTGGTGTTTTTGGGTGCCGGCGATCCGCGCCAATTCTGGGTGGGGGGCGGTATGGACCGGGATATTTTTTTTTATGGCCGCAGAAAGAATGGCTTTTCGGCGTTCAGTATTTTTTCCGGGCGAAGCCCAGATGCTGTGAAATTCACGACGTCCGGCGATGAGTGCTTCACCTACGGTATGGGCACCATAGAGTATTTCTGTTGGGCTTTTAGGTTTCATGCCTGGGAGGATACTATTACAGATTGGAGTTTATTTTGAATGATTTCAAAAAGTTCGGATTTAGCCTGTTCCAAATCGTCATTGATAATGATAAATTTATATTCCAGACGGTGGGAAATTTCATCAACGGCATTTTTAAGTCGTTTTTGAATGGTTTCTTCGGCTTCGGTACCCCGGCTTCTCAATCGCTGCTCCAGCACCTCCAGAGATGGCGGCAGAATAAATATGGTACAGGCATTCGGAAAACGCTTGATGACCTGGCGGCGCCCTTCCACATCAATGTCCAGCAAAACGCTTTGACCGGCGCGGATTTTTTTATCCAAGAATCCGGCACTGGTCCCGTAAAAATTATCATGCACTTCAGCCCATTCCGCCCAGCGGGCCACATGAATACCGCTCTGAAATTCTTCATGGGAAATGAAATGATAATCCACACCATCAATCTCGTTTTTCCGCGGCATACGGGTGGTATAGGATATGGAATAGGCAATATCCGAGAAGCGATCCAATAAAGCCTGCGTCAACGTTGTTTTACCGGTGCCGGATGGCGCTGAGATGATGAAAAGCTGTCCGATGGCGGTTTGCATGGTACCCTTCACATCCTTTCGGGTTAACGTTATTCCTCGGATTTGCTGGTGTCCGGTTGCGCCATGAGGGCGATGTAACGTTGTGAAATGGTTTCGGGTTGAATGGCCGATAAAACCACATGGTTGCTGTCGGTGATCAATATGGAACGGGTCCGACGGCCATGGGTGGCGTCAATCAAGCGTTTGTCCAGTTTGGCTTCGTCTTTTAGGCGTTTCATGGGCGCGGAATTGGGGCTGACGATGGCAACAAGCCGTTCGGCCACCACTGTGCTGCCGAATCCAATATTTAAAAGGTGCTGCTCCTTTAGGCGTGGAAAAGTTTCTAACACATTCATTGGGGTTATCCTGTGATTTCACTATAGAT
>JAUCGD010000924.1 GCA_030377945.1 Desulfobacterales bacterium HSG17 | reverse complement strand
TCCCGCCAGTTTTTTTCTTTGAGGGCTGATTTAACCACGAATTACACGAATAACACGAATTGAGAATATCAGTATATTCGTGTAATTTGTGTTATTCGTGGTTTTGTTTTTCCTCAGTGGGGATTCTCAGACTCAAACCTTTGTTCAATTATAAGAGCCGGTTTTACCAGCATTGTAACTACAAATATCCCCAGAGCCAGAATCCCTAGGGTAATGCTGATTTCCACCCAGCTTGGGGCATAATCAACAATTTCTCCCAAAGGAGAAGGAACCAGACCCGGCACAATCAATCCTATACCTTTTTCAATCCAGACACCTAAAAATAAAATAATACATGCTGGAAGCAATACTGCGGGATGATTTTTGCCCGGATTAAAGGCCAGTACCAAAGTACCCAAAAGGTTCATGCTGATTGCAGACCAGATCCAGGGAACAAGGGATGTATGGCCTTTTAAACCGAAATAGAGATAAACAGCCGGGAGGCTGTGATGGGTGGGCAGATAGAATTCCTTGAAGATTTCGGAAAAGAGCATTATCAGGTTAATGATTGCAGAGATTACAATAATTCTCCGCAGTTTATTAAAAACCTCTTTTTCTACCTTAAATGAAGTTGAAAAATTGATAATGGCAAGTACAACAGTTATCAAAGCCGGACCAGCGGCAAATGCTGATGCCAGAAATCTGGGACCCATCAGGGGGTTGTTCCAGAATGGTCTGGCCGGAAGTCCTTCATATAGAAAAGCTGTGACCAGATGAATTCCAAATGCCCAGAAGATTGAGAGAAAAACAAAGGGGCGGTACAGCTTTTCAACAGGTTTCCGGTTATTATAATGACAATAAACAATATAGGCCGGAACCAGAAGGTTTAATGCCAGATAACCGTTAAGAACCAGGATATCCCAGGTCAGCAGGGATGAAGGCCAGTTAAAAAGCCCGATACCCGGTATAAGATGCCATGCCTGAAGCGGCCCCCCAAGATCAACAAAAACAAATGTCATGCACATGACCAGGGCGCCCACGGCCACAACCTCACCTACAATCACAACCTTATGCAGAT
>JAUCGD010000923.1 GCA_030377945.1 Desulfobacterales bacterium HSG17 | reverse complement strand
CATCTCGTATGCTTAAAGAAATACGGTATTTAGCCATATCAATATCTTTAATCATAACATCAATCATTTCCCCGGGCCTGACCACATCTTCTGCTTTTAAAATTCTTTTGGTATAGCTCATTTCACTTATATGAACCAGCCCTTCAATGCCTGGAAAAATTTCAACAAATGCACCAAAATCCATGAGCCTGGTTACTTTGCCCTTAACCTTGTCTCCGCTGCGGAAAGCCTGTTCTTCATTATCCCAGGGATCTCCTGTTATCTGCTTTATTGAAAGAGATATTTTTAACTGGCCCTTCTTTTTTCCCTGTTCTATGCTCAGAACCTTTACCTTGACTGTTTCATCTTTTTTCAGAACATCTTCAGGGTTTTCAACCCGTGACCAGCCCAGTTCCGAAATATGGACCATGCCTTCAATTCCAGGGAAAAGTTCAACAAAAGCTCCGTAAGGCATAAGATTGGTAACCCTGCCCTCTAAAACAGCATCTGGTTTAACATCATCAAGAAATACTTTTATTGCTTTTTCCTGTTCAATGCTTAAAAGTTCCCGCCTTGAAACTACAATATTTCTTCCCTGTTCTTCAAACCGGGTTATCAAGAATTGGAAAGTTTCACCAACATATGGTTCAGGATTTTCCACATATTTTATATCAATCTGGCTTATGGGGCAGAAGACCTTTTTCTGCATAACTTCTATACGAAACCCGCCTTTGCATTGTTCTGCCACTTTGCCTTCTACCGGAACCCTGCCTTCATATGCATCCTGCAAAAGATTAAGTCCTCCTGCCCCTGAAAGAGCTTTGGACAGGCGTATTTCATTTTCACTAAGGGATACCACATAAAGCTCAAGTGTATCACCCAGGGAAAAAGTCAATTCATTGTTTTCATCAAGCAGTTCAAGTTTTTCAACTGCACCGTCAATCTTGGTTCCTGTATTAACAAAAACCGTATCCATACCTATGGAGATAATTTCACCTTTTACTATATCTCCTACTTGCAGGTCTTCGCTCATACCGGTATTGTACGATTCAAAAAGATCGGCAAAGCTTTCTTCTTCATT
>JAUCGD010000922.1 GCA_030377945.1 Desulfobacterales bacterium HSG17 | reverse complement strand
CACCATTTAGGGTGGTTTTGCTTGTAGCTGGGGGATTCATTCCCCAGCTTGATGCGGGTATTTTATTTATTAGGAGTTCCTTACAGCCACATTAGTACCTTTATCAAAGCATATCTTGAAGCCTTTTTTTAATAATTTCTTCAGCCTGGGACATGATGCGCTCAACAAGTTCTCTACATGAAGGAATATCATGGATAAGGCCGGCAACCATTCCGCATGACCAGACCCCTGCATCCATTTTTCCGTCCATCATAATTTTTGGATAAACCCCGGCCACCTCATCAATAATATCTTCAAACCTGAGTTTATTTCCAAGGGATGCCTCTTTTTCCAGCAGACGCTCCACAGCCGGATTGTTCAACACCCGCTCCGTGTTTCTTAAAGGCCGCATAACAAGGCGGGTATCAAGCTCTGATGCTGCCACAATTGCCAGTTTTACATTTTCATGTACAGGAGCTTCCTTTGTTGCAATAAAGCGGGTTCCCATGTTAATCCCGTCTGCTCCCATTGCAAGGGACGCCACAAGGCTCCTGCCGTCTGCCATACCTCCTGAAGCAACAAAGGGAATTTTAAGTTCTTCAGCAGCCCTTGGCAGCAGGATCATATTGGGAATATCATCTTCTCCCGGATGACCTCCGCACTCAAATCCGTCAACTGAAACTGCATCACATCCAATGGACTCTGCCTTTAGTGCATGGCGTACTGATGTGCATTTGTGGATAATCTTCACCCCTGCATCCTTAAGATTTGGCAGATGTTCCTGTGGATTGCGTCCTGCTGTTTCTACTATTTTCACTCCTCCTTTAATAATGGCATTTATATATCCAGGATAATCAGGAGACATAACAGTTGGAAGAAAAGTCAGGTTAACTCCAAAGGGTTTGTCTGTCATGCTTTTGCAGCGGGCAATTTCTTTTGAAAGGTCTTCAGGTGTTTTTTGGGTCAAACCTGTTATAATTCCAAGTCCCCCGGCATTTGAAACACCTGCTGCCAGTTCTGCAAAGCCCACATAGTGCATCCCGCCCTGGATAATAGGATGCTCAATATTAAAAAGTTCTGTTA
>JAUCGD010000126.1 GCA_030377945.1 Desulfobacterales bacterium HSG17 | reverse complement strand
CTGGTCAAACCGGGACATCGAAGAAAAAAGCCATTGGGAAATAAGGATGACAGGCGTGAACTTTAAAGAACTGGATTACCGGGAAACAGCCCTTGGTGAATTAATTTTAAGGCGTCGCCGGCTGTTGGGAATGGGTGGGCGTGAGATATTTGAGGTGAAACTTAATGATGATTTCCTCATGTCGTCGCTGTTTTATGAAGGAGAAGTTGCGCTGACCGATCTTGGGTTGGCAGAGCTTACGGGTGAAGGCTGGGATATCGTTGTAGGGGGATTGGGTTTGGGTTATACCGCAAAGGCCGTCATGAAATATGACAAGGTTGCACGCATGGTTGTGGTGGAGGCTCTGGCGGCTGTGATTGATTGGCATCAGCGGAAGCTTGTTCCCAATGGAGCACTGCTTTCGAATGATTCACGATGCCGTTATTACCATGAGGATTTCTTCAAGCTTGCTCGAGGTGACGGCTTTAACCCGGATGAACCGGGGTACTTGTTCGACGCCATACTTCTCGATATTGACCACACTCCGTACTCATTGCTTAATCATAGTCATGCCGACCTCTATTCGGAGGATGGGATAATGCGCTTACGAGCGTTCCTCAAACCGGGAGGGGTGTTCGGGTTGTGGTCTAATGATGCGCCGGACAAGGAATTCCTTGCCATACTGTCCAATGTGTTTGATCAGGTTGATGGACATATCGTTGAGTTTGAAAATCCGCTCCAGGACAAAATGGACGTGAATGGAATCTACATAGCGAAGGTTGAGTAGATCCGGGGCAAATCTTGGGGATGCAAATTGGTCAACTGGGGTCGGACCAAGACAATATAATAGGGGGCATCAGATTATAACTTTAATCCTGATAAGCGCCCCTGTTATACAATTGTACACGATCACAGGGTAATGACTTAATTTAGATCCAGGATAAATCTGGCTTTTGCTCTTTGAAAAATGAATCTATTGCAGTCACTATTAATGGAAAAGATGGTAAGGAACGTATGTGCCAGGTCTGCTTAAAGGAGAGAATTCGTTCCACCCAACGATTGCCTTTTTCACTTTGAGTGCCCTTGCTTCGTTTTCTCCATAAGACACCATATCGAAGCATTCTTTCGGCATGATTGTTTGTTGGGTTCGTATGAATCATGAAATAGGCGACATTACAGTTTGCCAGGACCCATAACCAATTGAGAGCACCGTTTTGAAACCAAGATGTTTCATCGACGTGATTGATTCTGTTTTCACGGGCTTTTTTACCAATCGTTTCGTAATATGGTTGTAAAGCTTCTGATGCTCGATCAAATACTTAAAGAAACCAATTTTTTTGGCTATGTTGTGAAAAACAAGTTAACTATGGTTTATATGGTCCATAGTAGCCAGATTGCATCTGCTTACAGTTGTAGCGATATTTATGTATATTTTGGCCGGGTGGGCTCAACACAACTGAAGCGAAAAAAATGCCAAAACCTGGAATATGACCTTATCAAACCTCAGGGCTTCATTGGCGAGAGTGGAAAATTGTTTGTTTCTCAAATGATTGGAGGCAAAAGTCTGCTCTGGGTAGTGGATGAGAAAAAAGGAAAACTAATCAGCAAATTAGCCGAAAAAAAGAATCATGGATTAAGGGATGCCCCTAACTTTAAAAGTACCCAAGGAGCCCATCAACATATAACCTGATATGCGTTATTAAATATTTTATACCAGCCCAGCCGACCGTACACCCCGTTCCAATTGCGCGAGGCGCTCGTCCAGATCGCCGGTGATGCCAATGGAGAAGCGGACGAGGCCAGGGGAAAGGCCCATGCGGGATTGTTCATCGACTGAAATCTCGGAAGAAGTGGTGGTGCCGGAGCAGGACATGAGGGTGTCGTAATAGCCGAGGGAGACGGCGATGAGGCCGAAGCGTTCCTTATTTTGGAGGATGTCCAGCAATTGGTCGGCTTTAATTGGATCGCCGCAATCCACGGTGAAAATTCCGCCGAACCCGAATGAAGGATTTTGTAATTGGCAGAAAAGATCGTGCTGGGAATACTGTTTTAAGCCGGGATAGGTGACTTTGACGTCCATTTCCGCCAAAAGGGTGGCGGCCGCCATTGCGCGTTTGCCGTGCTCCCGGAGGCGCACGCCCAGATGCGGCAAACGTTGAATGATATCATAGGCGGTGCGGGGGTCCATGCTGGGGCCTAAAAGCATGGCCCGACCGGTGTGCAGGTCCATGAGTTGATGGATGAAAGCACGTGAGGCGCAGATCGCTCCGCCGAGATTATCGGAGGCTCCGTTGATGAATTTGGTCAATGAATGAATCACGATATCCGCCCCCATTGCCAAGGGGCTGAAGATCATGGGGGTAAAGGTGTTGTCCACCATGAGACGAATGTTTTTGGATTTGGCGATCTTCCCGAGCGCGGGAATGTCCGTCAATTTTAATAATGGATTACCAAGGGTTTCGGTGTAAAAAAGACGGGTCTTGTCGGTTGCCGCCTTTACAAAATTATCGGCATCCGTTGCATCGACAAAGGTCGTGGTGATGCCCATGTCCGGCAGAACATCGGCCAAAAGAGCATGGGTGCCCCCGTAAATCGTGTCGCTGGCCACGATATGATCCCCGCTGCGGCAGAGTTGCAGGATGGCGCAGGAAATGGCCGCCATGCCACTGGCCGTGCAAATCGCCGCCTCCGACCCTTCCAAAGCCGCCAGGTACCGGGCCAGGACATCCACGGTGGGATTGAAATGGCGGGAATACAAAAAACAGCCGTCTTTTTCAGTATCCCGCAGACCGGCGAAAATATCGGGCATAATATTGGAGGCCATCACCGTAAAAGTCGATGAACGGGAGATGGACGGAGTCACTCCGCCGTGCTCCCCAAATTCTCGCCGCACTTCGGACATGGATTGTTCGGGGTTGAAATTGTTTTTATTGGATTTATGTGATTTTGATTCAACCATGGAGAGTGCTCCTTATTTTAAGGCCTTTAGGCTGAAGGAGTTTAGACTGAAGACATAAACTGCAGGCTGAAGACTTTTAGGCTGAGGGCCTGGAGAGGCAAAAACCAACCAATTTGAAAACCACATTGCAGGCTGAATCTTTTTTTTAGGTTATTCCTTCAGCCTTCAGTCAAAAGCCTACTCCCCTGCCCTTTTCCCCTTTCGCCTAACCCCCTGCCTTTAAAAACAATAAATCCAAATTCTCCTCTGCCGCCAACTCCGCCAAGCTTTCTTTAATCCCCGCAATGGACACCTCTTTCGGCACCGCCGCTGAAATCTCCAGGTCAAACAAGGGGGCCCCGGACAGCGGGGCCTGGATCACATGGGTATTCAGGGATTCAATGTTCACATTGTTTTCGCCCAGCACATGCACAACCCGCCGGACAATGCCGGGGTGATCCATGGCCCGGACCTCAAAATTCAAAGGCAGGGCCGCATCCCGGGGTAAAGCGGCCGTGGGGTCTTGGGCCTTATGAAACCATACATTGAAACCTTGTTCTTGGAGGCTTTCAAGGCCTGTTTGGGTACCCTCGAGTTTTTCCGCGTCCACACTAAAAAGGGTCATGATGGAAAAACAGCCGCCCAGAGTGGCCATGCGACTGTCTTCGATATTTGCAGTATGTTCAAACAATATCCGGCTGACCTCATCCACGATTCCGGGACGGTCCTTACCCACCAAAAACAAAATTCGAAACTCTTTCATTTAATGTGTCCTTTCTTACCGTCAACCAAGGCATGGGCTTCATAGGAACTGCGTACAAAGGGTCCGGCGGCAACACGTTTGAACCCAATTTTTTGGGCCTTCTGCGCCCACTCGTCAAACTCTTCCGGGGAGATATACCGCTGAACCGCCAAATGGACGGAGCTGGGTTGTAAATACTGACCAATTGTTAAAAGTGAACACCCGGCCTTTACTAAATCTTTTAATACTGCCAGAACTTCGGCTTCATCTTCCCCCAGGCCCAGCATGATACCGGATTTTAAGGGGATGTGGGGCGCGAAAATGGCCGCCCGGCGGAAAACATCCAATGACCGGTCATACATTGCCTCGGGCCTAACTTTCGAATAAAGGCGGGGAACGGTCTCAATATTGTGATTCAATACATCAGGGGCAGCCCCTAAAAGCGTTTCTAAGGCTTGTGGGTCCCCCAGAAAATCAGGGATCAATACCTCAACCCCGATGCCGGGATTGGTTTGCCGAATTTGCCGGATGGTCTCAGCGAAATGAGCAGCCCCGCCATCGACCAGATCATCCCGGGTGACGGATGTCACCACGGCAAAAGCCAACCCCATTTCCAGGACCGCCTGGGCCACCCGCAGCGGTTCTTCCTTATTTAAAGGATGGAGTGGACCATGCTCCACTGCGCAGAAACCGCAGGTCCGGGTGCAGCGAGGTCCCATGATCAAAAAAGTGGCGGTCTTTTTGGAAAAACATTCCCACATGTTGGGGCATTTGGCTTCCTGGCAAACCGTGTGGAGATTTCCGTCCCGGACCATGCCCCGGATGTTTTCAAACGCAGGGCCGGTTGGCAGGCGCCGGGTCAGCCATTTGGGTTTTTGTTTTATAGGGGTGATCCTCATACGGCCATCCCCTTTTCTTTTTCATCCAGAGTATTCAATAGATCCGTCAGTTTGGCGTATGCCGTGGGTTTGATGTCAATACTGAAGACCCTACTGATGTGGATCATTGCCCTTTTCCTCATCCAATCCATATCCAAATTCGTTTCCGTCTCCGCCAGAAGAGAGGTTGTCGACACACCGGCCATTCCGCAGGGGTTGATCCAGGAAAAAGGGGCCAGATCCGGCTTCACATTCAAGGCTAGGCCGTGGAAAGTAATCCCCCGTCGAATGGCAAGGCCGATGCTGCCCAGTTTGTTCTCTTTTATCCAGATGCCATGATTTTTAGGATTACGGGTGGCTGTGATCCCGGCATCGCTTGAAAGCCCGATCATCACTGCCTCCAGCTTTTCCACCAGTTCCGGGATGGAGATCCCCATGGATTCAAGGTCCAGGATAAAATAAATCACCAGTTGTCCCGGTCCATGATAGGTGACATCTCCGCCTCGTTCGGTATGGACAACCCCAATGGATTGTTGAATTAAAAATGATGATTCCACCCGGATATTCTCTCTGCCACCCCGGCGCCCCAGTGTAAATACCGGGGGATGCTCCACCAGCAAACACATATTGTGCTGTATCAGACCGTGATACAACGCATCAACCAACCGTACCTGCAGGTCATGAGCATCCACATAGGGTATCACCCCCAGATTCACCGCCTGGATCAGTTTCATACGTCAACCTGCCAGGCACGGATGCCGGGCAGCACCGGTTTCATCCAAGCGTTTGACTTTACAGCGCATCGGGGCATTCTTTAACAGGTCCGGCGATTCCCTTGCTTCATCGGCGATTTTCATCATCACCGCAATGAAACGATCGATGTCCTCTTTGGACTCGGTCTCCGTGGGTTCCACCATGATCGCTCCTGGTACCACCAGGGGAAAATAAATGGTCGGCGGATGATACCCGTAATCCATCAACCGCTTGACTATATCCAGGGTGGAGATCTTGTGAGCGTGCTGGTTCTGGTCACTGAACACGCATTCGTGCATACAGGGTCTATCATAGGGCAGATGAAAGGTACCCTTGAGATTTTCCTTGATGTAATTGGCGTTTAAGACTGCCATGCGACTGACTTGTTTTAAAAATTCAGCACCCAGACTGCAAATATAGCTGTAGGCTTTGAGCATGACCCCGACATTGCCGTAAAAGGCATGCAGACGGCCGATGCTGGCGGGAAAATCCTCGCCCAAATCAAATCCCTGATCGGTTTGAATGATTCGGGGTGTGGGTAAAAATTTTGACAACGCTGCGGTCACGCAAACCGGACCGGAACCGGGCCCGCCCCCACCATGGGGGGTGGAAAAAGTCTTGTGCAAATTCAGATGGAGCACATCAATACCAGCTTTTTTTAAATCCGCATACCCCATCACGGCGTTCATGTTGGCCCCGTCCCCATACACCAGCCCGCCTTTTTGATGGACGATATCGGCGATTTCGCGAATGTTCTGCTCGAAAAGGCCTAATGTATTGGGATTGGTCACCATGATCCCGGCCGTCTCCTCGTCCATGACCGCCCGTATGGTTTCCGGGGCGAGAATCCCATCAGGACCCGATTTGACCGGTACGGGCTTGTAACCGCACAATGCCGCCGAAGCCGGGTTGGTGCCATGGGCGGTATCCGGCACGATGATCTTGGAACGGGGATGACCCTTTTCCTTATGATAGGCATGAAAAATCAGCATGCCGCACAACTCACCGTGGGCTCCGGCCGTGGGTTGCAGGGTCACGGCATCCAGACCGGTGATTGCACCCAGGTACTTTTCGAGAGTGAACATCATCTCTAAAATTCCTTGGGCCTTTTCCACCGGCAAAAGGGGGTGGGCAGCGGCAAAACCCGGCAGCGCCGCCTGGCGTTCATTGGTTTTGGGATTATATTTCATGGTGCAGGACCCCAGAGGGTACATGCCCGAGTCCACCCCGAAATTCCATTGGGAGAGGCGGGTGAAATGGCGCACTACATCCACTTCCGACAGGTCCGGAAAATCAGGGCCTTTTCCGCTGACCGCTTTCGGCAACTCCACCAGGGGTACGTCCATATCCGGAAAAGAAATTCCGGTGCGGCCCTTTCGGCCTTTCTCCCATAAGAGGGGTTCATTGAATATTAATCCGGTGGCGCCTGCACTTATGTCTGTGGGGCTTGACTCTTCCGGGGTTAATTCTCCGGGACTTAATTCTATATTTTCCGTCATGAGGCCACCTCCGCCACCAGATTGTCCAGGTCTTGTTTTGATTTGGTTTCCGTCACGCAAAAAAGATAATCGTTTTCCAGGTTCTGATAATGCGGGGCCGGGTAATACTGGGCCAATGGTATTCCGCAGATAATCCCCTTTTCCCCGGCCAGGGCTTTATGCTTTATTTTAAAACCGGTCGGTAACCTTACCACGAATTCATTAAAGGTCGGGGCGCTGAAGGGAATCTCAAATCCGGCGGAAACCAGGGCATTTTTAAGGTAGGTCGCCTTGGAAAGATTCAGTTGGGCCATTTTGGCAAAACCCGTGCCCCCGGCCGCCGCCATATACATCAGGGCGGACAGTGCACACAGGCTGTTGTTGGTGCAGATGTTGGATGTGGCTTTTTCACGGCGAATGTGCTGCTCCCGGGTGGCCAGGGTCAATACAAATCCCCGGCGCCCGTCGACGTCCTTGGTCATGCCCACCAACCGACCCGGCAAATTACGCATCAGTTTTTGTTTACAGGCCATCATACCCAGACCCGGCCCCCCATAGGAATTGGGCAGCCCCAGGCTTTGGCCTTCGCCGCAGGCAATGTCCACCCCTTGCTCACCGGGGGCTTTGATGGCCCCAAAGGCCAATGCCTCGGTAAACCCGGCCACCAACAATCCTTTTTGGGCGTGAATCATATCCCCAAAAGCAGACAAGTCTTCGATGCACCCGAAAAAATTGGGAGATTGAACAGCCACGGCCGCAAGATCCGTCATCCCTTCCAGGGCCTTGAGTTCCGTCAATCCGTCCGAGTTAAAGGGCAGGATCCTCATTTCGATCCCCGCCGGCATCAAATAGGTGCTCACCACTTTGCGATAAAGGGGGTGAATGGCTTCGGACAAGGCCACCGTATTGCGCCGGGTCAACCGCACCGCCATTAAAAGGGCTTCGGCCAGGGCTGTGGCGCCGTCATATAGAGAAGCATTGGCCACATCCAATCCCAGAAGGCGGGATGCCAGGGTCTGATATTCGTAAATGGCCTGCAAGGTCCCTTGGCTCAGTTCCGGCTGATAAGGTGTATAGGCCGTCGTAAATTCACTACGTCCCAACAGATAGGATGTGGTCTGGGGGATGAAATGCTCATAGGAGCCGGCCCCGCAAAAATTCTGCACTTCCGGGCCAGTGGCGGTTTGGGCAGCCAGCTCGTCCATGTGCCGATCAAGTGTCCATTCGGTCATGGGCGGGGGCAGGTCCATTTCCTGATCCCTCCGGCAGGCCCCCGGAATCTGGGCAAACAACTCATCAATTTCATTGACGCCCACGGCCTTGAGCATGGCATCGATATCCCCTTGGGTCTGGGGCAAATAACGCATGGATTACTCCTTTTTCAGGGTGGCCACATAAGCGTCTTTAGTTAACATATTTTCAATTTCGGTTGCATCAGCGGGTTTGATCAGGACCATCCACCCCTCTCCATACGGGTCGGTGTTTACTTTTTCCGGATCATCTTCCAACCCGGCATTGACTTCCACAATTTCGCCTGCGATGGGTATGAACAATTCCGAGACGGCTTTGACCGATTCCACGGAACCGAACTCCTGGCCCGTTTCAAAAGAATCTCCGACCTGGGGCAATTCCACAAAGACGATATCCCCCAGTTGATCCTGGGCATAATCATTGATCCCGATCCTCACCAAGTTGTCTTCCATTTTGGCCCATTCATGTTCTTCACTGTA
>JAUCGD010000921.1 GCA_030377945.1 Desulfobacterales bacterium HSG17 | reverse complement strand
CAAAATTTTTATTATAAAAATAGAGTTCTTTTCCTCTTTTATAAAGTTCACTAAAAACTAAATTTTCCAGTACTGCACCACTTTTTTTAGAAAATTTAAAGGATAGATTTATAAATCCGTTATCTACCAGGTATATTTTTTTTCTGTTGTTCTGCTGCGTTTTAAGTGAATAGGAAAACTGTTTTAATTCAGACAGTAAATAGGCATCCTGCAGATACTGCACATATTCTTTTGAACTTTTATCATGTATTCCCACAGCACTTGCCAGAGATTTATATGAGTATAAAGCTGTGATATTTGACAGGAGATAATAACTTAGCCCCTTAAAACTTTTAATATCTCTGATAGAGTTATTTGCAACACAGTCTTTAAGAATGATCTCATCATAATAGGTTGATAATATCTCTCTTTTATACTCATCCTTGTTATCAAAGACATCTACAAAAGAACCATATTTCAGCATTGAATCAACAAGCCCCAAAACTTTTGGGCGCTCGCTGTTGAGTTTAAAATATGTGGTGATTCCATGTATTGTTAAAATTTCTGAAAAGCTTAACGGAAAGACCATTTCAGATAAATATCTGCCGGTTAAAAGTTTTGCAAATTCACTGTTTAATAAGGATGAATTTGAACCAGTAACAAATATTTTTTTAAATTCTTCATTATCATATACAACTTTTACATATTGTTCCCATCCGGTAATCGCCTGAACTTCATCAAGAAAAAGATATTTGATTTTATTCCCGACTAATTTTTGAGCAGTTTCCACTATTTTATATAGATTTGCCGGGTCATTGCTGTATCCTATAAAAAAAGGGTCTTCAAGATTTATATACAAAATTTGTTTTGCATCAACTGACTGCATAAGATGATTGATAAGAAGCTTAAACAGTGTAGATTTCCCACTCCTTCTAATACCCTGTAACACCTGGATATGTTTGCAGGAGAGATTTGCAACAAGTTTTTGAGATAAAGCTCTTTGATATAGGTCTGTATATTCCCCATGCCAATGTTTATTATGCGATATAAGTACTTTTTCCATACTATATTCCTATATTATTAAT
>JAUCGD010000125.1 GCA_030377945.1 Desulfobacterales bacterium HSG17 | reverse complement strand
TTGTATTATAACCAGAGACGAAAACATTCAGCCAATGGCTGGAAAACGCCCGCTCACTGTGAACAAGAATGGTATAACCTTAAAAAGGTGGCTTAACCCTGGTTACAGTTTTTGAGGGAAGGATCAGGTAGCAATAATTGAGGCATAAATTTACCTAAAACATAGAATTTTTAGGCAGTAGAGTGTCATTTTCTTTTTCCGATGTCAAATTCAATAGTAAATAGGAAATGACATTGATATGTGATTGTTTTTCAAATACTTAATCGATAATATAGTAAAATGTTACAATTTATTAAATCAAGATTCCTGAAATTAGGCAGATTATAAACAACGCTGCTGTGGAAGATAGACTTGGTTAACTCACTATCCCCAAAATTGGTGCCATCTTATTCACTAATCTTTCATTTCCTCATATATTCGGTCAAACTCGTGCTGAATGCTTTGAAAGGACCGCCATAGTTCCGGTCCATGCCAATCATAGCCCTTAATATTCAAGTTATCATCATGATTCATGATCCGTACGGCTTCCTCATGTGAAACACCTGGTTTATGAAAAGAGCTTGTTCTAATTGAGTCGTAACGGTCAGCAAGCGAGACGATAAGGGCTTCAATGGGAATCTCATCCCCCATTAAGGGGCGATGATCAATGTATTTTTGATAATCAGTTGAGAGGGTTTCAACAACGGTTCCATTTTTTTTTATAGCAGGGTACCCTTTACCATTATATGTCTGATGGTGGTGCAGGATAATATTTTTTGCCATGTTTAATCGAGGATCTGGCTTAGAGGAATATCGAGCCATTCGATCAATAATTATAGCCCCGTAGAGAGTATGCATTTGCATCATTTTAAATTGTTCCTGTGTGTATTTTCCAGTCATTTTTATAAGTTCGGGCATAGCGACTTTTCCTAAATCATGTAAAGCTGCTACCTGGCTGATGGTATTTATAAAAGTGTGATCCATTTCTAGTTTTTCAGCAACCAATTTGGATAAGATATTTACACGTAGTACATGCCGACTACTGAATTCATCACTATATTCGGCAGCTGCACACAGTCCGATGATTTTTTGGAAAAATTGTTCGTCATTGGATCGAATAAGGTCTGCCAGCATGACCATAATTCTAGAAATATTTAATAGCACTTCAATAAAGCGTTTTTCATGAACGGTTATTTGTTTTTTAAAATTGAAAGCAATAATAGAGACATCTGCTTCATTATATGTGATGAAATTATGAACTTCATTGCCGATAAAAGAAACTACGTTGGGATCAAAGGGATTCTTTTTTAAAAAGCTTTCTTTCGAATCATGATCTGCGATGTCATCAGACAAAATCTTGGCCGTTCTTCGGGACATCAGAATAGGTGCATTTGAGTCATGATGAATAATAATGGTTTTTGAGCGATCAATAAAAGGAATGCCTCGTTTAAATACATGGCCAATTAGATTTTCTTCTGCATCTGTGCGGGTAATATAGATGGCTTCATAATCGGATAACATAAAGGCCGCAACATGATCATAGATGGAGCCTGTTTTAACCAGTTGATCCAGTTTTGAAATCATGGAGCTTGAATATTTCAGCAGATCCTGTAAACGGATGTCATATTCTTTTCGAATAGAAATATTTTGAAACCAAACCAACACTTTTTCAAAATTTTCAGAATCTTCCCCAATGGCAGGCTTTGCTTTGATATCATACCATTTGTCTATTTTTTCAGCATAACACTCCTCAGAAAGATTCTGATCATCATCAATCGAATGGCGAGCCAATGTTAATACCCGTTCCATTCCTTCATCACCGATAAGGTGCCGGATATTATTTATGACATGATCTTCAAAAAACTGTTTGGTTTTACCTGTTGATAGGATAATCTCTCCGTGACCATCCATGATAAAAACCGGATCATCCGTCTGAGCAGGTAGCTCAACTAAAGCCGTTATATGCCTTTGTCGAAACTTTACGCTAGTACGTGTGAAAATTTGAACAAAAAGTGGAACGCAGTAGGGAACAATGGTGTAATGATCAGTTAGGACACAAATGGTTGTACCGATGAGACCCGCATTTAAAAAGATCCAAGGGTTTATTGATTCATAAAATGCGAATCGAAGTAGAATATTGAGATCTGCGACTTTACGCTTCATAAGTGATCAAATTGAATTGTTTATGCGTTCCAAACGGATATAAAACTCTGATTGATATAACCCCATAAAATGGAATATGTTTGTGAAGCTCACAATATCCAGAAACTGTAGTTACTTGATAATCATCTAAAAGGCACCTCCGAATCGCAAACCATTTTGCGATTTGTAATTATGGGTTAAATCCAAATAATCCTAAACAAGAGGAGGTGCCAGATGGAACTATACGCCGGTTTAGATCTTCATTCAAGAAATACATACATAGGAATTATGGACAAAGATTTCAAACGGATTCTTGGGAAAAGGGTTAATAATAGCCTCCCTGAAATCTCGAACGAGCTTGAGTCATTTAAGAATCAATTGCGAGGAATTGTGGTCGAATCCACTTTTAACTGGTATTGGTAGATAGATGGCCTAATGGAAGAGGGAGGAGCCAAAACATCCATCTTGCCAATCCATCGGCAAACAATACGAAGGTATCAAACATACAGATGACAAACATGATGCTTTTTCCCTTGTGATAATACCTGTTTTTATATCTGCCTAATGGGTGCCACAACAGTGCAAGCCAAAATTAATTTTCGGTGATTCCCCGTCAATGATATTGTCCACCGCACATCTGGAGCACCAATATCAAAAACCTGCCTTTAAAACCGGTACACAGTCTTATAATTGAAATGGGGTGAAACGGTGCAACATTCATCTTTCAGCCTGGCCATTCTCGGGATTCAGAAAGGGATCGTTGAACAGCAGTTTGGCCAAACTACTTTTTAGAGTTATTGTATCGATGCGGTCCAAATTTATCTATATTAGAGTTATTTTTTTTACAGATTTCCTCTAATTTCCCGTTATCCAACAACTCAGGAATTCGCTGGTCATAAATTTTGATAAGCCTTTTACTATTTTCTGTGTTTGAAAAATTTAAGAAGAGCTTGTTGCCAACTTTCATAACAACTGTTTTAAATATCAAAAGATCGATATCTGATTCTCTATAAGCATTTTTCATATTATAGCGATAATCCAAAAAAACATCATATCGATCATTTTTTATCAAACTCAAACCCTTTTTCACTGAATCAACTTGATGCATTTCATGTTGAATATCCTTTAGATAAATCTTATCAAAATCGTACCCTCTCATACAAATAATTGATTTACCGCTTAATGAATCAAAGCCTTCAATTTCATGAAGCTCTTTTTTAAAAATGGCAAGTAGTGGATCTTCAACGCTTAGATGCCATTTAGGATATAATCTCTCTTTTCCATCTTTTTGAGAATAGTAATAATCACCAACAAGAGCATCGGCAATCTTCCTTTCAATCATTAGCCCCGCCCTTTTCCAAGGCACAATTTTAGTATGTACTTTGAAACCTAATGGCTCATATACCTCTTTTACAAGCTCCCAATATAGTCCTGTGCCATCCTGGTTAGTAAATCCTGGCCATTCGGCACATACTATATTAATTGAATTATCAGCACTTACTGGAGGGAGTAAAAAGACACTAAGGGCAACACTGATTGATAAATACAATAAAATTTTCACGATAAACTCCCAGTGATAACTTCCTTAATAAGCGTTTTATCTATTATTGCCCGATTCGAAGCCACGAGTATACACTACACCAAAATCATTCATTAATGCAATGCGGTTGGTTTAACCATCGGCAATTATAGATAAAACGCTTATTAAGGAAGTTTAGACTATATTCATCCAATTCTATTTTTATCCCGCCACAAAATGTTGTGGTGACTCTCTGGGCACAATTTTAGAAAAAAAATAGGGAATCACTTTGATTGATTCATAGCATTTTACCCTGAAAATCCTTTTCGTTTTCTGTAGAAATGTTTATAATCAACTTGGTTAGTACAAAATCTAATGCTTAAAAGGATGATCCCCATTATGCGTGCCATTGTAACATACGGCTTTTTATTTTTAATCACCCTTACCTTTGCACCCCTCACTTTTTCTCAGGAGACTTCATCTCAGATCACTGCTGAGACGACATCGACCAAGTCAACCACCATTGTCGCTGAGAAAAAAAAGAGGGCGATCACCGAGGTGGGTATAACATCTCTTATCGATCGTAAAATCCGCGGTTTCATTGTAGCCAATAAACTATATTTAATCACCTACGTGAGCAGTATCGCAACGATCATCACCCAAGGTCCATCGCTGCTCTCGGATATTGCCCAGGCTTTTTACGCGTTGTCCGGTGGCCGCGGCTGGCCAGGATTTGTTCTGCTTTTAGGCCAATTCATTACCTTGCTAGGTTTGGCCTTTTTGGCTGAATGGCAATTTCACCGAAAGTTTAAATCGCTGGCCATAAAGCTCCAACAGCAAATACCGGAGTGTTTTGGCAGCATGTTCATTGCTTTAGGAAAACGGACTATCCTTGAAATCTGCGGATTTGGCATTTTTATATTTACGCTGGTCTCCGTATTAATTCTATTTTGTCCCATTGAAGGTCCTTTATTCGAAACAGTGATGGCCTACCTGCCCATCATTGTGATGGTGCGTGTCAGCATGATTGTCCTCAATTTTCTGTTTTCCCCCAAAACACCAAACCTGCGCATTGTCAGTCTGGATTGTCCGGCAGCCAATGTATACTTTTCCAGTCTGCTCCTCCTCCTTCTTTTCGGACCGCTAATTGCCCGCACTACTATTCTGCTTAAAGAAATGGGCATCCGCATGGAAAGTTTCCTTTTGCTGTATACATTCATGGGCATTGCCCAGTTCACCATCCTCATTCGGGTGGTCTGGCTCGACCGTAAACGAGTTTCACAGGCCATCATGGCCGGAGCACAACCCGGTCACGACGATTATGGGATGCGTCAGAGCATGGCTGGTTCCTGGCCATTTCTTATGTCCGGCTTTCTGTTCATCATTGGCATAGCCTGGCATATCAACCTGATGATGAATCATAATGATCTTGTGCTTCCTATGATGCTCACAATCATTGCCATCCCCTTTGGGCTCATAATCTTTTCCGCCGGAACCCGTGTTCTGCAAATCGCCGCCGGCCGTGTGGATCTATTGGACCCCCGTATTGTCAATCAGGATCTTTTAGCCCAGAATCCCGAGTTGAGTAAGTTTATTGACGAATTGTATCCAGGGTTGTCTGAAAATCAACTTCCGCAAAATTATGTGGACCAAAACGATAGGCCTCAATTATCGGTGATCGAACGACACTTTCCTCTGATTCGGAAAATTATGGGGATTTTAATCCTGATGGGCTTAACCACTTGGGTCCTTAATCTGTGGGGAATTGATCTGCCCGTGGGGCAAGCCATCACTGATGCATCCATCAAAATATTCATCACTGCCATTTTGGGGTATGCAATATGGGAAGTGTTGAAAACCGTCATTGACCGGAAAATCCAAGCGGTGAATCCTGAGGAGGAAAATGAAGACATGGAGGAAGGCGGTGCCGGCGGCAACCGTGCAGGCACTTTATTGATCCTCCTGCGCAAGGCCATCGTCATCTTCATTATCTGCGTTGTGTCGCTCATTATGCTTTCGGCGATGGGGATCAATATCGGGCCGCTGCTAGCCGGGGCCGGAATCATCGGTATTGCAGTGGGATTTGGCGCTCAGACCTTGGTGGCAGACATTTTCTCGGGCATTTTTTTCCTGGTCGATGATGCGTTCCGTCTCGGCGATTATGTGGAAGGCGGCGACACAAAGGGAATTGTGGAACAAATTTCGCTGCGTGCCCTGCAGCTGCGTCATCCCCGTGGCGGGGTGCACACCATTCCTTTTTCTCAGCTAGGCTCTGTAACAAATTTTTCCCGGGATTGGGTGATCATGAAACATGAATTCCGAGTTCCCTACAATACCAACATCGACAAGGTCCGGAAAATCGTTAAGAAAATCAATAAAAAGATCCAGGCCGATAAAGAATTAGGGCCCAAGCTGCTGGATAAAATCAAAAGCCAGGGCGTGAAAAAATTTGATGGCGCGGCCATGATCATGCGAGTTAAATTCAAAACTAAGCCCGGTGAGCAGTTCACTATCAGAAAAGAATTGTTCAAACAGCTACAAGAGCAATTTGAAGCCAATGGGATTGAGTTTTACCATGAACGCGTAATGGTTCAGGCGTTAGGCGAATCCTCTGCTGCAGGTGCAGCAGCAGCCATCTCTAATAAAAACACCAATGCCACAGACAAATAGAAAAAAGATGGGGAGGTGCAGATTCGATCTGTCAGCCTGGCAATTTTTAAGCCTCAAATAGTCAATTTTATCAGCAGTACCCTGCCAATATCAAAAGTGTAGCATCCACCTGCTGTCGTTAGCTATCTATGCTCCCTGAGAACTTAAAAACAGAATAATAATTCCTGAGTCAATCCTTTAATTTATCCATCATATCCATTGCATGGTCAGTTTTTGACAATTGCTCTGCCATCATATCGAGAAGTGTCTTTGCTTCCTTGAATTTGTATCGTTTGATCAGTTTAAATAAAACAGCCGTATTCTTTTCGAACGGTTCCGGCCAACGCTTGGCATTAATCTTCTCGATAATATCTCGACATTGCTTAGACTTTCGTTTCTCAATAAAAGAATCGAGCGTTAATAGCAATTCGTTGAGCAGAGTAGGATCAGAAACCTCCCTATCTGCTTTATCAGCAGGCAAATCAGCAGCGACTTCTTCCTTATCTATTATGGATGGTACTTCAAAAGCATGTTCCAGTGCTTGTCGCTCAAAAGTCAGTGTGAAAAAAAAAGTACTGCCTTCCCCGATTTTGCTTTCCACTCGAATCGTCCCGCCCATTAATTCCACCAAGCGCTTGCTCATGGCCAATCCCATCCCGGTACCATCATAGTGGCGTGTGCTGGAAGCATCACATTGGAAGAAGGGCTCAAATATTTTTTCAAAATGCTGTGAGGAAATACCGACGCCATTGTCCTTAATATAAAAATCCAGTGTTGCCTTTTTCTCCGACATATCCCTGGTACTGCCACCTATTGTTACAGGATTGTCTCCATGAGAAAACTTTGCCGCGTTATCCAGCAGATGACAAAACATTTCCGTCAGATGATCTGGATCTCCTATCAAGGCATTGGGGATAATATTTCCTGTAATATCAAAATGAATCGCGACCCGCTTTTGAACCCCTTTATGGACGAATACGTTCGGTAACTTTGAAAGGACCTCATCTAATCTGAAGGGTACCGAATCCAGTTCAATTTTACTGTCTGCGGCTTTTGAAAAATCGATAATGGTGTTTAAGACTGTTAAAAGTCTACGAGCGGAATTAAGAATTCTCTTAAATGTCTCATTGTCAGACTTTTGTACACGGTGCAAAGCCATATCTGCTGACCCGATAATGCTGTTAAGTGGTGTTCTAAGTTCATGGCCCATGTTCATTAAAAAATTGCTTTTGGCCCTGTTCGCTGTCTCAGCAATCTCTTGAGCTTCTCTGAGTTGAACATTTGCATTCTTTAATTCTATTGTGCGTTCCTGAACCTTAAATTCTAAATTATCGTTCAGGTCTTTCAATTCATTCATCGTTTCATCAAGCCTACGAGCCAATCTTGAAACTATGGAAAAAATAATAGTGAGTAAAATCGATGAAACAAGAATGCTCAATCCAATAAAGATGAAACGGCTGAAGATCGTTTGCTTGCTTACATCAGAAATATCAAATGTAACGCTTATCCCTCCTCGAACATCGCCAATTTTGTAGCCTTGCTTAGAATGACAGGCAAGACAGCTTTTCTCAACAAAAAGAGGTGCCATATATCTGTAAATTGTTTTTCCGTTTTCAGGAATAATGGCAAATTTTTCTCGATTGCCTTTTTCAAACAACTCCAAAGCCATGTTCTCAAAATCATCAGGAACATTATCTGGGTTCAATGCCATCAGGCTTGTTATGTGATATCTGAAATCGCCTGCATGTTCGGCTATTTCAGATATCTCCCGAGTCATTAAGGCTGGATTCTTTTTAGTATAAACTGTTCCGTCTATAGTTTGTATGTCCGGATTTTCAAGATAAGGGTTGGAAACTATGCCCTTTTCTTTTTTAACAAATACACCGCCATGGTTGGCACTCCAGCTTCTGGTCAGAACTATACTCCTGAAATGGGCCCTTGCTGCTGTCAAATGCTGGTAACGGATAATATGGTTCGTTCTAATTACGAAACCTATGAGGATTCCCATCAAAAAAAGTATGATGATGAGGCTGATGTTAATAATAAAATTTCTCCAAATTCGTCCTTTCTCCAAATTTTTTTTTTCAATCGGCATATTTCTATAGAACCTTATAAGATAATTGATTGAAAACAGTTATTAACCTTGGTATTCTTACCAATATATGGACTATAAAATTTTAGCACATATGCCTTGGCAACCTTCTTTAAACACTTCATTAATGACTCAGCGTATGATTATAAA
>JAUCGD010000920.1 GCA_030377945.1 Desulfobacterales bacterium HSG17 | reverse complement strand
ATTGGGATTCTGAATCTCAAGAATTTAAATACAGTTTTCCCTCAACCATAGATTTTAAAATTGTTTTCGGGACAGATGAACAGCAGCAAAAATATTTTATGTCCTTTGATATTATTCCCCAGAGGCAGTTCAATGAATAAAATTGTGCATAATCAAAAAGGGGCTGCCCTTGTTGTAACTCTTGCAATTGTTGCCATTCTTGTAGCTGCTGCATTGCAGCTTGGAAAATTTACAGGTGAATCTGCCATGGTAACATTAAAGACAAAAGATATGTTCCAGGCAAAGCAGTATGCTCTATCCGGTATAGAGCTTGTTAAGATGTTACTTTGCCAGGATGCTGCAAATAATATCATAGATTCCATTCAGGAGCCATGGGCAGATTCCGATATATTATTACAGGCAGTTAATGAAATGGGATTGGGCAAAGAGAACCTGACCATAAAAGTTATTGATGAGTTATCGAAAATCCAGGTAAATGCATTAATTAAAGAGTTTCCCGGCAACCTGCAGGATGTTGAGCAGATCAGGATATGGGAAAATTTTTTACAGCTAAGGCTTTTAAAAGATAAAAATGAGATTCAAAGCGATCCAGCTTTAATTATAAGTTGTGTAAAGGACTGGTTGGACTCTCTTGATGATGATACAATTACTGGAATTTCAGGGGCTGAATCAGACTATTATCTTGATTTGGAGCCTCCATATACCAGCGCCAATGGCCCCTTCAATCATCGGGATGAACTTTTAAATGTCAAAGGAATTTCAAAAGATTTTTTACAAGATGACAATAGGGGTGAGAATTTAGATGATATGGAAATTTCTGAATTTAACCCCGAATTTAAATTGGAACTTCAGGATGTCTTTACAGTACATGGGCTTGAACCTGTAAGTTTGGGAAATGGCAGATACAAATATTCAGGGAAGGTAAATATCAATACTGCGCCGGTTTATGTGATTCAAGCTCTTCTTCCCCTGGGCATGGAAGAGTTTGCACAGGAACTTGTTGATTTTAGAGTGCAAAAAAGTGAAGATGATAATGTTTTTATTAACTCCCTTGACAAGGGGTGGTATA
>JAUCGD010000124.1 GCA_030377945.1 Desulfobacterales bacterium HSG17 | reverse complement strand
TTATACCTATTTATTCTGTGGTCTTTGATTCTTCACAATCTGTAATTAATATCATTTCAAGAATATAATTATCTGCAATATTGTTTTCCCATCCCAGATTTTCCAAAGCAGTCTTTATACAATTTGTACTGAAATATGTAGGTCTGCTGATTATATTACCAACATCCTTGATAAACCTTGGTATCTCGACAGGAAGCAAACCTTTGGAACCCAGTCTTTCAGTTATAAGTTTCCTAGTATATGACATAAAAACCACTTATTTTTATTTGTTATTCAAAGCCGATATTTTTATATTTCTTCCTTCTTAATATGTCAGAAGAAATATAAAAATATTGGATACAGAGCCAGAGAAGGTCAATTAATGCAGCATTGGGCAGGAGCTATTTTCCCACCATATTCACCTGTAAATATAATGTTTTGAAGCTGAGTTTTAATAGTATTCAAATCTGTTTTAAATACTTTAAGGCCAAAAGGATGGATTGAAGAAATACCACGAGTATGTATAAATATTTTTTCAAATTTCCCGCAATAATCTTTTAAAGTATTTATAAGTTCGCAGGCTGAAGAACCGTCAAAATCACCCAGCAGATTCATATGAATAGTTTTTTGGTTTGATTGAAGACCGATTTTAAAATTGGATGCCATGGTTCCTCCTTTATTTCCTGATTAATAAAACTGCCATTATCATCTAAGATATAAGGCTTTGCAGAAATTAGGTTTATATCTATAATAATAGAGGTAAAAAGCGCAATTCGGATAAGTACCTATTTATATATAGGTATAAATACCTATGGAGCCTGAAAGCTATGATTTTACTTTGGATTTTACAATTAAGGGCAGAAGATGTTCAGGTAAAGTTTTTTATATTTTCCAGCAACAGTTTAAAAGTATAATTCAATGCATTATTATTAATTTATAATGACTTATTAAATTTCAGATTGTAAGATAAGATAAATTCAGTTAAAAACAATAAGCAAATTAAAAATGTATTTTCTGATAAATACTAATTTTTTCTGATAATCTTTTGCTCAGGAGGTAATTATGACAGAGATTTTAACTTTGATAAAAGAAAAAGACCCTGGAGAAATAGAATTTTTCCAAGCTGTTAAAGAAGTAGTTGAAACTATACAGCCGGTTTTGGACAGAAATCCCGAATACCGGCAGGCAGCAATAATGGAAAGGATAACTGAACCTGAAAGAGTAATAATGTTCAGAGTACCCTGGGTTGACGATCAGGGGCAGGTCCATGTCAACCGGGGCTTTCGCATAGAAATGAACAGCGCAATCGGTCCTTATAAAGGAGGGCTGAGATTTCACCCTTCGGTCAGTCTGAGCATCTTAAAATTTCTTGCCTTTGAACAGGTATTTAAAAACGCTTTGACAACATTACCCATGGGTGGAGGAAAAGGCGGTTCTGATTTTGATCCCAAAGGAAAATCAGATAATGAAGTAATGCGTTTCTGCCAGAGCTTCATGGCTGAACTATTCCGGCATATCGGTTCAAATACGGATGTTCCGGCAGGGGATATTGGAGTGGGAGCCAGGGAAATTGGTTATTTGTTCGGTATGTATAAAAAACTGAGAAATGAATTCACAGGAGTTTTAACAGGTAAAAGTCTAAGCTGGGGAGGCAGTTTGATTCGTCCTGAAGCAACCGGTTACGGCAATGTTTATTTTTCAGCTGAAATGCTGGCAACCTGTAATGAAACCTTTGAAGGAAAAACCTGCCTTGTTTCAGGCTCAGGAAATGTTGCCCAGTTTACAAGTGAAAAAATTCTTCACCTTGGGGGCAAAGTTGTTACATTATCAGATTCATCAGGTTATATATATGATGAATCAGGAATTGATGCAGGAAAACTTGAATATATCAAAAAGCTTAAAAATGTCCGCAGGGGACGCATAAAGGAATATGCAGATAAATATCCTGAAGCAGTTTACTCAGACACAGATATTTCTCTTGACCATAACCCTATCTGGAATCATAAAGCTTCATGCGCTCTTCCGTGTGCAACTGAAAATGAGATCAATGAAAAAGATGCACAAAATCTTGTGAATAATGGCATCAACCTGGTCAGCGAAGGTGCGAACATGCCCTGTACACCTGAAGCAATCAATATCTTTTTAGATAAAAAAATCTTTTATGCTCCTGGAAAAGCCTCCAATGCCGGAGGTGTGGCAGTCTCCGGGCTTGAAATGGCACAAAACAGCATGAGAATTAACTGGCCCAGGGAAGAGGTGGACAACCGCCTGAAAACTATAATGAAATCAATTCATAAAACCTGTCTGAATGCTGCTGCTGAATATAATCAGCCTGGCAATTACATGGCTGGAGCCAATATTGCCGGATTTGTCAAAGTAGTAAACGCCATGCTGGATCAGGGTGTGGTATAGACCCAAGGAGGTAATTTATGGCTTTTCCAAAAAATAAAACAAAAATAGTCTGTACTATTGGCCCTGCATCATCTTCTCAGGCAATGCTTGAGAAGATGATGGCAGCAGGAATGGATATTGCCAGGTTAAATTTTTCTCACGGAGATTTTTCAGGGCACAAGGAAACCATAATCAGGATCCGTGAAGCAGCAAAAAAAACAGGTAAAAACGTGACAATTATGGCTGATCTTTCAGGCCCTAAAATACGTATCGGCAGTTTCAGCCGTGAACCTGTTGAATTAAAGACCGGTGACCATTTCTATTTGACAACCGAGGATGTTGACGGTTCAGAAGAAAGAGTAACTGTAAACTTTCCAGGACTTATTCAGGCAATTAAAACAGGAGACCGTTTATTTTTAAATGACGGTTATATTCAACTTGAAGTGCTTGAAATCAAAGAAACATCTGAACTTAAAGAAACACCTGAGCTTAAAGAAACATCTGAACTTAAAGAAACATCTGAACTTAAAGAAACACCTGAACTTAAAGAAACTAAGGTTAAATGCGAAATTTTAACAGGGGGAATGCTGAGTTCACGAAAAGGCTTAAATATTCCTGATATTGAACTGGGAATACAGGCTTTTACAGATTATGATTTTCAATGTATGAAATTTGCTCTTGAAAACGGGGTTGAAGCTGTAAGCCAGTCTTTTGTGGAAAATGCTTCTGATATACATGCAGTCCGCAAAGCTGCAAAGGATCTTGGATACGATCCTTTTATTATTGCCAAGATTGAGCGTTCAAGAGCATTGGTAAATCTTGATGATATTCTCCTTGCTTCTGACGGTATAATGGTAGCTCGAGGAGATCTTGGAGTGGAAATTCCCATTGCACGGATTGCAGTAGTTCAAAAGCAGATTATGAGAAAAGCAAATTATTTGGGGAAACCTGTAATAACAGCAACCCAGATGCTGGAAACAATGACAACAAACAGCAGACCCACAAGGGCTGAAGCAACTGACGTAGCCAATGCTATATTGGACGGCACTGATTGTGTAATGCTTTCAGGAGAATCTGCAATGGGTTTATATCCTCTGGATGCAGTTAAAATGCTTGCTGAAATCGCATCGGTAACAGAGGCTCACAGAAAGGTCTGCCTGAGTTTTGATGAAGAAAATGCTTCAAAACACAAGACAAAGCTTTCAGATCTCATTGCCTTGAGTGTAAAAGCTTCCATAAGGCGAATAACGCCTGCTTCGGTTTTAGTGCCAACAAGAAGCGGTGCAACAGCAAGAAGGATCACAAGATACAGACTGCCTGTATGGATAACAGCTATTAGTTCAGAAGAAAAGGCCTGCAAAAACCTTGTTTTTTCATACGGAGTATTGCCGATATTTGAGCTGGATCATCCAGATGACTGGCATAAATGGATATTAAAATGGCAAAAAGAATATAACATAAAGGAAAACCTTGTCATTCTTACAGAAGGCCCTTCAAGGAAGTATCCTGACAGAAATAACAGAATGGAAATTATTGATCTGGAACGTCTAAAATAATTAAGTCTGTGTTTTGACCTGCATTTTTATCCTCAGAACCACCCTCTTTTAAGTTAGGTATAAGTACCTATATAAAAATAGGTACTTATCCGAATTGAACCCAAGTTTATTTTCTATTAGATTAGCCTTGTCGGAAAACAAATTTCCGGCATCAGGCAGAATACAGCCTGATGATTGGAGCCATATAGTATTAATCAAAATGGAGGAAGTCAAAAATGGCTAATGGTATTGTTAAATGGTTTAGTGACAGCAGGGGATATGGATTTATTGAACAGGAAGAGGGACCTGATGTATTTGTACATCATTCAGGAATTGACGGCTCAGGTTTCAAATCTCTTAATGAAGGAGATCAAGTCGCCTTTGAAGTGGAAAAAGGGCAAAAGGGCCCTGCGGCAGTTAATGTAAGCGTAAGATAATATATTTAAATAGATAAATGGTAAGGGCATGGCGTCAGAGTATGACATGCCCTGTTTTTTTCCTTGCCAAGCATTTAAACTTCACCAACTGGTAAACTTCACCAACCGGTAAACTTCACCAACCGGCTGAATAGGTAAAAGTACCTACTTAAAAATAGGTACTAATGCCAATTGCACAAAGAGAATATCTTATATATTAAATTATATCATTTCGGTAATCGACCCTTAATAATCGTAAACTAATTATCCCAAAAAAAATATATAATATTAAAAAGAGGTAAATCATGGAAAACACTCAGCAGGAACAATCAAAAGCTGTTAATGAAAATGTATCTGAAATCCCCCCCCAGGTAGAATCAGTAGAATCAGAAAAAGCAGAAGAATCACAGGAAAAAGCAGCAGATGCGGCTGATTCACTTGCAGATATCTGGATGAAAGCAGCAAACACTTATTGGGATGCTTTTAAATTGAGAAAAACAGATAAAGATGAGTTGAATAATCCCTTATTACCAAAATTTTTGACAAACGGTACTGCAACACGCAGCAGAAACTCATGGAATACATATGTATCAATGTGTAAGTCAATTTCCCAGTCAATGATAGAGCCGGAAACAATCAACTCGTTCTTAAAAACATCTGATGATTTGCCGGAAACCCTGCTGAAAATGCAGAGAACGGAAATGGACAGATTTTTTAACTGGCATTCGGGTATGCTTAGTAAATCTGCTGATTTTGAAAAATTAACTAAAATAATGTGCATAAAAACTTTTATGTAATTCCTCTATCTGACAGGCTCTACATAAGCTTCTGAACAATAGCTTCAGGTTTGAAAAATGTTCCGGTCAAGGCGCAGAAACAGATTGTTAATCTTGTTTATGCGCCTGTCATTTTTTTTTATCATAATTTAAGCATTTGCTTGATTTGCATGAAATATATTTATTGATGACAGAAACCGGATAGAAAAATATATAAAAATTCCTCCGGCAACTCCTCCTGTATGACATGCAGCAATTGGAGTTCCGCACATTCCCAGTTGAAGAAATTCCAGCAATACATTTCCTGTAATAAGCTCATAAACACTTTTTATTATAACAGCAGCCAAAGAAACACAGCCCAGCATCTGAGTTTCTTTATCTTCCAGCATTTCCAGCCCTGAAATTGCCATTAATCCATGTGCAACGCCTGATAAACCGCACAGCCCAAGGTTTTCAATCATGGAAGAAAAGTGCATGGCAAATGCCAGGCTGAAAGCACTGCAAACAACAAGATACAATATTTTAATTCCCATTCTCTTTTCTTTCAGCCCGGTATATAAAAGAAAAAAAGCCCCTGCATCCAGAAGCAGATGATACCAGGATATATGAACAAAAGGATGAAATATAATCCTGTGCAATTTAAAATCATCAGGAGTAAATATCCAAAAAAGGTTGTAATTAAAATAACCTGTAAATATATGGATATTGGCTGCCAGCAAAATAAAACTCATGATCCACACATCAGGTGATTTTTTTAAGCTGTCAATAATCATGGAAAGGTAGTTTGTTTTCTTCATGGTCTTACTCCATCTCGTTAGGAGGCGGAGCCTCCGGGTAAGCACCTAAACATAAATTTATGCAACATTTGTGTAGGGTGCGTTAGGCGATAGCCGTAACGCACCGCCTAACTTCAAGGTGCGTTACGCTGCGCTAACGCACCCTACGAATGATATAAAACTTTGTTTTGGTGCTTATTATTCCCAGGCAGAGCCTGGGAATGAGAATAAGATACTTATGCTTTATTTTTTCTTCGGCGCAGCCAGTATGCCAGTCCCACAAATAAAGGCCCAACAGGTCCGCCTCCAAAATTAAAATCCATACTCTGTCGTCGTTTTTTTGGCTGCTGTTTTATTGCCGGTGAATTATTTCCCGGAGCCTGTCTGGGAGCTGAAGCAATCCTCTGGGAAACAGGCTGCCTGGCTGTTATTTTTTTCAATTCAGGCTGAGGCCCTATGGCCTGAACAGCTTTACTCCTTATGTTCTCCATTTGTTTTTTTCGTTTTTCCTGTGCATTGCGGTCCCGCCCAATTCGGTTCATATTTCGCCGTTCTATTTTCCAGCGCTTATATTCCGCATCATTTTCAAGAACAAGAAAGGATGTATATTCTGTTACAATGGAATAATCCTCTGCCAGAGCAACAATTTCATTAACCACAGTATTCCTGGAATTTGTCCTGTCTGCCTGTTTTAAAAGCCGGTCAACCCTTTTCCATGCCCACATACGTTCAATCTCAGGATTATCAGAATCAATTTCAGGAAATACCATTTTGCCTGCCTGCTTCATTTCAATTCCCTGTACATTCCCATTAAGGGTAATCTCCGCTTCTCCGTCACCTTTATATCGGCCATAAATACGAATTGGCGAACCGTGATACAGGTTCGGAAGCTTTTGGGGTTCTACATCATAAACCTGGATTCCTCTAAAATCAATTTCAAGGTCTGTGGCAACAGGATGCATCAGTTTTCTGCGAAAGCCTTTGGCCTGGAGTTTAAAATTATCGCCGCGGGAGATAAATGATGCCAGTCCACCTGAATCTTCTGCAAGCTGTTCCAGCAGAGGACGGTTTACTTCATTGCCTACTCCTATGCAGAAAACACGGGCATTTTGAGGGCGGGAAGCTATCAGCTGCATAAGGGTCTGACGTTCTCCCTGCTCTGTCATACCATCGCTTAGGATGACCACATTTAATGTCCGGTCAGGATCTCCGTATTTATATGCAGTGGTCATTGCCGGAGACAATACGGTTCCCCCTCTGGCACTTTTGGAGCCCATAAATGCTTTGGCCTGGCCTTTCATTTCATCAGTTCCGGGACGCAGTTCCCCAAAAACCGTTTCTGCATTTACATTAAATGCCATAACCTCAAACCTGTCTTCCTGGCCAAGCTCATCAACAAATGCCTCAAGTGAATTGCGTGAAATAATCAATTTCCTGTCATTTTCCATACTGCCTGAAATATCCATAAGAAAAACAAAATCCATGCCTGTATCCAGTGTTTTTAATTCCCGGCCTGTTGTCAAAGTCAGGTAGAAAAAACCATCTTCATTACCCTGTTTTGAAGTAATCAAATCAAATCCTGTCTGGGCACGGGCCAAATTATAGGAGATAACCACATCAGCTCCCAGAGAACCTCCTGATGTTTCAAGACTGGCAAGTTTGAATGTATCTGAATGATCTGCAACCACAAAAGAATCTTTATGACTTGGGCTTTCAACAGATGTTATGGGTATAGCAGATTTGATTTCCGCATTAATGGCAAACCTGCCTGTTGTTTGTGAATTAATATCTTCACGGGTAACAGTGCCAAGTGGATATACATAAACAGCCCGGTCATGATCTATTTCCATTTCCTGATAATATGAAATCTGAACCTTCTGGTCTGCATTTGGATTAATGGGATAAATTCTCATTTCAAAGGTTTTATAATCTTTCTGCTCAAGCAGACCGGGATCCTGCCGTTTGCGCTTATAACTATTATAAATTTCTCTTGCTCTTTGTTTTTCCAGTACCTCGCCAACCATCTCCTTACCGTTTATCCACATGCTGAAGTTGGCAACAGAAGCACCTTTGGGTACAGGAAAGGTATAAAGAGCTTCAACCTGACGGTTTTCAGTATTATGAAATACCTGGGTAACATGGGTAACAGCAACCCCGTTATTGATAACAACCTTAACATCATGTTCTTTTATCTCAAGAACTCCGCCAAAACCTCCGTCAGCAATAAGCAGTCCTGCACTGTTTGCAGTATTGGTCTGAATCATGACAAAACAAAGTGCAGCAGCAAGGGTTATTGCAGCAAGACCGTTTCCAAGTTTTTTAAAATAATTCATAATTGATTTCATTTTTACACTCCTTTTTTAGAGATGGTTTTAGGGATGGTATTATATCTCTTTCCAAATTTCATTTAACTTTAATAAATCAATAATTGTGCCAGAAAAGGTATCTATCTTTAACATCCTTAATATATTAATATATTTGTTTGATATTTTCATTATTACAAATCAACAACTATTTTAAACATACATATTATGTATATTCCAAATCACAATATGCACATTATATTAAACAATATTGTATATGTATTCAAATATATATTAAAAAAAACTTGCTTTTATGTTCTACTATTATAAATAAATAAATAAATTATTTAATTGAAAACTATTTAGGTCAGTT
>JAUCGD010000919.1 GCA_030377945.1 Desulfobacterales bacterium HSG17 | reverse complement strand
ACAGGTTAAATCCAACATGAAAGATATTATGAAGGATATGACCATGATAATAGGGTTTTATATGAGAGGCCCCGTGGGTTCTCCTGTATCAAACCCTGCTTTGGAAATTACAAGCTCCACCTATGTATCCCACAGTGCAGAGCTGCTTTACAGAAACACCTATGCTGACTTTGATGGGGAAGTTGAAAAACGTGGTCATTTTTTCACAAACGTTCACAGTGAAGGATTAAACCGGGATGAAGATCTGCCCAATGCAAGGGTATTCATGGATAGAAAATTTCAAACTACTTTTAGTTTTAACTGCACCTATGCCGGTAATACCCTGCTGCTGAAAAAAGGGAATCACAGGTTTGCTGTGGATAAGGCTGTTTATGAAAATACCGGGAATGAATTATCAGAACATATGTTTATCACAGGAATTCATGGACCCAATGGCCGTGTAACATGGGTTGCAGGTGCTGCTCCCAGCGGATGCGGAAAGACAACCACTGCCATGGCCGGCAATGTATTTATCGGCGATGATCTTGCCCAGATGTGGATAGCCGGTGATGGAAGCATACGATCTATAAATCCGGAATCTGGAATTTTCGGCATAGTTGAAGATGTTAATCTTGAAGGTGATCCTCTTTTAATGAAGGTGTTAAGGAAACCCGGGCATGAAGTAATCTGGTCAAATGTGCTTATTGATGAAAACAAGGTTCCCCACTGGATAGGCAACAATGAAGAACACCCAGATCAAGGTTTTAATTTCCAGGGAGAGTGGTTTAAAGGTAAAGCAGACAGTGACAGTAAAGAAATTCCTCTGTCACACCCTAATTCAAGATGTACTTTAAAATCTTCATCTCTTGATAATTACTCAGATGAAGCTGAAAACCCGGATGGTGCTTTAACCAGAGTCTTTACATACTCTGGGCGGGATGCTGACACAATGCCTCCTGTATGGGTTGCGCAAAATTCTGATGCGGGCGTTGTTATCGGAGCATGTATTGTCTCTGCAGCAACAGCCACAGAAGTAGGAGCCACTGGTATTAAAAGAGCCCCATGGGCTAATGCTCCTTTTATCCCCGGCGCTCTTGGTGATTA
>JAUCGD010000918.1 GCA_030377945.1 Desulfobacterales bacterium HSG17 | reverse complement strand
TTCAGGGTATTTAAAGCAGGAAAAAACAGACGAGTTTTTTCAGACCATAGAAACCATGTTTGCAGCAATTCCATATGCTTTGGAATCCAAACGGGATGAAGCCTATTTTCATACGGCCTTTTTTTTATTTTGAAAAATAGTTTGGAAATAAACCGGGAAATAAAAAACTTGCAGCATGTGAAGGAATATTTAAATAAACAGGTCCTTTTGGTGTATGGGATTGAAGCAAATCATCATCAATTAAATTTTTTAGCACATTACGAGCAGTTCTTTTAGGCAATCCAGTAAGTCTTTCGGCTTCACCTCTGTTAAATTTTCCGCATAAAAATGCCTCTTTCAATAAATAAAAAGATTCATTTTTAAGAGAGCTTTTCCCAGGAAGCATTTTTTCATGCCTCAAGGCAATATATCCCTTCAATCTGTCAATAATACCCTCAAATTCAAAAAGACTTCCCATAAATTCAATCTGATCTAAGCATATTTTAAGAAAAAAAATACAAAAAGCATTCAAACCTTTTTGTGAAAGACATCCTCTTCCATCAAAACTTCCCTGTCTGCCCGAATCTGCATAAGCCAGATTCTCCATATATCTATCCCGATTACGGGCAAATCCTCTGCTTATTGTCCATAGTCCATAACCTTTTACCACGTAATTCATGAATGTATCAGTAAAAAGTCTGGCTATACGGCCGTTTCCATCTAAAAAGGGATGTATCCATAGTAAACGATGATGAGAACTTGCAGCAGCTAATATCCTTTTTGTTCCATGAAGATTATTTATATGGTAAGTATCTTTAAATTTAATTAAAAATTCGTTAAGAAATTTATGTGTTGGGGGGATATGACTTCCCACTCTTACTTCGCAATCTCTTAATTTTCCTGCGGAAATCTCCACTTTTTCTTTTTTTTCTTCATCATAAACATATCTTAAGTCTTTTGGTAAACGATCATAAAACAGTTTATGGACAAGAATTATAAATTGAGGAGAACATATATCATGATTTTCTTTTTTTAAAATATTTTCAATAATTTCTTGAATTTCAACATGTATCTTACTCTCAATCTGTAATTCTCTTTTTTCAG
>JAUCGD010000917.1 GCA_030377945.1 Desulfobacterales bacterium HSG17 | reverse complement strand
CGGCTCTCTTTTCTTATTAAAGCTGATTCAATAATTAATTGCGCCACAGTTGCAAGGTTCCTTAACTCAATCAAATCAGATGTAACCTTAAAGTCCCAATAATACTCATTAATTTCTTTCTGGATATTCTGAATTCGTCTTAAAGCACGCTCCAGTCTCTTATTTGATCTTACGATACCTACATAATTCCACATCAAACGCCGGATTTCATCCCAGTTATGGGAAACAACAATAGCTTCATCACTGTCTATCGTGTTGGCTGTATCCCATTGATCAAGTGCAATATCTACTTTAGTGGAAATTTTCTTAAATTCTTTAATTGAGGATTCATATGCTTTTTGAGAATATACCAATGCTTCAAGAAGAGAGTTGGAAGCAAGCCTGTTAGCGCCATGCAAGCCTGTACATGCAGTCTCTCCAACAGCATAAAGTCCCTGGATATTTGTTTTACCATTAAGATCAGTGGCAACTCCTCCACACATGTAATGAGCTGCAGGAACAACAGGTATAGGGTCCTTTGTCATATCAATACCATACTCAAGACATCTGGCATAAATATTGGGAAATCTCTCTTTAATAAACTTTGAATCTTGATGGGTTATATCAAGAAAAACACACTTTGCCCCGGTTTTTTTTAATTCATTATCAATGGCTCTTGCTACAACATCCCTGCATGCCAGCTCAAGGTCAGGGGTATATTTATGCATAAACCGCTGTCCATTTGAATCTATTAAAAATGCACCTTCACCTCTAACAGCTTCTGAAATAAGAAAATTCTTTGCCTTTGGATGATACAGACATGTGGGATGAAACTGTACAAATTCAAGATTTGCAACAAGAGCTCCTGCGCGGTACGCCATGGCAATACCATCGCCGGTTGCTATATCAGGATTGGATGTATAGAGATAAACTTTGCTTGCTCCGCCTGTAGCAAGAAGTGTAATTGTACAATAAAAAGTTTCAATTTCCCCTGTCCGATTGTTTAAAACATATGCTCCACAACAGTAATTTTCCTGCTCTGTAACAATCAGCCCACTTCTGATACTGCTGGAAAAGGTAACCAGATCAACAGCAATATGATCTTCA
>JAUCGD010000916.1 GCA_030377945.1 Desulfobacterales bacterium HSG17 | reverse complement strand
GGAGGTGTGGACTCTTCTGTTACTGCACTGCTTCTTCATAAGGCTATTGGGAAAAAACTGACCTGTATTTTTGTGGATAACGGCCTGCTCAGGAAAGATGAAGCAAAGCAGTTAAAGATAAGATTAAAACAGCATCTGGATATAAATATTCGATTTGTTAAAGCTTCGGGAGTTTTTTTAAAAGCTCTTTCCAAGGTTATAGATCCTGAAAAAAAACGCAAGATAATCGGCAAGATTTTTATGGATGTATTTGAAGCTGAAGCAAAAAAGATTAAAGATGCGGAATTTCTGGCACAGGGAACCCTGTACCCGGATATTATTGAGTCAGTTTCTGCTTTTGGAGGACCGAGTGCTGTTATTAAATCCCATCATAATGTGGGAGGACTTCCAAAGAATATGAAGCTTAAGCTTGTTGAACCCCTGAAATATCTGTTTAAAGATGAAGTCAGGCTTCTTGGAAAAGAACTGGGCCTTGATGAAAATCTTGTATGGCGTCAGCCTTTTCCGGGTCCCGGGCTTGCCATCAGGATCCTGGGAGATGTTAACTCCCAGAGGCTTAAGATATTACGGGAAGCAGATGCAGTGCTGCTTGAAGAGATCAGGAATGCAGGATATTACAGAAAATTATGGCAGTCTTTTGCAGTTCTCCTTCCCCTTAAAAGTGTCGGGGTTATGGGGGATCAGAGAACATATGAAAATATACTTGCCATACGGGCAGTTACAAGCAAAGACGCCATGACAGCAGACTGGGCCAAACTTCCTCATAAACTACTGGGAAATATATCAAACAGGATCATCAATGAAGTAAAAGGGGTTAACCGGGTTGTATATGATATAAGTTCTAAACCCCCTGCCACCATTGAATGGGAATAGAATGATGGAAAACAGAAAAACAGGTTTCAGAATAGATATGGATGATGAAGGTCCGAATTCATTTATAAGAACCGGGATAGACCCGGTTCAAAAAAGGATTGAGACCCGGCGCCTGGACAAGATAAACAGGCGTATCACCTGGATTTCCTTTCTTCTGCCATGCCTGGTCTGCGTTATTATATTGGCTGCATACCTGGATTTTAAACAGCGTTTTGACAA
>JAUCGD010000915.1 GCA_030377945.1 Desulfobacterales bacterium HSG17 | reverse complement strand
CTCTGTTTTGGCCAATATTGAAAAAAAAGGAGATTATGTTTCCTTTGAAGTTGAAGATTACGGAAAAGGATTTGATTTAAAATCAGTAAATAAAAAGAACTTTGAAGATAAGGGGCTGGGACTGGCAGCTATGGAGGAACGGGTCAGAATCCTGGGTGGATATTTTAAAATAAGCAGTTCCAAAGAAAACGGAACAAAAATACAATTTGTGATTCCAGTATTCAAATAGTTCAAACAAAGGAGGTAAATTTATAATGCATCCTTACCGTATCATGCTGGCAGATGACCATATAATGCTGCGAAGCGGCATAAGAAAAATTATTGAAGATTTTAAGGATATGGACATTGTCGGGGAAGTAGGTGATGGTCTTGAGCTTCTTAATATGTTAAAAAAAGTATTAACCGACATGATTATTCTTGATATATCCATGCCAAATTTAAGAGGTATTGAAGCAACCAGAGAGATTAAAAGTAATCATCCTGATATAAAAATTTTGATTTTAAGTATGCATAAATCAAAAGAATATCTTTACCAGGCTATTTCTGCCGGAGCTGAAGGTTATCTGCTGAAAGATGACTCTGACAGGGAACTGCTCACAGCCATAAATACCATAAGAAATGATAATATTTACCTGTCTCCCAACCTTTCCAGGGATTTAACCCATGATTTTATAGAAACCTGCCGCGGGGGAAATAAACCTTTAGATGATCCTCTGACTGCAAGGGAAAAGCAGGTTTTAAAACTTATTGCAGAAGGAAATACCTGCAAAAATATATCAAGCCTTCTTTATATAAGCATTAGAACAGCACAGCATCATCGTGCAAGTATTTTAAAAAAGCTCAATATAAAAAAAATGCCTGAACTTGTTAAATATGCTATCAATAAAGGATATATAGCCAGCCATGAATAAAAAATAAGAATAAGGATTTACGAATTTTCAGCTTGTTTTTCTTTTTTTAAAGCTGATTCATATTCCTGTGTTTCTGAAAATTGTACAGTTGATAAAAATTCTTTAGCTTTTTCATGCCCCAGTCTGGCAGCAGCCTGAATGTCTTGCACAGCTTTCTGATATTTATTAATTTTATTGTATATA
>JAUCGD010000914.1 GCA_030377945.1 Desulfobacterales bacterium HSG17 | reverse complement strand
GTATTTTAAATAAATCAAGGTTATAGGTCTCAAGATTTTCATATAACTGGTTTAGAGACTCAATATTTTTTTTGCGCTGCTCTTTTTGTACGTCAGCAACAAAGACAACACCGTCAACTCCCCGTAATACAAGTTTTCTTGTGGCATTATATTTTACCTGGCCCGGAACAGTGTATAATTGTATGGTAACATCAAATCCTTTGATTTGGCCCACATCAAATGGTAAAAAATCAAAAAACAGTGTTCTGTCATCCTGGGTTTTTAGGCTGACCATTTCAGTTTTTATCTGTTTTCTATAGGTCTTGTTAATATATTCAAGGTTGGTCGTTTTACCACCTCTTCCCGGACCATAATAGACAATTTTAATTTGAACTTCTCTGTTTTTTACATTTATGAGAGCCAATTTTAATTTTCCTTAAACAACCTGTTGACTGCCTTGTGGCATGGGAAAATAGTAAAATTTTCCTGCAAGCATGATCAGTCAGTAATGAAAATTTGATTGATTTGTTTGAGGACTTCACTTACTTTCAGCCTTACTAATCCCAATGAAATATCTTTATTGAACATAGTTATTAAAAGAGTGTCCTCATTGGCTTTGCTGAAGTGAATGCTTGATTTTTCACCTTTATGAAACAGTAATGAAAATTCAGATTCCCCTACAAGTTTTGCCATTGCATCAACTGCTGCAAAATTGCCTGCAGCAAGAGCAGCAAATGCAATAGAATCGAGTTTACTATTCCCATTATCATGTTTTGCAATGGTATTGCCAGCCATATCCATAAATATGACATGATCAATGCCAGCCTCTATCAGGTTGGTATGAATCACTTTATCAATGGCTTCTAATTGATTTTCACTGAACATTTTTAAACATTAACTCAAATTAAAAAATTGTGCAATAATTTAAAGATTTATTTTTTTTGGCAGGCCTAAATTTCTTGACTCTTTTTATGAAGAGTGATAGAAATTCTTGGTTAATAAAAACGATCGGGGCGTAGCGCAGTCTGGTAGCGCACTTGTCTGGGGGACAAGTGGTCGCAAGTTCAAATCTTGCCGTCCCGACCACAATAATTATAAGGATTTCGATAAGATTGCGA
>JAUCGD010000123.1 GCA_030377945.1 Desulfobacterales bacterium HSG17 | reverse complement strand
TTTCATCCACATAAACATTTTCATTGTTTATTTTAAGATATAACAAAGGGCTGTCATCAATAAGCATTCCCTTTATCATTGTTTGTTTTAGTTTGGCCTTTAATCTGATACCTCTTACTGCCGGATTATTCTGGAAATCTTCAGGTGACAAAAGAACAATTTCCGGTGGTGTTGTATCTTTTGGATTTTCATTCCCTGTTTTATTTAATCGTGCATTTTGTTCATGTTTTTGCAATTCTTTTCTTATCTGTACACGAAATGACGAGTCAGTTCGAATGCATTGCTCAAATAATTTCTGGGCATCTTTTATTTTTCCATTGTCAAGAGCATCCAGACCCCGTGAGAAATAAAGGGCTGCATTAATATTGGTTTTGCCGGTACCAGGGCTTTTTGCAAAGTAGGCCATGGAAAACACATCTGCTATTTTCTTCCCAAGTCCCTGGACAAGACCCAGAATATTATCTTTGTCACCTTTTATATAATCAGCCATGACCAGTTCCCCGGTTTCCACCTGTATAATTCTCATATCAATACGAACCTGTTTGCTCATTACAATAAATGAACCAAATCCAACAGATTCAGCCCCCAGCATTTTTCCTATCTTGATTGCTGTTGATTGATCCACAAAATCAGTACGGGTAAATTCACCTTCTTCTATCAATGCCCTGATGTTTTCCCTCTCAACAATTGTCAGTTTCCGGCTGATGCTGTTAAGATCGGTAATGAGCATGGTTGATAATCCCTTGCCAAGAGGTTCATAAAGATTTGCTTCTAAAAAAGAATTGTTTTCAAAAGGGAAAATAGCCAGGGTTTTGGGAAGTGTTCCCCTGAAGGAAAGTTTTGAATTCTGACCAATATTGGCGGTTCCGGCACATCCTGTAAAGTAAAGAGAGGTTGTTAATAAAATTACTGAAAATACGAGGTTTAATTTTTTCATGGTTCATGTTTTCCTTTATTATAAATTTTCTTTAATCATTATAAACGGCACATCTGTTCCCTGTATTCTGAAATAGGGATGCTGCTGTCCATTTGTTATCTGCGGCACTTGTTTTGCAACATAGTGAAAGATTTCATTTAAGGAGATATAATTGTTATTATCGTAATTGGCCAGACCTGACATGGCATTTATCAGTGCATAGGTAAAAGCCCCGTGTCCTGTGTCATTTTTATTGAGTTTAAAAGAGGTGTCTTCAAGTGCATATTCCCCTCCTTTTGAAGCTGACAATACAAAAAGACCTTCTGTCTCCTTCATTGCTGCAACTAAATCTTGACCGGTTCCCCCTGCTCTTGCATTTATTTTAAGTGAACCTGACTGACAGGTATCCACAACAAGGATTACCTTTTTAACATTTTGTGAAATGATTTTAACAGATTCCTCAAAATCCGACATACGCATTCCTTTGGATAAAACACTATTAAAATCAGCATCATGAGGTATAAAATAATATGAGCCTGTCTGTGTGTGCTTTATGCCGTGCCCTGCAATAAAAATGAAAACAATATCATCAGGTGCAGCCTTGTTAAGATGGGTTGAAATATTTTCTATTATGCTTTGTCTTGTCACTTGTTCATTAATAAGGGTTTTAATCCTGGTTTCTGTGAAAAGCCCGTTTTCCTGTTTTTTAAGAAACTCTGCAACGCTGATTGCGTCTTTATCTGCATATTGCAGATTTGCGGTTTTATTGGCATATCTGGATACACCGATGACAAGGCCCCATAAAACAGGTTTTTCTTTTGAAGGAAAGGGCAGGGGGGCTGGTTGAATTATGTCGGGTTTTGGTGGGCGAGGGGTGTTGATTGGAGGAGAAGGAACAGGAGAAGAATATGAATAAGATTTAACTGTTATAACAGGCCCTAAGTCGGCAACCATCTTTTTAAAACATGTATGCAGAGCTTTTTCCACCATTTTGGAACTGCCTGAGTATTGCCCTGTATCTGCTGCAAGCATCTGTCCTGTATTTGTTTCCAATATTTTGTATGAGATAGAAGAAATTGCTTTTTTTATATCAGTGCCGTATATTTCCTGTGATGATACTTCGGTTTTTATTTGAGCATTAAATATCAGACCGGCATTTTGAGATCTTGCGAGGCCTCTGATTTTTTCATCATTCATATCCTGGGTATTATTTACGGGCAATTCGGAGGCCGCAACCTGCAATCCTGCCTGAATCAGATGGTTTGACAGCATGGTTTGGACGTTTGCAATGTGACTGCTCAGGTTCTGGGGATTGTTTTCTGTCAGATGCAGAAGTATTTTTGTTGAAGATGCTGCATTTGCTGTCGGTAGTATGAGCAGGAGATAAAGAAACATCAGAATTATTTTAGGTTTAATATGGATTATTTTCATTGTTTATTCCTTTTTAAAGCAGGGAATTACACAGTCGTAGAGATAAAGCATGCCTTGTCTCTACACCACACACAGCATCAACTGTGAAGTAAGACCAAATCAAAGTTCATTAGCATCCGTAGGGTGCGTTAGCGAAGCGTAACGCACCGTAAACATTGAAGGTGCGTTACGGCTATCGCCTAACACACCCTACATAAATATGGGCTATAATCCCGCACATGACACAGAAATAAAACATCCTCCGCCTCCCCCGCTATCATCACTGCCTGAGTCAATAGATATTACCTGTGATTCACTTTTTCCTGGCTGGGTGTCAAACAAACCTGCTGACGGCGGCAGAGGAGGTGAATCGCCTGAATATGCAATTGCTGTATCCGGTATGAACAGTTTTCGGGTAATCTGTTTTACAGCTTTTTTGAAAGTTTGAATTTGTGCAACAGTGCTTGAGAGATTGGTCTGTGCGCTTACAGGAAATTTTAAGAATATATTTTGCTTTAAAACCTTAACCCAGTATCCGTTATGTCGCAGCATGTTTTGGGTATTATCAGCATATGCCCCGTTTTCCCATGTCCACAGGCGTTTGTCTATGTAGGGGTTATCATCTGCCAGTTTTGAAAGGGATTCAGGCCCGAATATGATATTTCCTGAATCATCATATTCCAGGATCATTATTGAATCCCACAGGTAGTCAGCATTGTTGGGCGGTGCTATCATGTTCCATCCGTCTCCTGTTTCCGGGTTGTAAAACAGTTCAAGTTCTATGTCATGATCTGTGCTTACAGGAACTCCTTTTATATTCATGTTCATGCCTTTTCTGGCAAATACCCAACAGGCCCTGCCCGGTTCCATTTCCAGGTTGTTTCCGTATTCTTTGTATGCGCCGTTTTGGTGCAGGGGGTTATATGACCCGATTCGATGTAGATTGGTATCATAATTTCCACCCATGTTACCTGCAAAGACCGATTCTGCCGCAGGGCTGTCAGGCCATTGAGTAATGGAGATCATTTTAAAATCTGCGGCTGTACTGCACTGTTTTACTTGGGGATAGGCATTTGTTACGGATGTTCCAACTTTAAAGCTGTATTCCTGTGACCATGAGGTTTGATTGCTGCCGGAATCTGTGTATCCTGCTTTCCAGGTGTATTTCAGGCCGGGGGCAAGGTTTGTGAGACTGTGGTTTGTGAGGTTGCTTTCTGTTGCTGTTTTATTGAATGATTCATCATAATCAGGAGTATTAAAAACCCTGTCTGTTCTCTTTATCATCCATTGAGTCTGTTTGTGGAGATCGCCGTCAGGGTCTGAAAAAGGTTTGGTTCCAAGGGCTAAAATTCCGTCTGCATCAATTGATTCATGGGCAGGCTGGAGATTTAACGGGGCAGAAGGAGGTTTGTTGTCTGTCGGAATTTGAAAACTTTCCCAGTCACCGTCTATTTGTTTTTGATTCAGGAAGTTGCGGAGGCTTTCGTCTGTTGTGTACAGGGAATTGTTGCGGAAGTCGCTCTCGTTGTCAGTTAAATTTGTAAGGTTTAATAGTTCCGGCGGTATTGGCCCGGAAAGCTGATTATCATTTACCCAGAGAAGAGTTAAGTTTGACAGATTTCCTAATTCTGAAGGGATGTTACCTGTCAATTGATTGTCTTTTAAATAGAGATTGTAAAGTTTTGTTAAATTACCAAAAGAAGAAGGAATTTCGCCGGTTAGTTGATTTCCTTTTAACTCAAGATTTTCCAGGTTAGTGAGATTTCCTAAAGAAGAAGGAATTTCACCAGTAAACTGATTATAAGCTAATGACAGGTCTTTTAAATTTGTCAGATTGCTTAATTCCGTTGGAATAATGCCTGTCATCTCGTTGCCTTCCAGATTCAGTCTTAACATGTCAGTAATATTGGCGATTGATGCCGGAATTGTACCTTTAAGATTGTTATTACCTAAATTAAGGTAATAATTTTTTCCTTCACAGTAAATGCCGTACCATGTGCATTCCGTTCCCAATTCACCAAGCCAGTTTGTGTTGTCATTCCAGTTTAGGCCGTCTGTTGAGTTATATATGTCAATTAGTGCTTCTCTTGCGGAACGGTTGGTTATGCTGACTAAATTTTGTATTTTTGGAGAATTATCTGTCCAATAATCAACTTCTTTTACAATACCCAATCCTGGAACAACGTATTCAAACCAATCCTCTGATTGATTTTCACAAATATCTCCATTAAGCTCTGTGCATCTATAATGGCGATGAACATAAGCTTCTTCAAAAAATCCTAAGGGTACTGTTACAGATTCAATACTTACAACTTCATTAACTTGATATTTATATTCTTCATCCTGTCCTCTAAAATAACTCCATTGTGTTCCTACTGGAGCTTTCCTGTAAGCTATATGTTCCAGCCCATTTGCGTAATAACCATAACATGCATCCTTAGTTGATCTAACATATCCTTCATTCAAATCATTATTGTTTCTATAATTCCACCGTTGATATTTATAATAAGTCTGAGAATTAATTATTTCCTTTCCAACCACTTCCCACCGCATTGACCATTCATTTCCAGTGCTATCAGATCTTATTGCGGTAGCAACATCCCCAATCCTCAAAGGCCATAAATCAGATGATTCATTCCTCTTTGTTACAGAGGAAACAATTTCAGAATTTCTGCTGAAGGCCCATCTGTCTTGTGGAGCAGGCAAAATATCAAAGGATCTTACAGTATTAATACCTGTATTGCCGCTGACACTGCCATTTGTCTGATCCCAAGCTAAAAAAGCAAAATTAATCTTTATTTCCTGAGATTGTGAATCAGCAATAGCCGGATCAGTAAAATAATTTGGATTTGGAACAAAGCGAATCAGTGCATCAGGTGCAAGTACTGTGGCATTGGATTCTGAAATAGTATTACTAAAATCCATCCAGCCGTTGGCAGCATTATATTGCCAGGCTCCGTTGTTTTTATCATCCACTTTTATTACTGCAATGCCTTTTTCATTACCGGTATCAACATCTGTAATAGGATCTAAAGGTTCGACACTGTTGAGTATATCTGCGACTGTCTGACCATTGGGCACACTATCCTCGGCCACAGATTCCATTTCCATATAGCCAGAATTATCCATAACCGGGGCATCATTTGTACCTTTAATTGTTATGGGTATATCTTCTGTAAATTCAGCAGAAGTGCTATGATTAATCAATGTAGCGGTAATGATAGCAGGCTCTCTGCCATCGGTATTTAGATCAGATGTTGGGGTATAGTCAACATATGCAAACCAAGCGTTATATCCGGCATAATTTGTTACATCAGGGTTGTTATCAATCTTTTCCCAAACTACATCTGTACTGACATCTGCAAAAACAGGATCACCATGAGTATCAAGTTCAAATGTATAAAAAGTCTTCGGATCGGTAATCTTTTCATCAACATATATAATCAATCCGAAAGAAGATGTAACATCTTCGGCATTACCATAATAAGCATCCGCATTAATAAACGCATCTTCATACCCATCCCCGTCTGTATCAGCTGCATAAGCAGCAAATGAGAAATTTATAATCAGTAAAAATATCAATATTTGAGTTATAATTATTCTTATATTATTCATTTCTTATCCTAATTTTTTTATTATAATTATCTGTTATCTCTGCCAAGTTCATCCTACTCTCCAGGCTTGCCCGGAAACCCTGGAGTCTCCTCATATATTTCCTGCTCATTAAGCCTATTGCTAACAGCAATATCCGTCCTATCCTGGGCAGTATCAATAACCTCTATGCTTTTCAGACTTATTGAATCCTGTCCATCAGATTCACCTGAAGACCCGTCCCCAGATTCCGAAGCATTCATACCAACCCATTCTGAATTATCAATATCAGAAGAAAGCGTATTTTCACCCGGAACTGCCATAAGCGCATCATTTGCCAGACCAAAATCCGAATCAATATTAACAGCCTCCTGGAGAGACTGTCTTGCTTCCTGAAACTGCTGCCTGTCCATGAAATCAAGGCCCTGGGAATAGTTCATCAGGGCATCAAAATTCCGGGTATGATATTCTTCAATTGATCTTACAACATCAGCATTCATATCCGTTTTTTTATAACCCAGAGCTTCCAGGATACCGAACACAAGTTCTTTTTCCAGTTTAAACAAATCATCAATCAAACCCTCTGAATTGGGGCTGCCAATATCTTTTCCATATAAGGTTTCAGTTACATTTGAGGCAAGCTGAAGTCTTTTATTTATATCTGCCAGGCTGCCCCTTACAATATACTTTGCCCTTAAAAACCTGCCTGCTCTGACAGCCGTGGATTCATCTGCTAAATCAGTGTGTGTGAAACTTATTTCTTCAACAAGAGCCTGAATTTTTTCACGTTCCACTACCTGCAAGCCTTTTACCTTTGAAAGATCGGTAATAATCATGGCTGTAAGCCCTTTTGAAAGATTCTCATTAAGATGCGTACTTGAAATCTTGAAATTCAGCACAGCCAGGGTATTTTCATTTTCCTGGTATTTCAGCCCCTGTTTTCTTGCATTCCGGGCATATTCAGCAGCCTGCTCCTGTTTAAGCAGGGTAAGTTTTTCCCGGACAGCTGCTGATCTGCCGTCTGAAGGGGCAAGGGAAAGATACTTTTCCCATTTTTCAATAGCTGTATCCCTTTTACCTTCATTAAGAAAAACCATACCCAGATAATAGGCAACTGCAAAATTATCAGGCTCAACGATTTCTGCATATTCAAGAAGTTCTTTGGTGTCCTCTCCTATTACATACCCGGTTTCTTGTCCCTGGGCTGCCCGAATTGGGAGCAGCAATAATAAAAGAAATAGAACAGAGCTAAAATGCCTCATTTTGATTACCTCCTTAATAATTAACACCTGCATTGAGTGTAACCATTGTTTTATCAAAATCATAAAGATCAGCATTGGAATTATTGGCAATATAAGCCAGTTCACCTGAAACAAAATAATATTTAAGAAAATTCTGGGTAATAATGCCTGTTATTGTATGCCGCCTGTCTTTTCTTATGATTTCATACAGATTTGATGGAGAATTATATTTTTTATTACTCCATTTATAAGATAAAACAAGTTCCGTATTTGTTGGAAATTTTGAGTAAAAAGAAGCTGCTGCATGTTCTGCATTATATGAATGCCCTGAATCATCAGCATTATGGTCTTCTTTTGTAAAAAGTGCTGAAGCTATATATTTGTTATTATTAAAATACAGGTTAGGGCCAATGGAAAATAAATGGGCGGAATTGTCATATCCTGCATCTTTGTAATCAGGATTTTCATATTTTTCCAAAGCAAAGCGATAATCAGACTTTACGCTGAAATGCCGGTTAAAGAAAAATTCAATACCGGGATTAACGAATATTGAACCGGACAGGGATTCATTGCCATATCGTTTATATGAATACCCAAAAGGAATCTTGAAAACATCCCTGTCAAGTTTCAGATAAGGCCCTGTAAACACTCCTGCATTCAGATAATTAAAATCAGAATCATCCAGGCTGTGGCTGTAATAAAAATCAACTCCCCCGTTCAAGAATAAAGTGCCGGGATTTCCCACATCCCAGATAAAATCACCCTTGATTTCCGATATCCAGTTAGTTCCGTCCTGTTTTTTTGACTTGTCATCCAGAAGGATTATAACATTACCGACTGAAATTAGTTTTTCCGAAGGGCCGCCGGAAATATTGCTGTCATATTGATAAGCCTGGGATACTTTCATTTTCCATAGAAAAATTTTTACAGTTTTATTTTTATGGGGCTGATGCCTGGCAATAATTGTTTTAATTTCAGGGGGAGGTGATGTTAGAAGGATTTGTTCAAACTCTGCATCAGCTTTTTCCTGATCTTTGCAATTATAATATGCAATGCCCAGTTCCAGTCTTGCCCTTTGGAAGTCAGGCCGGGTTTTTAGCAGGTTATGCAATGTCCTGACTGCAAGATTGCAGTCTCCTTTCCTGGAAGCGCTTGTACCCAGCCAGTAAAGAATATCAGGGGTTTTATGACGGATAGATATTTTTTTTAAAATTTTAAGAGCGCGGGAATAGTCTTCTTTATGATATAATTTAAGAGCGCGGGAAAGTTCCTGACTTAATATTTTGGTGTTTTCGGAAATTACAGGCTTTTGTTCATCTTTAACCTCATTTTTCTGCTTACGGTTTAATACAACCATGCCATCTGTAATTTTTACCGGGGTATGACTTGCCTGCAAAGCAGGTTTAATGCCCCTGTTTTTTGAAAGGACGGATTCAGAAACGGGTTTGTCATTACTTATTATAAGCTGGTTAAGGGAAACTGCTGAATCAGCATTATCTGATTTTTTTTCTGCGTGTCCGGGTATTGATGTATAAATCAAAATGGCAGTGATTATAAATGCTGTTGCTGTCATTATCCCAAATTTCATATATAAATATCCAACAAAGAACGGAATAAAATTTGCATAGCCATATTTTATGCCAATAATTTTGCAAATTATGTTTAACTTTTTCAACAATATCTGGTATC
>JAUCGD010000913.1 GCA_030377945.1 Desulfobacterales bacterium HSG17 | reverse complement strand
AATTGTTTTAACAGGTCGATAACATGAGCAATGTCTGCCTCAGTATGACAGGCATTGATTTGAAATCTTATGGTTTCATCTCCTTTGGGGACAACAGGAAAAGTCAGACCCACCACAAGGACACCATTTTCAAATAAATATCTTACAAGTTCATGGGTTTTTTGAGTATCTCTCACCATCAAGGGGACAACTGGATGGGGACCTGGAATAGACTCCAGCCCAAGCAGTTCAAGCCCCTGTCGAAACTGTGCAGTTCGTAGTTTAAGATTTTTGAGCAGTTCAAGCCCCTGGACATTGTCACAGATATCAAGAGCTTTTTTGGCTGCTGCACAATCAGCAACACTTAAAGGGTTGGTATAAATATAAGTATCTGCCATTTGCCGCACAGATTCAATAATTGTTTTACTTGCCGCAACAAACCCGCCATTAACTCCAAATGCTTTTCCAAATGTTCCCACAATAATATCAGGCAGAGCATTGCAAAAATCAGGTGTTCCGCGCCCTGTATCACCATAGGCACCTATACCGTGGGAATCATCCACAATTGTAATAACCCCATCCTTGAACATTGAATCATATTGTTTACACATGGCATTAATTTTATCTATGGGGGCATAATCTCCACGCATACTGAATATCCCGTCAAAAATAACTATAACCCTTTCTATATCTGGGTTGACTTCTTCAAGACATCGTTTGAGATCCTCCATATCATTATGCTTATATATCCCTTTATTCTCCCTTGGAATATTACAGAACCGCATGGCCCGAATAATACTGTTATGATTGAGCTGGTCTCCAATCCAATGGGTTTTCTTGTTGGAAATTGCAAGGGCCAAACCGCAATTGGATGTATATGCAGAATTAAAAATCTTTGCTCCAGGTTTATTAACAAATTGTGCAACTCTTTTTTCAAGATTCACATGGTGGATAAAGGTACCATCAATAAATCTTACAGCGCCTGGGCCCACACCAAATTTATGGGTAGCATCATCAGCAGCCTGCATCAATTCAGGATGATTTGAAAGAGATAAATAAGAGTTGGAATTAAGCCTTAAATATTGCTTATCACTACCTTGAAGTTTGTATCTTGGGCCAAAGC
>JAUCGD010000122.1 GCA_030377945.1 Desulfobacterales bacterium HSG17 | reverse complement strand
TTGTTTGAGTTTTTAATTTCATATTTCATTTTAGACTGGTTTATTCTATAATATTTTAGTATGACATAAAAAGTTTCAACTCGAGTTGTCAAGTTAAATCAGTGGATTATTTTTTTGGAATGTCTGTCAACCGTTTGAAAATATGGATTTGCGAATAATCGCTTGCGCGAATTAAGATCGCTTGGATGTGTCACGAGCCATTAAAAGAAGAAGCATGAGCCTATCAAATCACGCCATAAAAACGAAACCGGCTATTCATGGATTCAATGCTGAATTGTTCAATCTGATGCCTATTTGTGTGGCGGTTTTGGATAGTGATTTAAATATCGCTTATGCCAATGCTGCGTTCACAAAGAAATTTGGAGAGTGGCAGACCCGCAAATGTTATCAGGTCTATAAAAATCGGGACTGCGTCTGTGATTATTGCGGGGTAAAAAAAACTTTTTCCGACGAACGCGCCCGGGTCGGTGAGGAGGAAGGATATGACAAAGATGATAATCCCATCCGCTATCTTCAACACACCACACCCATTCGTGATCAGGATGGGGTTATTTCCCATATTCTTGAAATATGTACGGATATTTCAAGAATCGATCAATTGGAGGATGAATATCAATTTTTGTTCGATCAAGTGCCTTGCAGCATCCTTTTAATAGATCGTGATTTTAAGATTATTAAATCCAATCAAACCCTGAAAAATGTTTTCGGCCCTTTAGTGGGGAAAAATTGTTTTCGGGCTTTAAAAGGGCTTGAGGACCGGTGTGTGGAATGCACGGCCCAGCAAACGTTTGAAGATGGACAGCTTCATAATGGTCATCATGTATGGAAGGCCCATGGCGGTCGCACCATGCACACCCATGTTATCACCGTTCCATTACAAAAGACGGACGGTACATTTGACGTGGTCATGGAAATGGCAGTGGATGTTACCAAGACTCTGAACCTGGAAGATGGATTAAAATTTGCGAACTCTTTTCTGGAAACCATCATTTCAACATCCAAAGATGGGATTTTTGCGGTTAATGAAAAAGGGCGGGGGACGATTTTTAATCCAGCTGCCCGGGACTTGTTTGAGATTAAAAAGGATCAGAATCTAACTAGGGAAGAATTGGATCTTATGTTACCCAAGGGCTTTTTAGCCAAAGTATCCAGTCAGCACAGCCATGTTTATCTTCCTGAGGTGAAAGTAAAAACCATCGCCGGAGAACAATTCCCCGTGCGGCTGATTGGTAACCAGCTTTTATTTAACAATAATTACATGGGAATGGCATTTTCCATCCAGGATTTACGGGAAATCAAACGTCTAGAAAATGACAAGCTGGAGGCCGAACGACTGGCGGCTGTCGGCCAGACCGTAGCAGGCTTGGCCCATGGTGTTAAAAATCTGATCACGGCCCTGGAAGGGGGGATGTATTTACTCAATTCTGGTTTAGGGAAAAGCGATATCACACGGATCCAAAAAGGCATCCATATGCTGACACGCAATATCGAGCGCATTTCTCAGTTTGTAAAAGCATTTTTAGGTTTCTCCAAAGGCAGAACAATTCAGGCTGCCATGAACCAACCGGAATGCATTGCAGATGAAGTCGTGGAACTTTATGCCGTCAAAGCAGCGGAATTGGGTATCGACCTTGTCAGTGAAAATAGCGAAAATATTCAACCCGCCCCCATTGATTATGAAAGCATGCACGAGTGCCTGACCAATTTGGTAGGTAATGCTATTGATGCCTGCAAATTTAGCGATCAAGGCCGTTCTCCTCAAGTCGTGGTTCGCACTATAGAAGAACACGGGGCGATCATTTACGAAGTGGCTGATAATGGTTGCGGTATGGATTATGAGGTGAAGCAAAAAGTATTTACTACTTTTTTTACTACGAAAGGCTTGGGAGGCTCTGGTCTGGGGTTGTTGATGACCAAAAAAATTGTCCACGAGCATGGCGGTCGGATCGACTTGAACACTAGTCCGGGAGAAGGATCTGTATTTCGAATCACTTTGCGAAAAGCCCGGTTGCCTAAACTGTCAGAGGAAAAAAATGATGGGGCTATCATTTAAGCTTTGAAAAAAAGGTGAATCAGAATCACATGCAGCGCAAATACAAAATTTTGATCATTGATGATGAAGTCGATGTATTGGCCTATTACGCTGCTTTACTGGAAGATAACGGATATGATTGTCTAACGGCTGAATCCGGTATCGAGGGTTTTTCTATGGCCCACGAAAAATCCCCGGATTTGATTACCCTGGATGTTTCCATGCCGGATCAGACCGGGTTGAAGACTTTTTCGCAATTTAAGGAAAGTACACACCTGGCAGGGATTCCTATCTTGATTATCACGGCAACGGATGATGTGGCGCTTTTTTTTAAGCGCACGGCACACCAGGAAATTCAACCGGATGGTATTTTGGAAAAGCCCGTAAATATACTTGATTTATTGAAGAAGATAGAAGGGATATTAAAAAGCCATAAAAGGAGAAAAGGAAAATGAACCTATCCAATGAAAAAAAAGTCCTGGTCGTGGATGACGAGCCCGATATCCGCAATTTTCTTTCCGCCTGCCTGGAAGATAATGGGTTTCAAATTGAAACCGCCAAGGATGGTAAGGACGCTCTTGCTAAAATTGACGATTTTGAACCGGATTTGATGACCTTGGATATGGTGATGCCCGGGATGTCCGGTGTCAAGGTGATCCGCAAGCTGCGGAAAACCGAAAAATGGGCCAAATTACCCATCATCGTGATCACGGCCCATGCCCATGATGAATTGGGTGAAGAAGATATAAAAGGCTTTCATGCCATGACATCGGGGTTGCGGCCTAAAATTACTATGGAAAAGCCGATTTCGCCACCCAACCTGATTAAGGTGATCTGTGATATCCTAGAGTGTGAACCATCTTCCGAAACAGCAAGTTATGCCGGTAATGAAAAAGATCAAATCAAAAATCTTCTGGACAATGCCGATGAAGAGACCTTGACCAAAATTAAAAACCTGCTTAACTCATGAGCTCATGTGAAAAAAGAGGAAAAGATGGCCCACGAATTCTCCGTAAAAGTCCAACAATTTATTTCTGAACAGATGGATATTACACGGGATAAATTGGCGCTTGCGGAAAGCGCTCAGGATGACTGCGAAATTCATTTTCAAAAGGGACGATTGATGGAATGGCAGGAATTCAGGCAGCATTTGAACCAGAAGATTGATCTAAATACCCAGACGTATTTCTGATCATATCGGAAATTGTATATGAGAGGTATAAAAAAGGTTTTATCATGTCATACATTTATCTGTTGGACTTGTATCAATTGTTGGATCAGAAAATGTCTGAAATGGACGAACTTTGCATGAACGCAGCAGCACCGAATCAATTGTGTTTAATCGATGGCAGGAAGACAGTTATAAAAGAAATGAAACAATTTCTGACCGGACATTTCCATGAACGCTTGCCAAAACGAATCCAAAATAAAATGTCCAAGCCAAAACAGGGATGACCATGTACGACGGCCGATTTTTCAAACCATTTAGTGGTAGCGGGACAGTTCCCAGAGACGTCCACTCGTCATTTGGAAGCACTGGTTCTCAAAGCGAATGGAGAACAACAGAAAGATGTGAATCAATTCTTGACATCAATCATGGGATTGGTCAATTTTTAAAGTATAGTGACAGAGTAGGATTTATTCATGGCTTTGTTTTTTAAACCTACAAAAAAAGTTTTTATCCAGCTCTGCTGAGTTAGGAATTACATAATGAAAAGAGAAACAACCAACTGGAATCAGAATGGGGCGTCAACCAAAATATAAGCGAATACTATTTTGCAGCGATTTTTCCGAAGATGCAAATTTTGCATTTCAACACGCGGTTGATTTTTGCTTAAAGCATAAGGCGGAGCTGCGTATCCTTTATATCATTAAATCTTTAAAACACTATTCCGGGCCGATGATTGATTTTAACCTGCCTGATTTTGAATCCTGGAACGATGATACCAAAAGGGAAAAAATTGTCGAACAGGCCTTGGCCAGTCTACGTTTAAATTATGAACCGCATCTTAAAAAGGTTGAGAATTATGTATTTGCCATTCGTTTTGGTTCACCGGATGTAGAGATCCTCAACTACGCCCGGGAGAATGATATCTGGATTATCGTACTGGGTGTGGTCGGCCAGACGGGGGGGACCAAAGGCCGTATCTTAAAAACAGCCGCCAACGTTTCCAAATATGCGCCCTGCCAGGTTGTTACTATTGGGACCTCGAAAGTATGAGATTTTAGGATGCCAAATTTTGCAAAACGGGTGCGGTGTCATGATCAATAATGAAAACGCCATGTTGGAATTAGGCTTTAAGTCCGTCCTAGACGCATTGCCCTGTTATGTGCTTTTGGTGGATCGGCAGTTCAAAATCATTTATGCCAATAAATCCCTTGGCGATGATTTTGGTGATGTGACTAACACCATGTGTTTTTCGATTTTAAAAGGGTTACCGGAAAAATGTGACGCCTGTCTGGTCGAACAGACATTTATGGATAAACAAGTACATATGGGCGAAGGTACTCTGATCATGCCGAGTGGTCAGGAGAATCAGATCATTATGCTGACGACACCTGTTTTGGGTATCATGGGCGATGCCATGGCGGTCATTAAAATCGCTTTTAGTGTCAATCAGATTAAAAATATGCACCAGGAGCTGATTCTTCTAGGCCAATCTGTGGCCTTTCTTTCCCATGATATCAAAAATATTCTCGAAGGCCTGCAGGGTGGTGCTTATGTGGTGGATGAGGGCTTGAAGGACAAAGATATGTCTTTGGCTGGAAAAGGCTGGAAAATTGTTAAAAAGAATATTTTTGAAATATCCCGGATCACCCAGAATATCCTGTTTTCATCCAAAAAACGCGAGCCGGAATATACTCATTCTAACCCGGGACAAATTGTACGGGAAATCGTCAAACTGTATAGAGAGAGAGCCGATTTAATGGGGATTCAGCTGATTCATGAGGTTTACCCTCAAATGCCCCGGGTGAAGATGGATAAAATCAGTATTTCACGAATGCTAGGGAATCTCGTGTGGAATGCTTTGGAGGCATTTTTCAAAAGTACCAGTGATAAAACCCCCACCGTGACCGTGAGATCCGGTTTTTACGGTGTGGATCAATATATGTTTGAAGTCGAAGATAATGGTCGGGGAATGGACTTCACTGTCATGGATAGCCTTTTTAAGAAGTTTTACAGTACCAAGGGAAACAAAGGTACGGGTTTAGGTTTAGTGGTGGTGGACCGAATTGTTAAACAACATGACGGTAAGATTGATGTTTTGTCCAAACCGGGTGTGGGTAGTCTATTCCGGGTTGTATTGGAAATTACTTCATAAAGGGAATTAGGTCCTAACTTTTGAAATATTGTGATAGATGACATCTATTCTATCTTCTTCAAACGTATCTATTATGGTTTAGGTCTATGATTGGAAAAGGAGTAAAATTTTAACTCTCGGAGGTGAGTATGGCACAAAAGAAAATCCTGATTATTGATGACCAGTCAGATTATCGGTTTACAATGGGCGTGTATCTGGAACGTAATGGCTTTATCGTGTTTGAGGCTGAAGACGGTAAAGTCGGATGGGAAAAAATTAAGGAGGTAGATCCGGATCTGGTGCTGCTAGATATCATGATGGAATCCACATTCTCCGGGTTTGAAGTCTGCCGCCAAGTCAGATCGAATAAAGATTTTAAAAAACTGCCCATTATCGGTATTTCCGGTATGGGGGATGAATTGGGCGTAAAATACGATGAATCTTCAGATCAGGAGTATTTTTCGCCTGACATATTCATTGAAAAACCAGTGGATAAGGATCTGTTGCTGGAAAAGATCAAGGGCCTGCTGAATGTTTCAGCATAGATGGGTATGACTCGCCTTTAGTAGTGTTATCAATAGAGGTTGGTTTCCGGGATCGTTATCATGATACTCCATGAAAAGAGTTTTCTATGGATGCCTATGAATTAGTACGTGGGCCCTTGGCGGGACTAAGCTTTTTTTTGTGTGCGGCAGGCATATGTTATAAATATGGCATAATGATTCTGTCGTATCGTCATAGCCCCCTATTATATCCTGAAAAAAGTATTCCAAATGGTTTAAAATCCATGGTTTTTGGCAGTTTTCCGTTAGTGACGAGAACCATGCGCCAAAAACCGCTGTTTTCACAGATCACTTTTTGTTTTCACCTTTGTATATTGATCCTCCCACTATTTTTGGTTGCGCATATTGTTTTGTGGTCTGAATCCTTTGGGATCGTCTGGTGGGGATTGCCCCCCATTCTGGCGGACACCATGACGGTTTGTGTGCTGGTTGCCGCAGTCTTTTTTTTGGCCCGACGGCTGTTGGTTCGCCAGGTTCGGGACGTGAGTCAATTATCGGATTATTTAATTGTTTTACTGGTTTTTTTTGTTTTTTTATCAGGGGTATTGGCCAGCCATCATATCGGTCCCTACCGTCAGATGCTGGTTCTGCATATTCTTTGCGGTGAGATCCTGTTGATCAGTATCCCTTTTTCAAAACTCTCTCATATGCTGTTTTTCGGTTTTTCCAGGTCGTATCTGGGTGGAGAATACGGACGTGTTCTCGGATCTGGGGACTGGTAAACGTATTCTGTCGATCCGCCTTTTTATTAAAGATGATTAATAATGAAAATAATTCCCATCCATTACAATAAAGGCAATTCAAATAGAATTATCAATGAAGCGCGATTGAGGCCAATGTCAATGAGTGAAGCCCGGATGTATAACCGCAAAAGCCGTCAATGGTTGTTGCTCGCGGTGCTGTTGGCCGGGTTTATTTGTTTCACTGGGATAGCTACAAGTGGGTGGTCCCAGGACGAATGGATGGAACTTTCCCATGGTGAGGTATTTTCGCCCCAGACCCGTCCACCGGTTTCCTTTCCTCACCACCTTCATGTAGTATCTTTAGAAAAACAGGGATGTGGTGCCTGCCACCATGATCTTGATTCTTCCACCGATGAACTGGTCTACATGGAAGGTGAGGAACAAGGGTGCACTAATTGCCACAGTGCTGATGAAGACGATGACACACCGGCATTACGGGAAGCCTTTCATCAAAGTTGCACCAGTTGTCACCGTTCTCGCATAAAACGCCGGGAAATGCCATCCGGCTTCACTACTTGCGGTGAATGCCATCAACCCTGATTTATGTAGTTGGGAACAATCCTTTGTCAGAATGGGGAACACTTTGGAACCATTAGCAAAAATTTACAAAAAAGCCGCCAGTCGGAAATTTCAGGCCATGTTGAACACCTGCGTGAATTGCGGATTATGCGCCGAAGCCTGTCATTATTATTGTTCGGAACCACAGCCTAACCTGATTCCAACCAATCGCAATAAAATCTTGGCCAGGGTTGTTGCCAAATATTTTCATCCCATCAAGTCACGAATTCCCATGCTGAGCGCAAAACCAACGGCAGGAGATTCTATTTTTGATGATTTGTTCGAGGCGGCATTCCAGAACTGTACCCTTTGCGCCAAATGCGCCTTGGTTTGCCCTATGGGTATCAATACTGGTGATATTATGGCCGTGGCCCGCACCCTGTTGTTTGGGCTGGATAAGGTTCCGGACGGCTTGGTGGAACCTGTTCGCCAGACGCTGGAAACCGGCAATTACCTGGGATTGACCCAAGAAGATTTTGTGGAAACCATGGAGTGGGTAGCTGAGGAAATGGAAGATGACATGGGGGAGGGATTTACGATTCCAATTGATCAAAAAAATTGTAATGTTTTGTATATCCCGCACCCCTTGACCATCCGTGACCTGACATTTCTATTGATGGATGAGATCAAAATTCTTGAGGCTGCTGGAGAAAGTTATACTTTTTCCAGTGATGGGTTTGACACCGTCAATTATGCCCTCTACCAGGGCAATAAACCAGCCGCCCTTTTGGCGGCCAAAAAGAATCTAAAGGCCCGGGAATCGATTAATGCCAAAAGCATTGCTCTGGCCCCTTGCGGGCATGGCTATCGCATGCTGCGCTGGGAGACGGAACGAATGATGGGTCATCGTTTTGATTTTCCCATTTATACACTGGTTGAATTGATCGACCAATATATTCAGGACGGCCGCTTGAAACTAAACAAAGATGTGCTTGAAGGACCTGTAACCTACCATGATCCCTGCAACATTGCCAGGCGGGGGGGCGTCATTGAAGAGCCCAGACGGGTGATTGCGGCCTTGTCCGATCATTTCATCGAAATGCAGCCCCATGGGGTTCACAATTTTTGCTGTGGTGGCGGTGGTGGTCTGGCCTCCACAGCCAGTTTCGGCAAAGTCAGAAAAACAAGCGGTGCCGCCAAGGCCGAGCAAATCCGGAAAACCGACGCTAAAACCGTCATCACCGGTTGCTTTAACTGCAAAACCCAAATCCGGGATATCGGAAAGCATTATGATCTCGGAATCCAAGTCAAAAGTATTGTGGAAGTCGTTTCATCCGCCATTACTACTTTTTGTTGAAATGATGGAATTTATTCCTTTCATTTTTTCAGTGACGTTATTTTTACCTCATTTATCCTCTCTAAAAAAGTTCGGGCTATCTCAAAAAAAAATGAAAATTAGATAGGGCACAGGTGTGTGCATACATTGTGGACTTTGCATTGGTCACAAAATTTAGCGATATGTCGAATGGCTTAGGATTTTGCATGATTTATGGTTATGTATATAAGCGTGTTATGAAAGGAATTCGGCAAATGAAGATAGTGGCAAACCACATTTCCCTAAATATATATGGCAATAGAAAATTAGAAATATAGGATGGGATTGAAAAAAATCAGCAAATGAAATAAAAAGCCCGTTGACTCGGAATGAATTGGAGTTTGGACAGCATTAAATCTCTAATTATTTTTTATTGTTTTA
>JAUCGD010000912.1 GCA_030377945.1 Desulfobacterales bacterium HSG17 | reverse complement strand
CAAAAAATAATCTCAATTACAACAGCAGTTCTGATATTGGTCTGTTTTTCCACAGTCTCTGCACATGCTGATAGAAAAACCATGGAAGGGTTCATGCTTGGTACAGGAGTTGCTATCCTGGGAGCTGCTATAGTCCACGGAATAAACAGGGATTCAAAGCCCCAATATGCGCAAAGTTACTCAAACTACAGCCCACCAAGGCATAATACTTATAAGTATGTCGGATATCGGCCAAGGCATAAGGACAAGCATCACAAAAAGTATCGCCATCACAGATCCCGTGGACATTGGGAGATTGAAAAAACCTGGATAGAACCAGTTTCTAAAACAAAATGGAATCCAGGTCATTATAATCGCAGAGGGGACTGGATTGACGGCCGGTATGAAAAATTTATTGTAACTCAAGGAAGCTGGCAGCATGATAAGGTCTGGGTTTGGCATTAACTATTATGTAGATTTATTGTGGATAATACTGGAATAGCTGATAACAACAGTATCAAAAATGAGCAGGATCTTGTTAAAAGGCTGCAAAAAGGGCAGCAGTGGGCTTTTAATATTCTTGTGGACAGATACCAGGAAAGACTGATGAAAATCGCCTATGGAATCACTTTTGACACAGGCGAAAGCCAGGAGATTGTACAGGATGTGTTTGTCATTGTATTTAGAAAAATTAAAACTTTCAGACAGGATGCAAAGCTTGCCACCTGGCTAAGAAAAATCACTGTCAATCAATGCCTGAACTGGAAAAGAAAATGGAAAAGGCGATTCAAATGGAGTCATGACTCTTTTGAAGCAGGAGAAGGTAAAAATCATTTGAATGATAAAAACCTGTTAAAAGATACATTAAAAAACAGAGATCCTGAAATGCTGTACCAGGAAAAACAGTTGGGAGAAAATCTTATGAAAGCGATTCAAAGCCTGCCTGAAAAACTAAGGGTTGTTTTTGTATTAAACAGCCTTGAAGGACTCTCATACAGTGAGATTGCAAACACCCTCAACATTAAAACCGGCACTGTCAGTTCAAGGCTTTATAAGGCAAGAAAAAACCTTATGGATTTACTTGCAATAAATTAAAAGGAGAATTTTAATGAAACAATCCTGTAAAA
>JAUCGD010000911.1 GCA_030377945.1 Desulfobacterales bacterium HSG17 | reverse complement strand
AGGTTGCCACAGCTGTTCAACTGCGCTTTGATGTTAATAACAGCCAGTCACTGCCTGATGATGTGCGGAAACGCCTGTTTACCATAGCAGGAAATCGTATAACCAACCAGGGGATATTGATTCTTGATGCCCGGCAGTTCCGCACCCAGGAGCAAAACCGGCGGGATGCTTTACAGCGTTTAATTGCCCTTATTCAAAAAGCAGCAGAAAAACCAAAAATCAGACCCAAACCCAGAACAAAACTAAGCCGGGCAGCAAAACAGAGAAGAATGGAACAAAAGCGGCGCAAAAGCTTAAAAAAGCACTTGAGAAAACCGGTGTCCGGGTATGATGATTAGCCTTATATGATTAATTCGCAAATTCTTTAATCATGGTTCCTCCATATTAGAAAAACCTTGAAACCAAAATCATAATAATCTAATAATATAATATGTCAGCTTTTAATGTAAATTAATTGCATAATTAAATCAGGCTCAGGAACAGGAGGTAATACAATGAATCGTATGGCATCATTATTGATTGCAGTTTTCTGTGTATTCTTGCTTCAGATTAATCACGGCCAAGGCATAGCAAATGCCCAGAGCAAACTCTGGGTGACAGCATCAGGGGCTAAACTTAAGGCAGATAAAAGCGCTTCTTCCCAGACTGTGACAGAACTTGCTTTAGGAACTAAATTATCTGTATTGGCTTCTGAAGGACGCTGGTATGAAGTTTCTTCAAAATCAGGTCAGAAAGGTTGGATTTACCGGGGAAAGGTGTCAGATGTTCCTCCTGCATCATCAAAGGGAAATAAGAACAATTCAGCAGCCGGACTTTTAAGCAGCCTTGGAGGCAGTGATATAAGTGCTGACTCAGCAGATACGTCCCGAAGTATTCGCGGATTATCACCTGAAGCAACAGAATATGCAAATAAGGCCGGAACCCCGAAGCAGCATAGAACAGCTCTGGATAATGTTCTTAAAGTTCAAGTAAGCAATAATGAAATAGAGAAGTTTTTGAAAAATGGCAAAATTGGGGAATATGCACAATAGGATTATACTGTTCAGGTTTCCTTTTTGAAAAACTTAACCATTAATTAATAAGGATAAGAAAAATGCCATCTAAGAAT
>JAUCGD010000910.1 GCA_030377945.1 Desulfobacterales bacterium HSG17 | reverse complement strand
GGTCAACAACAACCCGGCCCTTTTGTTTTCCTTTTAAAATCAGCTCAATGTTTTCATCAAGTTCATCAAGGGAAATAATTTTGGATATGGAATCCATATCTGAAATCTTCCAGTCTTTGGCCAGTTTTTCCCATATTTGAATACGGGTGTCCATTGGGCAGTTTTGAGAGTCTATCCCAATAAGAGAAACTCCTCTTAAAATAAAAGGAAATACATTTAAAGGAAGATCAGGGGAAGCCACATTGCCGCAGCATGTTACAACTCCGTGCTGGTCTGTTGACTTAACCGCAGTTGCCAGAATATCACCACCCACAGTATCAACTGTTCCTGCCCACAGGTTTTTAAGAAGAGGTCTGCCGCTTGTATCTGTGGCTTCATCCCGGTCAATAACAGCTTTAGCTCCAAGATCAATAAGAAATTGTTTTTCAGATGTTTTACCGGTTACAGCAGTGACCGAATATCCGCATTTTGAAAGAATGGCAACAGCCATACTGCCAACTCCGCCTGTTGCTCCTGTAACAAGAATCTCGCCTTTGTCCGGTTTTACAACCTGGCTGAGATACCAGACAGACATGCCTGCTGTAAATCCGGCAGTACCAAAAATCATGCTTTCTTTTAAACTGAGATTTTCAGGCAGCCTTACAACCCAGGCAGCCGGAACCCTGATATATTGTCCAAAACCTCCTGAAGTATTCATGCCCAGATCATAGCTTGTAACAATAACTTCATCACCTGCCTTGAATTCATTGCTGAGGCTGTGTTCAACAATACCGGCTGCATCAATTCCGGGTGTATGGGGAAATTTTCGAGTTACGCCTTTGTTTCCTGAAGCTGAAAGAGCATCCTTATAATTTAAAGAAGAATACTGCACTTTAACCAGAACATCTCCTTGGGGCAGGTCACTTATACTTCTCTGGGTTATGTTACGGGCAAACTTCTTTTTTTCGATTTCTTCAACCAGCATTGCTTTGAACTTTTTGTTTTCCATTGGATTCTCCTTATCCAGATAAAGTTTTATGTAAAGATGTTGGTTTTTATCTTTTACTGATTTCTTTTACAAGACTAAATTGAATCAGGATATTCAGGATTATTTTAGGATACCCAGGATA
>JAUCGD010000014.1 GCA_030377945.1 Desulfobacterales bacterium HSG17 | reverse complement strand
TTGGTGTATACTCCTGATTATTTTAATAAAAAGGGATTATAGCTATCATTTCAATCAAATTAAGCGACACCTGCGATGCCCTATCATATTGATATTGATACCGATTATCAGTTTATTGAGATCATTTGCAAAGGAACCATGACTTGCGATGAGATTTACCAATCCAGGGAGGATGTACTTCCCATATGCAACGAAGAATCTATTTTTAATCTGCTCATCAACCAGTTCGATGCCATTTTACCGGATGACAAGGAGCGAATGATTAAATTTATAAGCACTCACAAAACGGTTTTCCCTGAAGGCACTAAAGTCGCAGTGGTTGTATCACCGCAGACCATAACCCTTGAGGCAGTGAGCCTAATACGCTTTATCGCCAAAGAAACCAAGTTCAGCATGGATCTTTTCATGAGCCGTGAAACAGCATTGAAATGGTTAGAATTTGGTCCCACTGTTCTACTCTATTAAAATTAAATTATGGCCTATAATATTAAAAGATACCAGGATTTGAAATTCGTCGAAATTAATTTTAGCGGCACTGTCACCGGCGATGAAATTTATCAGTCACGGGAGGAGGCCCTTCAAGTACTTTTAGAATATTCCTTCTCTCACCTGCTCATAGACTATCAAAATGCTGCCTTCCCAGAGGATTGCGAACAAATCATTAAATTTGTAAGTTCTCATAAGATTTTTTTCCCGGAAGGCACTCAAATGGCTGTCCTCATTTCTTCTCACTCGACATCATTTGAAACCATAAATATGGGCCGTTTTATCGCCAGGGAAACCCAGTTTAACATGGAAATTTTTCGAAGCCGGGGAACAGCAATACAGTGGCTGGGCCAGGAATCCGGCCCATTGATTTATTGATTTGGCGGAATTTTGGTCAAACAGTATTTAAGATTTACTTGATGGCGATCATCCCCTCCACCGCCTTCAAAGCCGGCAAGCGGATATCCTCCGGAACTTTGACTTCATTCGAAAGATCGGTAAGGCAGTCCAGCACATCGTGCACTGTTATTTTCTTCATGTTGGGGCAGGTCATATGAGGTGCGGCCGGATGAAAAAGCTTTTCCGGATTCTGTTTTTGCAATCCATATAAAAGTCCTTTTTCCGTTCCCACGATAAATTCAGTATGATCACTTTCAACGGCAAATCGCAGCATGCCGGAAGTTGAAACCACGTGATCAGCCAAATCCAGGACCTCTGGACGGCACTCGGGGTGGGCCAATACAAGTGCATCCGGATATTTGGCCTTGGTTGCGGAAAGTTCAGGGGCTTTCAACCGATCGTGAACATGGCAGTAGCCTTCCCACAAATGCAATTTTTTCTTTGTATGCCGGGCCGCCCACTGGGCCAGATTCTTATCCGGAACCATTAATAATTCATCTTCATCCATGCTGTTGACCACATCAACGACATTGGCGGATGTGCAACAGATGGTCGTAAGGGCTTTGACGGCAGCAGATGAATTCACATAGGTGACCACCGGTGGGTTCCCCAATTCCGCCATTTTCAATTGAAGTGCACCAGGGGTGACCATATCGGCCATGGGGCAACCGGCGTCCAAATTGGGAAGCAATACTTTTTTGTCCGGGGATAAAATAGAGGCGGTTTCCGCCATGAAATGAACCCCGCAGAAAACAATGACCTCCGCCTCTGTTTCTGCTGCTCGGATGGAAAGCTCCAGTGAGTCTCCGCAAAGATCAGCAATTTCCTGAATCTCTCCCGGTTGGTAATTGTGGGCGAGAATGATCGCGTTTTTTTCTTTGGCCAATGCCCGAATTTTATCTTTCATTATGATTGTCCCTCCAAGGTCAAAACATCCGTCCCCTCCGGCGTTTCAAACCGGAACAGGCCATCATCCATTTCATCCACAAATCGGATTTCAGTGAGTCGAATTTTGGTTTCATCCCCATAAATATTGTAGGTCAGGATCTGGGTGACTTCAAAATTTTCACGGTCCACCAGGATATTGATATACTCCACATCCTGGTTTTTTTTCTTGGGAACCAATTTCAATTTGAGACTTTCCGGCAGATTTGCGTCCTCTTTTGAAATTGTAAAATTATGCCGCGCTGTACGAATATCCGTTAAAAAAGCACCACCCTTTCCTGCACCGAAAAAATCAGGCGCTTTGCCCACCATCACCTGATTATCACCGGGGCGATGAATCCAGATCTGGATTCCATCCGTAATCATCCGCTGCGGCTCAGGAGTTTCATAATCCCACCGCATTTTCCCCGGCCGTTTGATCCAAAGCCGCCCTTGGGCCGAATCCGTTATTTCCATGGCCTTTAAGGTGGATTCTTGAAAAAACAACGCGGAAAACCCGGCATGCTCGTATCTTTTTTCAACAGCCGTAATGATTTCCTCAAGGGTCATGTCCGCACCCAAAAAACCTGCTGCTGCAGTATTCTCCTGGGCGTTTATCGGCGCCCAATACATAAAAATAAGTAAACCCGCCAGCCAAAGGGCACGACTTTTCAACATCATTTTCCTTTTCATTTAAAATCCTTCAACGGCATCATTTTCTGAATGCCGAGTTGTGATTTCGGCACCGCAATTTGGGTAACCGGACGTATAAAATCTTTTTGGACACTCTGACCGAATACCGAATAAGCCAATAGGTCGATAAGCTTCATATCGGCTTCCATTTGCATTGGATTTCCGGCCGGTGGGCGCTCTCCCATAGCCATCAGCGTTTCTATATTGGTTCCATCAGCCAATCGCTTTTCAAAACGACGGTGCCTTTCAGTATGCTTGGTAAGCTGCCCTTGCTTTCTGCACAATGCCTCAAAGATGTCGGTTTCTATGTCAATTTCCGCTAAAAATAGCAACGCGAATTCCAGTACCTGCCAAAAATCCAAATGCCCATGCAGCCTTTCCAGCACCTTATTGGAAAATGAAATGCGGTCTGGATTAAATGTCACCGCAGCATCCCGGAACAAAAGGCGCACACGGCTGTTTTCCATGGGCTCTGTGAAAAAAGCGGTCACTTGTTCCGATATCGCCTTCGGCAAGCAATAATCCAAATGCAGTTGACTGATAAATCGGTCAGCATTTTCATCTGAAAAAAATAAATGCCCAATTTCAGTGTCTCCACTAGCATACAGCGGGAACCCGGAAGGTACTTTCAAAAGCAACAGAATCAAATTCGCCAAATCACCCTCTGCCATTTGCACCTTATCCAGATGCGGTTCCAGTTTCATTCGGAGATTTTCGGAAGGGCTCAATATCATCGGCACCAGAAGCGATAAAACCTCATCCTCTCCGTCTGCAAGCGCACACTCAATTTCCTTTTCCGACCCCAGTCCCAATGACGATTCGGCAAATGCTATTACTGTCTCATCCAACAATAGATTCCCGTTTAGCTCTTCAATAATAATGGATGCAATCCGTTCCAAACTTTATTACCGTCCCTTCCCCTGTTTACATATCCTTTAAAAATTGGCCATCCGTAGACAGGCACTCAAGTGTATTTGGCCATCTTAAGAAGCGCCTCATTCTTATCAATCGCCCCCACAAACCGCTCCCGCACTTCTCCCCCATCAAAAACCAAACAGGTTGGCAGGCTCATAATATTATATTTTCCGCTGATTTCGGGATTCTGATCGACATTTATTTTAGCCACCCGCACCCGCTGTGCCATGATCCGGCCCAATTCCTGAACCACCGGCGAAAACGAGTGGCAGGCGCTGCACCACTCAGCCCAGCAATCCAGCAATACCGGTATAGGTGATTTTATGATTTTTTCGTCAAAATCACGTGCATTAACGTTAATGGGTTGGGCCAGGAATAATTCGCCGGTATCCAGTGTGGTTTGGCAGCGACCGCAATTGGGGGCAGCAGAAAGTTTATCCCCCGGGATCTTGTTCTTGGTGCCGCAGGATGTACATCGATATAAAAATGGTCTGGTCTCACTCATGATTCCCTCCCATGGTATTTCGTTTAGAAAAGAGGTAATGTCCAAATATAGGGTTGTCAATGCTGTCGGTTCTGTAAAACTATTTTGATGAATCGATGATTGTCATTCAATCATACAAAATCGACTTTTTGCGAGACCACCAATGCTTAGGACCAGGGAGAATCGTATGGCCTTCATACCGGGTTACCTGAACCTTCTGGAAACCGGTGAACTGGACCGGCGCATCCTTGCCACAACTAAAATGATGGAAAATTGCGCACTATGCCCGCGAAAATGCCGGGTAAATCGCCAAGCAGGTGAGACCGGACATTGTAACACCGGAAAAATGGCCATTGTTGCCTCCTATCACGCCCACATGGGCGAGGAAGCACCCTTGGTGGGTCGACATGGCTCTGGAACAATATTCTTTTCCAACTGCAACCTCTTGTGCTCATTTTGTCAGAATTTCGACATCAGCCATCATGGTCAAGGCCGCGCCCTGATCCCCAATGAATTAGCCGGAATTATGCTCGAGCTGGCCGGTATGGGTTGCCATAATATTAATTTCGTCACCCCTTCCCATGTAATCCCACAAATTCTGACGGCCGTTAAGATTGCGGCTGAAAACGGTCTCACTCTGCCCCTTGTGTATAACAGCAGCGGGTATGATCGTATTTCCGCCTTACAATTATTAGCCGATGTGATTGATATTTACATGCCGGATTTCAAATTCTGGGAAGAAAAGATAGCCGAAAAAACTTGTCAGGCAAAGAATTACAGAAAAATTGCATGTAACGCTCTTATGGAAATGCACCGCCAAGTGGGAGATCTTTGTACCAACCGCGAAAACATCGCTGAAAAAGGACTTTTGATACGACACCTGGTCCTACCGCACAACCAAGCCGGTACCGCCCGGGTTATGAAATTTATTGCCGAACAGATTTCACGAAACACCTATGTCAACATCATGCCCCAGTATCGACCTTTATTCCAGGCCGGGAAAACGCCCGAAATCAATCGTGCTGTTACAACAGCAGAATTCAACTACGCACTTCTGGAAGCTGAAAAAGCTGGTATCAAGCGGTTGGATAAGCCAAGACGCTTTTTTTTTCTCCCTTAGCGGTCCAGTAAGGGATTGCTTTCCGTCAGTTTTTCATAGGTTGTAATGCATTGACGCACGAACGCTCTTTTTTCCATATAACTGCCCGGGAAAAAGCTGCGTTTGAAACCATAGATAATACTATCCCGTAAAAGCTTTCGGTCCAGCGGAAAATGTTCCCAGGCGGTTAAAATTTCATCTGTAATGGTGGTTTGACAAGCGGTTCGGCTGTTGGTGCAAAAGGCTGTAGAAATCTTATGTTCCAGCATTTTGCCGAAGGAATGCGCTTTTACATCGGTCAAGGTCGGTTCGGTCATAACAGAACTGGTGAGGTTTACTTCTATGGTAATCCTTTTATTAGCGATGTACTGCACGAGATCATGAATATATTTTTCGCGGTCCGTGATGCGCGGATCTCTAATTTTTGATGGATCAAACAGAAAAAAACCATCCCCAATGCGATCGGCATGCAGTTCTGAGATGGCTTCAAAAATAGATTCCGGCCCATAAGCTTCCCCGGCATGAACCGTTTTATGCATAAAAGCCTCATGAACATACTGAAATGCCCGCCGGTGGTGCCGGGGTCGATTTCCTGCCTCCGGACCGGACAAATCAAGACCGACAATGGGCAGGCCGGTTTTATCTCGAATTTTAACGATGGCCTTGGCCAATTCCAAGGAAGCCATACCGACAATTTGATCTGATTTGGAATGCTGATGAACTGCCAGGAATTCTTTATAATAGGGGGACCAGGAATCAAAACGACGTAGCGCACTCCCGATAATGCCGTAGTAAAATGGGGGTTTTGTTCCATCCTTCACCGCCGCGGTGCGGTTATATTCCTTCTGTGCCCGCAAAAGGCCGCTGTTAACCGCGGTAAAAACGCCTCTCAGGCTCATTTGTGCATTCATATGCAACTGCGGAGCGAATCGGACCTCCAGATAGCAGACCCCTTCGGCTTGATTGTCGATGGCCAGTTCATACGCAATACGTTCAATGTTTTCCGGATTTTGCATGACCTTGCAGGAAATATTGAAAGACTCCAAATAATCCTCAAGATTATCGTAATTGTCCTTGAACAACGTCCGCGTCAGTTCTTCAGGCGTTTTGCCCGGCAGCGCAATGCCTTCCCGTCCCGCAATCTCGATCAGGGTATCCAGACGCAGCGAACCATCCAGATGCACATGGATATCATTTTTGGGGATCTCCCGAATCAAAGCCCGTAATGCGTTATTTTGTTTCATGCTTGCCCCCTCCGAATAAATATTAATGGCTCCATAAAAAGATCCAAGGTCAAGACGCGCGAGGTTAGAAAGGGTGAGGTGTACTAGGCGTATACTGAGCTCTTTTTAAGCGAAGCGCAACGAAGATATTGAACTTTTTACGAAGCCATCAAGTTAATTGCGCGTGCGTTGCCGCAACCTGATCATAATAATCAATACACTGCCGTACAAATTTTCGTTTGTCTACATACGGCCCCGGAAAAAAACTGCGTTTGAACCCATTGATCACACAATTGCGAAGTTCCCGGGGAGTAATGGGAAACGTATTCAGCGCCGTCATAATTTCTTTGGTCATACTGGTTTTGCTGACGGTGCGGTTGTCCGTACAAAACGTGGTTGAGAGGCCCTCGGCCAGCATGCGCCCAAAAGTATGCCTGGTTAAATCATGAAGTTCGGGATTGGTTTGCATATTGCTCGTTAAGCAAACTTCAATGGTGATGCGTTGGTCGGCCACATACCGGCACAAATTGCGGACATATTTTTCCTTATCAATGATGCGTTCACTTTCAATGCGGGATGTATCAAAAATTAAATAGCCGTGACCGATGCGATCGGCATGCAATTCGGTAATGGCCTGAAAAATCGATTCCGGGCCATAAGCCTCACCCGCATGAACGCTCTTGTGCAAGAAGGCTTCATGGGCATATTGGAAGGCCCGTCGATGGTCGGCTGCCGGGTAACCGGCTTCTGCACCGGCAAGATCAAACCCCACAATGGGGATACCGGTTTCATTGCGCACATGGACCGCGCTTTTGGCGAGTTCCAAAGAGGCCAATTTCCCGGCGGATTTGAGGCTTGAAAATTCATGAACAGCGATAAATTTTTTAAAATAAGGAGAAAAAGGACCGAAATTGCGCAGGGCACAGGCAATGATACCGTAATGAAACGGTGGCTCTTGGCCTGTTTTCACTTCCGGCCGATGATTAAATTCTGTTTGGGCCTTTAAAAGTCCCCTATTGACGGATAGCAATACTTCTCGAACATCCATATTGGCATTGATATGCAACTGGGGGGCGTAGCGTACTTCGATATAACGAACCCCTTCTGCCTGACAATCTTCCGCCAGTTCAAAAGCAATCCGTTCCAGTTGTTCCGGGGTTTGCATAACCGCACAGGAATAATAAAAAGTTGTCAAATATTCTTCCAGGCTGGCGTAGCTATCTTTGAACAGGGTTTCCTGAAGGCCTTCCACCGTTTGGCTGGGAAGATCAAACTTCATTTCACGGGCCAGCTCAATCAAGGTGGGAAGACGTAAGGAACCATCCAGATGTAAATGTAAATCACTCTTGGGCAGCTGTAAAACAGTCTCTTTCAGCCCGCTCGTTTCCGTTTCAATGGGTTTGGCTGTCATATTCCCTGCCTGTAGGTTGGTTTTGGTTATTTTTGATCCAGCGTATAATCGGCTAAAAAACTACCTTTCCAGTACTCATTGACCGGATTTTGAAAAAAATTCTGAAACAATATCAGGCTTTTCCGGCGCATGACATTTGGCACGATTTCGATTTCAGCATCCCGGTACAAAGGCGTTAAACGGGACAAATCACAAGCCGTACCGCCGCCCATGGCATCCTCAAACGCCCAGACGATGCGGGTGATGCCACTCAATAAAATTGCACCGTAACACATCAGACAAGGTTCCATGGTACAGTATAGAGTCGCCTTTTGAGCCGTCAATTCCGCCCGTTGTAAGGTGAGCGACCGCAATGCATTCATTTCAGCATGATCGGTCTCGTTGGTAGCGTCTCCCCGGCTGTTGATTCGCCGACCATCAGCGATCACCTTACCTTGGCAGACCACAATGCAGCCCACTGGAAATTCGCCTTGTTCCAGAGCCTTTCGGGCACCTTCCAAAGCGATTTGCATGTATTTTCTATCATCCATAAATTTCACTACAATTTTTATTTATATTTCAATGGGCGGTAGTGTTTCTCTTCTACTGCCGGGACACAATTCTCATTAGCAATTAGGCTTAAGGTCTAAAAAGGTCAAACCCGACAATTATAATGTGCTCTGTTTCGTTGCCTTTGCCCTTCAGGCATTTTTTTCCTTCAGCCTTCAAACCTTTATTGGTTGCTACCAAATTCTCCCCATGTTGTTCAAGGGAATTCAACGAATTGTAAAACTAATTCCTTGTATCTTTTCCAAGCTCTCTGATATAGTTATCGCCGACTTCTTTACTAAATATAGCCACCTCACACGAGGAATACCATGCACTTTCCCGAAATAATTTTAAAAAAACGAAACGGCCAAACACTATCAACTGATGAAATCCGGTTTTTTATTGACGGATATGTATCCGGAAAGATCCCGGACTATCAGGCTGCCGCTTTTCTGATGGCCATCTGGTTTTCTAAAATGGATGATCGCGAAACCACGGATTTAACCGTAGCCATGCGGGATTCGGGTGATGTAGTGGATTTATCGGCCATTGCCGGGATCAAAGTGGACAAGCATTCCACCGGTGGTGTGGGGGATACCACCACTTTAGTCACAACACCGCTGGTGGCGGCCTGTGGGGGCAAGGTGGCCAAAATGTCCGGACGCGGACTCGGACATACCGGGGGGACCTTGGATAAATTGGAATCCATTCCCGGGGCCAGCACTTCCCAAAGCATGGAACGATTTTTTAAAATCGTGTCCGAGTGTGGTTTATGTGTTATCGGGCAAACTGCAGACTTGGTGCCGGCGGACAAAAAACTCTATGCCTTAAGAGATGTCACCGCTACCGTGGATAATATTTCTCTGATCGCGTCCAGCGTGATGAGTAAAAAACTGGCTTCCGGTGCGGATGCCATTATCTTGGATGTAAAAACCGGGTCCGGTGCCTTTATGCAAAAAAAAGAGGATGCCGAAAACCTTGCCCGGGCCATGGTGGAAATTGGAAAACTGGCGGGCCGCCGTACCATCGCCCTGGTCACGGATATGAACCAACCTTTGGGGAATGCCGTGGGTAATGCATTGGAAGTTCGGGAAGCCATTGAAATTCTTCAGGGGCAGCATGAAGGAGATTTAAAAGAGGTTTCCCTGGCCCTTGCCGCCAACATGCTCATTGTTTCCGATTTGGCCCAAAATGAAGACCAAGCCATGGGCCTGTTAAACAAGGCCCTTACTTCCGGTAAAGCACTGGACCATCTTGAGCAAATGATTGCCGGGTTGGATGGTGACCCGTCGGTCTGCCGGAATACGACCGAACTGCCACAGGCAAACCGCATCGTTCCCATTACGGCTGAAAAAAGCGGTATTGTCAGCGCCATCAATACATCCGACATTGGAATTTGTGCCCTTCTACTTGGCGCCGGGCGTCGTACCAAGGAAGACCAAATTGATCCGGCCGTCGGGCTCTGGATGAAAACGCGCTTGGATGAGAAAGTCAACGCGGGCGACATCATTGCTGAATTTTATGTGAATGATGAGGAGAATATTGTTGAGGCCACCCAGCGTTTCCGACAAGCCATCATTATCGACGAGAATCCCGTTTTGCCACGGTCTTTGATTTACTCTCGGATTTCCTGACATCAACCTTATTGCAAGGAGTTGAATACTATGGATAAAGCAAGCTTGGCCAAGTACTTTGACCATACCATTTTAAAAGCCATTGCCACTGAATCGGATGTCAAGCAAATCTGTGCCGAGGCGCGGGCAAATGATTTTTTCTCGGTGTGTGTAAACCCTTGTTTCGTTAAATTAGTCAAAGAGGAGCTCCGCAATACAGATGTGAAAGTATGCAGTGTGGTGGGGTTTCCATTGGGTGCCCACACCACTGAGGGCAAGGCTGCAGAAACCACCCGGGCCGTGCTGGATGGGGCTGATGAAATCGATATGGTGATTCAAATCGGTCACATGAAATCCGGTAATCATGAATATGTCCAAAATGATATTGCCGCCGTGGTTAAATCCGCCGGGAATGCCTTGGTAAAAGTGATTATTGAAACCTGTTACCTGACAGATGCGGAAAAAGTAAAAGCCTGTGAGCTGTCAAAATCCGCCGGGGCTCACTTTGTTAAAACCTCCACCGGTTTTGGTACCGGCGGCGCAACCACCACTGATATTGCCCTGATGAAAAAAACAGTTGGCGACTCCATGCAAATTAAAGCGTCCGGAGGCGTTAAAACCCTAGCTGACGCCAAGGCCATCATTGACGCCGGGGCCGATCGATTAGGCGCCAGCGCCAGTGTGGAGATATTGAAGGAACTTCAGGCTGAAGGCTGAAGGAGCTAAGGGTAAGGCGGAAAACTGAAAGGGTTTTGATTTTTCTTCAGTCTAAACACCTTCAGCCTAATCCACTTTTTTTGGATTTTCCTTCAGTCTAAACACTTTCGGCTGAATCCCCTTTCACAAAGGAATTTTTTATGCGTGCAATCATTCTTATCATTGACAGCTTCGGTATCGGCGCCTTACCGGATGCAGCCGACTATGGCGATACAGGTGCCAATACCGCCCTATCCATTTGCCGGGCCATCGGAAAACCGCAATGGCCGAATCTTGAAAGTATGGGGCTCGGAAATTGTGCCGCTTTATTGGATGTTTCCCTGCCGGGATTACTTCCTGTTGAAAAACCCACGACGTCATTCGGTGTGATGGCGGAGAAATCACCGGGCAAGGACACCACCACCGGCCATTGGGAACTGGCCGGACTGATTTTAAAAGAAGCATTCCATACATTTCCAAAGAATTATCCGTCTTTTCCGGCCGAGCTGGTACAAAAATTCGAACAGACCACCGGGTATGAAATCATTGGAAATAAAGCTGCCTCGGGAACAGCTATTCTTGAAGAACTGGGGGAGGCACAGATGCAGGGCAAACGTGTGATTGCCTATACTTCGGCCGACAGTGTGTTTCAAATCGCGGCCCACGAGGAAATCGTACCTTTGCAAGAACTTTACCAAATATGTGAAACCGCCCGCGAACTATGCAACCCCTACCAAATTGCACGGGTCATCGCCCGTCCCTTTATCGGTCTCCCCGGCGCCTTTACCCGCACCAAAGGACGGCATGACTACAGCATGGACCCACCCAACGGTTCATTGCTCGATGTCCTGGCCCAAAACAATATTGAAACCATCGGTATCGGCAAAATAGGTGACATATTCAACCAAAAGGGGATCACTCAAAGCTTCCCGGAAAAAGGCAACCCCGCCTGCATTGAAAAAACATTGGAAGTACTCCGGCAAAAATCAAATACACCGCGACTGGTTTTTGTCAATCTGGTGGACACGGACATGCTTTTCGGTCATCGCCGGGATAGTGTCGGATATCATGATGCAATTGCCGATATTGATGGAAAATTGCCGGAAATCATGCAGAGTTTGACTCCGGATGATTTTCTCATTATCACGGCCGATCATGGCTGTGATCCGGGATTTACGGGGACGGACCATACCCGGGAATATGTCCCGCTATTGACAAACCGCCCCCATTGCCCGGCATCAAACTTGGGAATCAGGGAAAGCTTTGCCGATGTGGCTGAAAGTATTACTGCGTTTTTCGGGATTTCTGCCGATGAAAATAAGACCACGACCGGGGGCAGCGGGACTTCTTTTTTATAAGCTGGACTGGAAAAGGCGCAGGCACATATTGAAATTATCCTTCTGATGCCATATACGAGATAGATTAGTTTAACATTATACATTCAAACCTTAAACCTGTGGGGGAAAAATCATCATGAAAAGATTCCGTTTAATTCACTTTTTGCTTTGTGCTCTGGTTATTTTTGCTGGATTTGCCGGCACGAGTATCGCTAAAAAGGTCAGCGTTTCCATGGTCACGGACGTGGGCGGTGTTAACGACCAGTCATTTAACCAATCTGCCTGGGAAGGCCTGCAACGTGCTGAAAAAGAGCTGGGTCTTAAAGTGGCCTACAAAGAATCCAAACAGGATGCAGATTACGGCCCCAACATGGAAACCTTAACCGATGCCGGTTATGACTTGATCTGGGGCATTGGTTTTTTAATGGGCGATGCCATTAAAGAGACTGCAGAAATCAATCCGGATCAAAAATACGCCATCATTGACTTTGCCTATGGTGACAAAACACCAAGCAATGTCGCCGGTGTCGTCTTTGCCGAGGAAGAACCTTCATTTCTAGTGGGATACATTGCCGGCAAAATGACCAAAACCAACAAGGTCGGATTTGTGGGCGGGATCAAATTTCCGTTGATTGAAAAATTCGAATACGGTTTCATGACCGGTGTAAAAATGGCCAACCCCAAATGTGAAGTACTGCGTCAGTATGCCGAATCCTTCACTGATGCCGCCAAAGGAAAAGCCATTGCCAACAATATGTATCAACAAGGTTCCGACATTGTCTTTCATGCTTCCGGCGGTGTGGGTGACGGCGTAATTGAAGCTGCCAAAGAAAAAGGCAAATGGGCCATTGGTGTGGATAAAGACCAAAATTTTCTGGCACCGGACAATGTTTTGACCTCTGCTATGAAACGAGTCGACAACGCCATCTTTGACGTCTCCAAAAATCTTTCCGAAGGTAAATGGAAGGGCGGTGAAACCGTGGTTTACAGTCTGGTCAACGATGGTGTCGGTATTGCTCCCACTTCCGACAAACACGTACCGGCTGAAATCCTAAAAGAAGTGGACGACCTGATTGCCCGCATCGTTATGGGCGAAATCGTCGTACCGGCCACAAATGCCGACTTTAATAGCTTCAAGTTCTAAACCCGTCATAAAATTCAATCTACCCCGGGATTGTTCTTATTCAAACAATCCCGGGGTTAAAATAGATACACTCCTTTGATAACCCATCAACCCCAGGATCTAATATCAGGGTTGAAGACACGGAAAAACAGGAGAAAATGCGCTTTGACAACCATCGACTTTTCCCAAAAAACCGTCGAGATGATCGATGTGGTCAAAAAATTTGGTGATTTTGTCGCTAACGATAAAATCAGCCTGACCGTTCATAAAGGTGAAGTACATGCGCTGCTGGGGGAAAATGGGGCCGGTAAAACCACCCTGATGAACTGTCTTTACGGCCTGTATCGACAAACAGAAGGCGACATCAGAATCAACGGTCAGGATGTGGACATTCCAGACCCCAATATCGCCATCAAACTCGGCATCGGCATGGTACACCAACACTTTATGTTGGTTGATCCCTTCACGGTCACTGAAAACATCATCCTGGGTATGGAAACCACCAAAGGAATGGGAATCCTGGATTTAGCCACCGCTGAAAAAAAGGTCGCGGAGATTTCCAAACGTTATGGCCTGTCCATTGATCCCAAAGCCAAAATCGAAGACATCTCTGTGGGCAGCCAGCAGCGAGTGGAAATTCTCAAAGCTCTGTACCGGGGTGCTGAAATTTTGATCCTGGATGAGCCCACCGCTGTATTGACACCCCAGGAAATCCAGGAACTCGTCACCATCGTGCGCAACCTGACCCTTGAGGGGAAATCCATCATCATCATCACCCACAAACTCCATGAGATTAAACAAATGGCGGATTTCTGCACCATTATCCGCCGGGGTAAATTCATTGATACGGTTGAAGTGGAAAAAGTGACAGAGCAGGATTTGGCATCCATGATGGTGGGCCGTGAGGTTTCCTTTAAGGTGGATAAAAAACCGGCTGAGCCGGGAGAAGAAGCTTTTCGTATCCGTGATCTGGTGGTGGATGACAACCGCGGGATCCCGGCGGTAGAAGGCCTTAGCCTATCGGTCCGAAAAGGTGAAATTTTAGGAATTGCCGGCGTGGACGGCAACGGACAGACCGAACTCATTGAAGCCATCACCGGATTGCGCCGGGTCAAGTCCGGGTCGATTGAAATGGAAGGCATTGACGCCACCAATCAACCTCCCCAAAAAATTATCGATGGGCATAATATTCGCACCATCCCCGAAGACCGCCAAAAACGGGGATTGGTTATGGAATTCGATGTGGCGGAGAATTTGATTTTAGAAACCTACCACAAGCCACCGTTCTCCAAACGCGGGGTCCTGAATCGCGAACAAATCTATCAAAACGCCGAGCAATGTATTGTCGATTTTGATGTGCGCCCGCAAAATCCAGAGCTTGAAGCCAAATCGCTTTCCGGTGGGAATCAGCAAAAAGTCATTATCGCCCGGGTGGTCTCCAATGACCCCGAGCTGCTCATCGCCAGCCAACCCACCCGGGGGCTTGATGTCGGGGCCATCGAATATGTGCATCAAGCATTGGTGGAACAGCGAGACAAAGGTAAGGCCGTTCTTCTGGTCTCTTTTGAATTGGATGAAGTCATCAATGTTTCGGATCGCATAGCCGTTATTTTTGAAGGAAAGATCGTCGGCACCTTGGAAGCAAAAGATGCGGATGAAAACCAAATCGGGCTGATGATGGCAGGAGGGACGGTATGAAATTAAATGCTTCAGCACTCAAAGGGCTTTTTACCAAAGGGCCTTTGGGACTCACGCTGATTTCAATTATAATGGGCTTTATTCTGGGTGCCGTTATTCTATTTTTTTCCGGTTTCAATCCCTTTGAAGCATATTGGGTTATCCTCAAAGGAATTTTCTCCAAGCCCAAGTATGTTTCATATGTGATTATTTATGCTACCCCCCTGATCATTACCGGTCTTTCCGTTGCCTTTGCAATTCGAACCGGTCTTTTTAATATCGGAGCTGAGGGGCAATACATCGTTGGTGCCATGGTGGCAGCCGCTGCTGGTTATTTGTTTGAATTACCATTTGGCTTGCACGTTGTCGTAATCATCACCCTGGCTGTTGCTGCTGCCGCTGTTTGGGGGGGGATTGCCGGTTATCTCAAGGCCCGTTTCGGTGTCAATGAAGTTATCTCCACCATCATGCTCAACTGGATCGCCCTGTATATTTCCAATTTTGTCGTTACCATTGATTCATTGGCTAGCAAGGGGACGGGGAAAACATTTAAAATCCAGGACACCGCCCATATTGATATCCTCGGCAAATGGAAAAGGACCAAGGAAGGAGTTGCCTGGCTCAGGGAACACCCTATCATCTGGGATGTATTAAAATCACCGGTCAACCTGGGATTTATCTTCGCCATTCTTTTGGCGATAATGGTCTGGTACATCCTGAATAAAACCACTTTGGGCTACGAATTAAGGGCTGTCGGTCACAACCCTTCAGCGGCCGAGGCCGGAGGCATCAATGTTAAGCGCAGCATGGTGATTTCCATGGCTTTTGCCGGGGGGCTTGCCGGTGCGGCGGGGGCTTTTCAGGTATTGGGGGTCAGCCATCGCATCGCCAAACTGGCGGCCATGGAAGGATATGGCTTTGACGGCATTGCCGTTTCCTTGATCGGTAACAACACCGGTTTTGGGAGTGTGTTTGCCGGTCTTTTGTTCGGCGGCCTGAAATACGGTGGTTCCAAAATTCAAGACGCCATGAATGCCCCTACGGAAGTGATCAATATCATGATCGGAACAATTATTTTATTTGTTGCGATGCCGAACTTAATCCGTATGATCCTCAACTTTAAGTCAAATAGGGCGAAGAACTAATGGAAGCACTCATCAAAGACTTCGGGTTTATCATTGGAACGACCTTGATGTATTCAACGCCTTTAATCTTTGTGGCATTGGGCGGGGTGATCACGGAACGTAGCGGGATCATCAACATCGGCCTTGAGGGCATGATGTATTTCGGTGCATTTGTGGGTGCAGCCGTTGCCTATTTTACCAAAGATCCCTGGATCGGCTTGCTTTGCGCTGGACTGGGCGGGGCATCCCTTGGTTTGATCCATGCCATTGCCTGTGTCAGTTTTGCCGCTGAACAAATCGTATCGGGTATTGCTATCAATTTTTTAGGGCCAGGTATTGCCCTGTTCTTAAGTCGAATGTTTTTTGACGGCGCCACTCAGACACTGACGATCCCTAACAAAGTACCGTTGCCCTTGAGCTTTTTATTCGGCGACGGCAAGCTATTTCCATCCTCCGGGTTTATGGATTTAGTGTTCAACCGCTTTGCCACGGTTTATCTGGCCTTTTTCATGGTGGCCCTGGTCTGGTTTATTTTATACAAAACCAAACTGGGTATGCGCCTTAGATCAGTCGGAGAGCATCCGGAAGCAGCGGATACGTTGGGCATCAATGTTTATCGTCTGCGTTATGGGGCGGTCATGGCATCAGGATTTTTTGCTGGATTGGGTGGGGCAGCCATGAGCATTGCCGTGGTTTCCCGTTTTTCCAACACCTTAATCTCCGGGCAAGGCTTTATCGCCCTGGCAGCCATGATCTTCGGCAAGTGGAAACCCCAAGGGGCTATGCTGGCCTGCCTTTTATTCGGCGGTGCCAAGGGACTTGAAATATTCATGGGGGCCAAAGGCGTGCCCATTCCCTCCAGTATCCTGGCCACCCTCCCCTATGTATTGACGATTGTGATTCTAGTGGGGGTCGTCGGAAAGCAAACGCCGCCGGCAGCCATCGGTAAAATCTTTGACAAAAGTGGGAAATAATTATGGAATTACGCGATCAGCTTAAAGAGGCCACCACCCATATCAAAAATTTAATCTCATTCACACCCCAATTCGGCCTGGTTTTAGGTTCCGGTCTGGGCGCCTTGGCAGAGCAAGTAGAAAATCCGATCCGTATTCCCTATGACCAGATCCCTCATTTTCCGACATCCACCGTCGAAGGCCATGCCGGCGAGCTGGTCATCGGTACACTGGAGGGCAAACCGGTCTTGGTGCTGGGGGGCCGCTTTCATTATTATGAAGGCTATTCCATGAACAAGGTGGTCTTTCCTATTCGCTGCATGAAAATGCTGGGCATTGATAACCTGATCGTCACCAATGCCGCCGGCAGCGTGCATCCGGACTTCACTCCCGGCCGTTTGATGCTGATCAAGGATCATATCAAAATGGTGACGGATTCCCCTTTAAGGGGCCTTAATCTGGATGAATTCGGTCCCCGCTTTAATGACATGTCCGATCCCTACACAACTGAAATCCGAGATCTGGCCAAAGCCTGTGCCGGGGACCTGAATATTGATTTGGGAGAAGGAGTATATTGCTATATGCCGGGTCCCAGTTATGAAACCGCAAGCGAAGTCCGCATGCTCAATATGATCGGTGCCCATGCCGTAGGCATGTCCACCGTACCGGAAGTCATTACCGCCACCCATGCCGGTATGAAAATCATGGGGCTTTCCTGCATTACCAATATGGCCACGGGTATTTTAAACCAGCCTCTGACCCATGATGAAGTGAAAGAAACAGCGGAAAAAGTGAAAGATGCCTTTTCCAAGCTGATTTTGACGATACTGCACAAATGGCCTTAAATAAAAGACATGAACCACAGAGATAATCAAAAACCTATTTATTACCTTAAATTTTCACTAAGCATATAATATATGCATCCTATCAGCCTGGCCAATTTTAGCTCAACGGTCCGGGAATATAGAGAATGTTACACTTCGAAATTTCATATAATCAACTCAATATTTTATAATCACTCAGGTAACTGCCCACCCGAGTATCAGCGTGATTTATCCATTGATAAAAAGGCACGCCTTGTTCATGAGAATTGTCAATTGATCATAGGCGCATCGACATATAATTACGGCTGACGGATATTACTTATCATCGTGATATCATGCACTTTTTGACAAAAAAGACTGACCAAATCGTTATCAAAATTTCCGAAATCACCCTCTTCCCGAATGATGCGGAGGGCTATTTCTCTGGGCATCGCCTTTTTATAGGGGCGATCCTTGGCGGTTAAAGCGTCATAAACATCCAGAATCGCAACCATTCTACTTTGGAAAAGGATATCACTGGCATCTATGCCGTCCGGGTATCCATTCCCGTTTAACTTCTCATGATGTTGGCGTACTATGAGAATAATATTTTTTAGGCCTTGCGGGAACGGAATAGTCTGTAAGATGCGTTGGCTCTCTACCGGATGCCGCCTTATTTCATCCCATTCCCCAGGCATTAAATTCCCCCTTGGGATGAGAAGACATGCTTTTTCCTCCGGGGTTAGAAGCGGTTCGGCATCAGTACCGATTTGAACAACACTTGCTGAAAGCCGCTCAATCAGCGTGCGATCTGTTTCAGAGATGACGTTGGCTTTGTTAATGGTTTCCAGGCATTTATAGTCATTGCGCCAATCCAGCCCGGTCAGATTCCCCCATAGGGCTAATCGCAGATGGATGATTTCCAGTCGGCCAATGGGCAGTCTTTCCGCCTTGGTTAATACTTCCTCCCGGATACCGATCTTGCCGACATCATGTAAAAGAGAAGCATAGTACACCTCCCTTTTTTGATCTTCATTGAAATGGACATTTGGAAAATAAAGTTCATCTCGGTCAATTACTTCTGCAAATTGGACCGCAAATTGGGCGACCCGTCGTGAATGGCCTGATGTACAAGGATCCCGGCTGTCAATGGCCGTGGCCATGGATTGAATCAAAGATTCCAGCATTTTTTGCAGGGCTTCAAAATGATGGGCATTGGCCATGGCGGTCGCCGCAATTGAGGCAATGGCCGTAATTCGCTTTAAATCTGCTGATGAAAAAGAAATTTCACTCTTTTGCGACGCCAGCACGAGGACGCCCGACCAGTCGCCGGAGGAATGCAATGGAATACACAACAACGACTCGATGCCCTTGACTTCATTTTGCCATCTGGTATCTGAAGCCGGATCATTAATAATCTCACCTTTACGACTTTCCGCTATTTCAATAAACAACCGACTGGATACGATATGGCAAAGATCAATTTGCTGTACTGCACCGAAACGATCCAGCTCTTCATATGCACCCTTTTCCAGATTTTTGTAAAAAAGCATCCCCATTTCTGCCTGCACACTCCCTCCGGCGCATTCGGATAACAGGGAACATGTGACATCCTGCATGCGAAGAGAAGTATTTAGATTCAAGGCTGATCGTTGGAGTAAAGCCACTTCCCGATATTGCTCCAGGGTTTCATCGGTCATTATTTTTTTAGCATATTCCCGGTTGATGATTTCCTGAAGCAATAAAAGCGCCATCTCCATTATTTGGTGAATCTTTGTCGGAGAATGACTTGTTTCCGCAGAATTCGGAAAAGGCCAGATTACCAATCCACCGGCTTTCTGGTTTTGAATCATAAGGGGGAAAAAAATATTTTGCGGGTAATCGGGGCAATAAGCGTCATTTCCTTCATTTAGGGAAAAAAGGACCCTACTGCCGACAAGAACAGCAACGCCATAGATATTATCCAGTGCATGGCTGATTTTTTGGAGGATCGGTTTGGCCTCACGTGGTTTGAGTAGTTTTTTTAATGAAATTTTTTTCATTCTTTACTCATCCTAATCCAGGCCCAGCAATTGTTTGGCTAATTCCAAAATTTCATCCGGATCAAAGGGTTTGGTCATATATTTATAGGCACCGACGTCAATGCCCTGTTTGCGGTCGATTTCCTGGCCCTTGGCAGTCAGTAAAATAATCTTGAGGTTCCTGAATACATCCTCATTTTTAATGGTTCGGCAGACATCGTAGCCATTCATTTTAGGCATCATTACATCCAAGAAAACCAGGTCCGGGTTTTCTTCCCGGATCATGGCAAGTCCTTCGGCCCCGTCTGCGGCAGATAGAATCGATACATCATAATCATCTTCCAAATCTTCAAGGGTTTGCTCCAGTAACGCCCGGATATGTACTTCGTCATCCACGATCAGAATTTTTTTTTCCATTTGATGACTCCTTAGCTTTTATTTGTTAGCTCGATCCCACGTAGCTGGCTTACCAGAAGGCTATACCTTTGCCGGAATTTGAAAAATGATGGTCGCCCCGGTTCCTGGTTCGGACTCCGCCCAGATCACGCCTTTATAATGAGTGATAATATCACGGCAAATTGGCAAACCCAGACCAGTGCCAGTGGGCTTTCCTTCTAAGGTGTCCTTCTGAACGACCTGATGAAACTGATCAAAAATTTTATCCAGGTCTGCCGCCGGAATACCTATTCCGGAATCTTTCACGCTTACTTGCAGGATGGGCGCGGTGCTATGCTGTGAAATACGCGAATTTTCACTCTCCAATCCAATGACGTAAATTTCAATAAAACCCTTGGCGGTGAATTTAATGGCATTGTTTAAAAGATTCACCAGCACTTGCAATAAACGGTCCTGGTCCACGTTGATATTCGGAAGATCCTCAGAAAAACGAGTGGTCAGCTCAACATCCGGTTTATTTTTAATTTCACCACTGACGACATTAATCGCCTGCTGAATCAAATTCCGAGGTGCGATGATTTGATCACGCCAATCAACCCTGCCGGATTCGATTTTGGAAAGATCCAGAACATCATTAATAAGTCTTGTCAGACGTTCGCCTTCTTCACGGATAATGCCAATGTTTTCCAGAATTTTATCCCCTTTGCGCCTCAGTTTGCTGTCTTTGACGGACAGGGGATAAAATCGGGCCTGAAAATTATTTTGAATCAATTTTGTAAAACCCAGGATAGACGTTAAAGGGGTTCTTAATTCATGGGAAACTGATGATAAAAACTTGGATTTCATGCGGTCCAATTCTTTAAGGTGGCGGTTGGCATCAGCGAGTTCCGCCGTTCGCTCCGCCACTCGCTTTTCCAATCCTTCCTGGGTGCGGCGCAATTCTTCCTCCACCTGTTTTAAGCGGGTGATATCCTTAAAGCTGACGACACTGCCTTGGGGGTTTCCATCCGGATCTTTAAAAACCGAGGCGCTGGCAATCAGGTCTATCAAACGGTTGTCCCGGGTGAAACGCCGGGTCTGGAAACCGATGATATCTTCCCCGCGTATGACCTTGTGGACCATTTCCTGGGTCTTGGGCCATTGGTCCGCCGGTACGAAATCTATCTTTTTGTGCCTCAGTTCATCCAAAGACCAACCGAAAACAGATTCAAAAGCGGGGTTCAAGTATAACACCCGCCCCTCCATGTCATAGAGCACAATGGGATCGGGTGCGGCCTCCATGACCGAGCGATAACGTTCCTCACTTTCCCGCAGCCCCTCTATGGCTGTTTTGCGTTCGGTAATATCAATGCACCGCCCCTCATAATAGAGTTCGTCGCTGATTTCATCTCGAACCGCATAACCTGAAATGGATACCCAGATCCGGATTTCGTCCTTGCGAATAAACCGGGTTTCAAACCCGTTAACCCGGCCTTGTTCCGCCAGACTCTTTTTCCAACGTTGCCGATCTTCCGGGATGGCATAAATTTCAATACCAATATTCATGACCGTTTGAATTAATTCTTCCGGCGATGCATATCCTAGCATCTCGGCCAAGGCCGGGTTGGCATTTTTGTACCGACCGGCAGGGGTTGACTGATAAATGCCCTCAATGGCGTTTTCAAACAGGGAACGGTAACTTTTTTCCAGTCTTTCAATGGTTGTAAAAGAATTGGCAAATCTTTTTGAAATGAGAAAGGCCTGAAAAAAAATAAACAGGAAAAGGCCGAAATGGGTCAATTCCACGCTTCGAATGATCATCAGACCGTACAAGAGATCGTTCACCACAGCCGCAAATAAAAGCACAAAACCGCTAAAAAATGTTCGCGCCCCGGTTACACCATGCAAAACCGCACGCAATGCCGTTATTAAAATATAAAAGCCGATAAGCAGTGCATATACGCGTTGAATATTGGTCAATACGCCCAATTGTTGAAACGGCCACATCAGGAGCAATCCGATGGAGGCGGAACTGATGCACAGGATCATTATTAGTACTTTTTTGTGAAACAGCTGAGGAAAAATTTCCCAGGTATATAATGCAAAAAACGGCAGGGCTGCGAACCAGGAGATAATGACAGTATAGCGGGTTATGATAAAAGGCTGGTTCGGAAACAGCTGGCTCATAACATAGGATTGCCCAATATAAAGCATATACGTGCATAAAAGAAGTGTAAAACAGCCAAAATATAAAGATACCCGGTCTTTGCGGTGAACTACATATAAACCGATATGATAAAGCCCCATCACCACCATGACGCCCAGGAGAAAAAGGTCCAGCATCAGCTGTCGGTTAACCATCCGATGGATGCTTTTCGGCGTACCCAGATAAATCTGATCCCATAGACCGGCTCTTTCAGTATGAAAATTGGATACCTGAATCGTAAGGTGCAGTATTTTGTCAGGTGGAATATACTCAATGATATTGGGCTTTGTCTGAGGGCTGGAGGACGATTGTGTATCCCCAACAATTCCAGCCAGGGAGAGTTCTTGTCCACCCACATAAAGGGCATGGGCAGAATGAATAAATTTAGTTTTCAAGGATAAAACCGGACAATGATCCGGCAGTTGAATTTTCAGATGATAGGTCGCAAAACCCATAATCGGTTTGGGTTCCGCCAGATTCCGGGTTTGATGCCAACCACCGGGGACATTGATATATTCCCCCTGTTTCATGGTTTGTGTCAAAAAAGTATTGGGATTGACCAGTTGTTGCCAATAAAAATCCCACTGACCCTTAAGCGGTATCGGCGGCTGGGTTGCAAAATCATAGGCTCGCAAATCCAATAATCCGCTTTGGGCCACCCATGGGTTTTCAGAGAGATTCTTATGGGTGCAGGAAAAAAAGAATATCAACGCAAAAAAGGCGAGAAATAGAAGCCGTCCTTTTTGTTGGGCATAGCCCCATTTTCGTTTTATTGGTGAATTCATCTCCATAATGATCACCATGGCGACAAGCTTACGTCTTCCGGTCGCCTTGGTCTTCATCCCCTAATAGAATGAAAAAAATATTTTCCAACTCCTTGTCAAACCGCAGGGTTTTGATGATCTTCCGGTTATTGGCCTGAATCGTATCCAGAATCACCATATCCGGTTTGATGGCCCGTGCTTTTTGAATCCCCTCTTCAGCACCGGCGGCATCATGGACCTGATACCCTTTCAGGCGTAATACATCCGCGAGTGTCTTTACGGTGGATTTATTTTCATCAACGATCAGTACTTTTTTGCTGGATTTTTCCTGCCGAATCAGATGACTGATTTCATTGAACAAATTTTCCATATTCACCGGTTTGGAAAGATATTTATCAACGCCGATGCGATACCCTCTCTCCTTATCCTGCACAATGGACAGGATAATGATGGGAATATTCTGGGTAAGCGGATTGTTTTTTAAAACCGCTGCAACATCAAAACCGCTCATTTTCGGCATCATCACATCAAGGATGATCAGATCCGGCGGTCGTTTTTTTACTTGTTCAATGGCTTCCATGCCGTCTACCGCCTCAATGACTCCATAGTTTTCTCCTTCCAGTTCCTGCCGCAGCATCAAACGGATATGGGCTTCATCATCCACCACGAGCACTGTTTTTTTTCTTGATGGCGCCGCCTTGGTTACATCTGTTTCATGTCCCTTTAACTGGTCAAGGAGGTTTTTAAAATTGAGTTTGCGAAAATTCTCAAATTCCGTTGTGCCCTCTTCAACTTCTGCTGCCAAGGGAAGTGAAAAGAAGAAAACAGCGCCTCCTCCGGGGCGGCTTTCAACCCATATTTCACCGTTGTGATATTTGATAATTTGTTTGCAAATTGTGAGTCCCAAACCGGTTCCCTTGGGTTTATCGGTCAGGGTGTCGCCGATTTGAATGAATTTTTCAAAGACACTCTCTATTTGTGATTCTGAAATGCCGAGTCCCTGATCGGCTACACTGATGACAAGCTGCTCTGCCCGAGGCTCAACCGAACATATTATTTCACCATCTGTTGAAAATTTAACGGCATTTGATAATAGGTTTACGACCACCTGGATCAACTGATCCCGATCCCCGATCACTTGCGGTAAATCCAACGGAATGGAAGTCGTGATCTCCAGTGAGGTTTGTTCCAGCAAGGGTGTCACTGCCGCCAAGGCCCTTTCAATCACGCTTCGGATATCCAGAGGCGCCATATGCCATTCCATTTTCCCGGATTCAATTTTCGATAGATCAAGCACATTATTAATCAGATTGGTGAGGCGCTCCCCTTCCGTGATAATAATATCGAGGTTGGTTTTCACCTGATCCTTGGCCCGGATCGTTTTCTTATCTGTTGTATGAATCACCGGAAAAAGAACATCATTCATCCTTTTTTGAATAATTTTGGCAAATCCCAGAATAGAGGTTAGCGGCGTGCGCAGCTCGTGGCTGGTAGACGCTAGGAAGGCGCTTTTGGCTTCATTGGCGGTTTCCGCCTCAATGCGCGCCTTACCGAGTTCATTTTCCCGGATCTCAGCTTCTTGAAGCTTTTCGCTTAATTTCTCCCGCAGCTCTTTTTCCATGGCAACTTTATTTTCGAGTTCCCGCAGAATTTCTTCAAGGCGTGAGAATTGCTCAGCCACCAGGTTGGCGGTTATATCCGCTGCTTTGCGGGATACTAAAACTTCTTCATAGAGAGTGCGGTTCTCTTCAAGTAATTCCTCACGTGAAAAAAATTCCGGGTTATGATTCATGCCCTTTTCCTTTACCTGTTTCCTTATACAGGGGTTCAAGGCAGTGGACCGTACAAACAAGACAAGCGTCAAACGACCGAATGATATGCCCCAGTTCAACAGGATTCTCAGGATCTTTAACGGGCCCGCCGATGAGGGCTTCTTCCCAAGGACCGCGTATATGATTTGCATCTCTGGGAGAACCGTTCCAGGCAGTGGGGGTAATGATCTGGTAGTGTTCAATCTTGTTATTTTCAATACCGACCCAGTGCCCCAATGCTCCCCGAGTAACTTCTGCAAGGCCGAAGCCTTCTCCGTCCGGAATGGAATTGGGGCTCACGTAAAACTCCCCTTCCGGGGTTATCTCCGTCAACCACTCCCGCATCGTGGGAATCAATTGAACCGGTCTGACCAGACGCGCTAGTTCACGAATAAATACATTGGACCTGTTTTGAGTGATATAATCCGTAACCAAAGGATCACCGGCGATTACTTGTTGGGCCAGGGGACCGGTTTCCGCAGGGAGATCATTATACCGCGGTGCTTTGGCCCAGGAATATTTCAAACCTTCTTCACCACTGGCATAGGGTGAAGTCATGCCTTTTCCGGGATGCAGATTCCCGCTGTTGTTTTCATACCAGGAATATTTAATGTGCTCTGAAATATTGCCCTGATTGAAGGATTCCACCTCGATCCCCTGGGCAAAACCGGCAGGCCAATAAAACGCCGGGTCGGTCCCGGTAGTAAAATCACTTTCAGGCTGATCAAAAGTCCCGACACTGATAAAATTTTCATGCCCGCGCCCGATTTGATCAAGCCCGATGTCCCTGGCGAAACGGATATAAAATCCAAGATAGCTATTTTTATGGGAAGGGCTTTCATCAAGCCAAGTATCCAGATCCGCTGCTTTTTGTACTTGTTGCCAGCGCTCCAGCGTGCATCCGAGGACTTTGGTTTCATACCATTGCCGGTAGCTTTCCAACAACAGCCGACATTGTTTTATGTCCAAAGCACCGGGTACGGAAACAATACCGCCGGGAATCATGTAGGAAGAATGCGGCCACTGGCCGCCGATGACGGCAATAATGCCCAGCACCTTTTTGGTTTCGCGGATCACTTCTACAACCGCCTCACCGGAAAACGGTGTGAATAATTTTACGGCCTGCTCATATAAGGGGTGGTCCTGATAAGCATTATTAGTAAAATCCACAAAAAACATTAAAAAAGCATGCCGCATGTCACTTTGAATCTGTTCCACAGCCAGCGCCAAATTCCGTAACCGCACGGCATCCGGCGGTGGTGAAACACCGGCGATCATATCCAACGCCTTAGCGGCTGCCGTTAAATGGGCGGTAGTGCAAATCCCGCAAATCCGTGGGGTGATCACCAGTCCGTCCAAAGCACCGCGGCCTTTTAGGATGTTTTCAAAGCCGCGAAACATAAGTCCGGAACTATAAGCATCCGTTACCCGACCATCCTGAACAGATACTTTGATTTCCAGATCCCCTTCCACCCGGTTCAATGGAATATTCAGTAATTTTGTTTTTACAGGCATTGTATGGCTGCTTTCGTGGTTTCTGTTATACTCTGGTTTTCCGATCTTTCAAACGATCCGGAGCTGCTGCTGCCGCCATTCCCTTATATGCAAGGTAATGCGCCCGATCGACACCTTCAGGCAATTCCGTGGGAATTCCGGCAATGTTGCGCGTATGGAAAAAGGGGAATTCCTGGGGAAAATCCGGATGCGTACAACCGAAGCAAGGGACACCGACAGATGTTTTGGTACTGCGGCCGTTCCATAGGAGCTTGTTACATGGGCCGTATGTCAACGGCCCCCGGCAACCCATATGGAAAAACATGCACCCTCTTTTCCCAAAATCATCTTCCTCAATCCGGTATTCATGATATTCGTTCCGGATGCAGCCTTGATGAATCAGCAAACCATACCAGTGTTCCGGTGCATTGTACTGGTTCAAGCTGATGTTTTCGCCGGAGGCTAAGGCGGATAGGGCACCGGCGATTACATCCGGATGGCAGGGACAGCCCGGCAGATTGACGACCGGCAACCCACTACGGGCCACAAAGGTCTTTCCCAAAAACCCGCCTTGCTCGTGTTTGTGGAATTGAAGGCCGGTGGCATCAATGTCCCCATCTGCACCAATTCCGCCGAATGCGGCGCAGGTCCCGACAGCCACAACATATTCAGCTTTTTTGGCCAGGCGGGCGATCAGATTTTTTTTGGGGACGTTCTGAAACACGTCATACATACCGGTCCCCCCCGGTCCCCTGACCACCGCCCCTTCGATACATAAAAAATCTAATGGTTGTTCTTCTGAAATCAAACCCTCCAAAAGAGTTTGATATTCTTTAGGCAAGCCGTTTGAAAGCGATGGGTGCCAAAGAATTTCAATATCCCCCAGACGCAGCAACTCCAGTATATTCGGCCACTCCATGTTCAAAAGCGCCATACTATCGCCACCGCAACCACCAGCCTGCACCCATAACAATGTTTTCGCCATGTGAATGGGTCCTCCCATTTTTATGCGGATATTTTAGCCCTGAAATGATTAAATAAAATAAATTCTGATGGTAATCAAATAATATTACAATGCGGTTACACACTCAGAAGGGTACCACGGACTCCTTTTCAAGGTAGCTACTTAAAGCGTAGATTGGTCAATCCCCTCCGGAAGGATTGGCAACACAACGGAAAATGTACTGCCTTGGCCGAGTTCAGATTCCGCCCAGATACGACCTTTATAGTGATCTACGATTTGTTTACAAATGGCCAGTCCCAGCCCCGTACCTTTAGGTTTTTTGTGAAGAGTATCCTCTTGAGTGACTTGATGAAACTGATCAAACACTTTTTCAACTTCATCAGCAGGAATGCCATCACCTGTATCACTTACATCGATTCTGACGCTGTCGTTCCCATCCTCAGCGACTTTTACGGTCACCGAACCCTCATGCGTAAATTTGGCGGCATTGTTCAGCAGGTTTATCAATACTTGCACAATACGGTCCTGGTCAGCGTGAACCTGAGGCTTAATATCTGCAAAAACATGAAGGCTTATGCTTGGTTTGTCAGCAAACTGGCCGCTTGCCGACCGAACCGCCTGTTGCACAGCTTCTGTCACCGGAAACACGCTGTTACGCCATTCAGTGCGGCCGGATTCTATCTTGGAAAGATCTAAAACATCATTGATCAATCGGGTTAACCGCTCTCCTTCCTGTCGGATGACATCCAAATTCTGCACAATTTTTTTAGATTTAGCTGCCAGTTTCGCATCGCTTTCCAACAAAGGAATGAACCATTTGATAAAATTTCGTTGGATCAGTTTTGCAAATCCTAAAATAGAGGTTAGAGGAGTCCGTAACTCATGGGAAACCGAGGACAAAAACATAGATTTCATCCGATCCAGTTCTCGCAAATGGCGGTTCGCTTCGGCCAATCTATCTTCTGCCAGTTTGCGGTCAGTAATATCACGGATGGCACTGTAAATCAGAGTCTCCTGTTCAGTCTCAATGAGGCTGAGATTTACTTCAACATGAAATTCCAGCCCACTCTTGGTTAAACCCAACTGCTCCTGCAGAGTGCTCACGATCCGCAAGTTTCTCTCTTCTACAAACCGATTCCTGTGAATAACATGGCTGTCACGAAACCGTTCCGGCATAAGCATCTCAATTTTCACGCCTATCAGTTCCTCGGAGCTGTAGCCAAAGAGATTTAACGCCTCATTGTTTACCATTCGAATTATACCATCATCATCAGTGATAATTGTCGCATCCGGAGCTGATTCCACCAAAGCGCGGAATTGTTTTTCGCGTTGAGCCAAAAGCGCTTTTTGCTCATTCAACTCATCAATGACGGACTTATAAAGATGGTCGAAACGATCCTTGGCTTCTTCTATTATTTCCCGATTTTCTTCCGATCGGTTCAGTTTTTTTTTAAGAATGCGGCTCTCACGTTCAAGTTTTTTGATTTTAGATTCAAGCTCTACATTCATACAATGATCCTTATCGACCATAGAAAATCCTTTTGAACGAGAATATAATTTAAAATAGGCTAATTCTCAAATAATTATCAGGTTCCAATTAATAGTGAAACAAATGACTCCATATGAAATTTTGAATCAGACTGTCCCGTCAAGTTAGGACCGATTTCACCATAACCGTAGAATCCGATTAATTGGAAATCATCCCCGAATTTATCCATCAGAATTTCATGCTCTTTCCTGGTTTGCGTACCCAGAAGAATCTTCCGGGCGGTACAGGAGAAAAAAATACCAGCTTCAGGTTTTTGGTCACCAGGATAATTGGCAAGCGCCATTTCCACTGAATCCCTACAGCCGGTAAGAATGCCTTCTCGATCTGCTACGGTAACCTGAACCTTTGCGTTTTGTGGCACATCAGCGAAAAAGGTTATGGCACCGGTTGTCTCATCTACGGTACCAGGAGTTGCGCGAAGATATTCCATTTCGTTGTCGGCACCAAGAATAGCCAGAGGACATTCACCACTGGGTTTGGCGTCTGCTCCCAAAAAGCGCTTATAAAAATCTATGGCTGGAAAATGATCGATTTCATAAACCACGGTACCTTCAGCTCGGGTCACCTCACCGGGAGCCCCCACCGGTAGCCAACCGCTGGCAACCCCGGCGGCAAAATTCATGGATCCCGAAAAAAATAGCAAAGGAACGGCATCGGATAGAACCTCATTACAATAGTACTGATAGGTCCTCTTAAATCGATACTGGTCGCCAGCCGTGGCGCCAAAAAACGGTAGATTTGAGCCCAATATGCCTTTTAAATAAGTGATCACCTGCTGTCCATTTGTCGTCAGGCTTTCCGGTGTGGTTATACAAAAAGCGGGGTTTATGTCGGTTTTAGATAGGGCCTCGTCTCTGGCTTGTCGGCAGGCGGCAGGGATATCCCGGCTCAAGTTTCGGCCAACACCAGCTGTGATGTCAATAGTATCGGAACCAAAGAGCATAAGAGTGACTGAATCTTCACAAAATCCATTTGTTGAGGAAAGTTCAGCATCAGAGGAACAGCCGATCAGCTGGATTCCCGGCCAGGTTTGATTGATGGCATCCACTAATTTCTGATGCTCCGTATCTATACCGGCAAAAAGCAGTCCGGCTTTAGGAGTCTGGCCGTCGAGTTTCTCCTCGCACTGTTCTTGTATTTCCTCGAATGCTGATTCTGCATCAATATCTTCGCTACATGTCGATATTCCAAAAAACATTTTTATCCTTTTGTTTGGTAAATTAAGAGCAAATTTAGCTTGATCAAAAGGAAGCTGGTACTCTTGCCAGGACCTGCTCCTGGTCAAAATTTGTTTTCGGTGATACATCGCCAATGATATTGTGACCGTATCAAATTCAGGGGGGGTGATTGAAATATTTGCAACAGGAATTCAGGATGCGCTTTCAGCGAATGAGCATTATAATCAAATGATACATCGATTTGTCAATCATGCCTTTTTCGGTCTTCAAATTTTCCAGGATGATAGCAGTTCTGTTGGACCAGCGATATTATCTTTTCAACTCTACCAAACGATTTATTTTTTGAAATAACTGTTCAAAATCAACTGGTTTTGAAATATAATCATCCATACCGGCATTTAGAAATTTTTCCCTATCATCCTTCATGGCATATGCTGTCAAAGCGATTATAGGAATGTGTAGATTACATTCATAATTTGATTCCCTAATGACTCGGGCAGTCTCGATGCCATCCATTTCGGGCATTTGTATGTCCATCAGTATAATATCAAATTTCTCTTTTCTGAGACATTCTATGGTTTCAACCCCATTGGATGCAATCACCATCTGGTACCCTGCCTTATTTAAAAAGAAATTCATACTCATTTGGTTAAGACGTTCATCTTCAGCTAAAAGGACTTTTATATTTGAATCTTTCAAGGCTGCAGAGGCTCTATCATCAGAGTCAGAGAACAATTCTTCTGCAGGTGATTCAATCTCATCCAAGACCATTGTGAAATAGAAGGTCGTGCCTTGGTTTTCAGTACTTTTTACCCAAATGTCTCCTCCCATCATAGAAACGATATCTTTTGATATGGCCAACCCCAAACCTGTGCCGGAATATTTTTTTGAATATGTGCCGTCTAACTGAACAAATTTTTCAAACAATTTAGGGGTATGTTCCTCTGGAATACCGATGCCAGTGTCCTTTATGGAAAAAAGAAGCTTGTCCGTATCATTTTCATGGTCAAGACGTTTTACTGATAGATCTATGCTCCCCTTCTCGGTGAATTTAACCGCATTACTGAGCAGATTACGTATCACCTGTCCTAGGCGCCCTGAATCACCCCTGATGTATTTTGGTACATCAGGGGATATGTGAGTAATGAAATTTAATCCTTTCTCCTGTACGATAAAAGAATACAATGCAGTAGTGTTATCTATAGCATCGTAAAGGTTAAAAGGATCTTTTTCCAGCATAAATCTGCCGAACTCAATTTTGGAAATATCCAGGATGTCATCAATGAGACGGGACAAAGACTGAATGGATGGTTCAACCTTTTTTAAAATATTTTCAATGTCAGGCGAGGGGTCTAAATCCAGGGCCATTTTAATCATTCCAAATACACCACTTATGGGTGTCCGAATTTCATGGCTCATGTTGGCTAAAAAATTGTTTTTCACTTGATTGGCGTTCTCCGCCTCTTGTTTTGAAGACAGTATATTATCTTCATATAATTTTCTCTCAGTAATATCAGTAGCAACCACCACAACAGTATTTTGCTGTAAGGGCGCGATCCTACTATTAAACCATTTTTTCTTTGAATTTATATTAAGGGAATACTCATAAGAAACGACTTTATTCCGTTCGAGACATTCCTTAATTTTTTTTAATCCAAAATCTGCAGTGTCTTCAGGAAGAACCTCATGCAGTGTTTTTCCCAATGCTTCCTGACCTGGCCTATAAAACAAATCAGGAAATGTAGGAGCAATTTTGAGGTATGTCCCTTTATGGTCCATCATCATGACCAAATCCTGCATCCCTGAAAACAACGCCTGCAGCTCATTTTCTGTTTCTTCCCTTAAATTGATCTCCACCGACAGTTGCTGATTCGCTTTTTTCAGTTCCGCAGTCCGCTCAACGACTTTTTTTTCTAATGTTTCATGGGCTTTTTGTAATTCATTCTCGGCAACAATGCGTTTATTAAAAAGGAACGCCATTATTGAGCCGGCTATAATACATAGAATAAGAAATAATGTCCTCATAAACAAATCATGAGGTGTAATAGCCAAAATCAATGCGTCAATAAACGACTGGGGGGATTGAAAAATTAAAAAACGAAGTTTTTCCTCAAATTGAAAATAATCATAGAGAGCATCCACAAACCAGTAAAGACAACCCAACATAAATGATGCACAGACAATTTGTACTGTTTCCCTGTTCATTGAATCACCTTAATTTCAGTATGTTTCTCATCAACAATGGATTTTAGACCAGGTGGGATATCAAAACCAATGATTCTGGCAACTTCCATATTAACAGCCAGTTTTTTGGGGCTTGCAAATATCTGATCAATTTCACGGGGTTTTGCACCGTTAAATATGGAGGCAATTACCTTGGCATTATAACGTCCGACAGCATCAAACGCAGATGTTTGATTGATACTGATCAAGGCGCCGTATTTTACCAAAACCGTACCATACTGGGCAAACGTAGGAATCTTATATTTCAAAAAAGGAGCCATCAGTTTTGACATATTTTTAGGAATGACACTTCGATGCGTTGTGATTAAAAAGGCATCAATTTGAGGTGCAAGCTTTTTATGCGCTTCAATGATTAATTGAAGGCCGGTGTTTTCATCAACATCATGAGCTAAAACTTTTGTACTTATCAGTTCGAAATTTCTTTCATGGGCTACTTTTTCAAGAGCATCAATTGCTGCATAACTTCTACCTTCCAACGAATCCTCATAAACAACACCTAATTTTTTAAACTGGAATATATTATAAAAAAGCCTGATCATGCGTAAATCACGATCAGGATCACATCGAATATGAGCATGGTCAAATCCTGAATCATCGGGGCTTGTGATTATTTTAGCGTCAATGGGATTGGAGATCGATATTCCCATTGTGGAAACAGAATGTAAATCATTTATAAGATCCTGTCCTGCCCAGGTACCCATGGCCAGCATCAACTCAATTTCATTAGCCTTGAGTCTTTTTAAAGCCTCTTTTTTAGAGAGCATTCGTTTATTACTGTCCCAACCGGAAGTCCAATATGCATCAGATACAAATTCAATATATTCACTTCGGACGTTTTGAGACAGAAACGTCCACAATGCTGTTGTATCGCTTTTATCTTCTGGATTAGGGAGTTCAATCTTGTCCATCCAGCCAAGTTGAATCAAGTTGTTCAAAATATTTTTCAGGTGTTTCTGATATGCGATGTAAGGTCCTCCTTCATAGTATCCAATTTTCCATTTTTTACCATTATTTGTTACAGGATTTACTTTGAATTTCCATTTTTTTTCTTCACCAAAAGCGTTAAAAGTAAATGATACTAGTAACGATAATATAAATGCCTGAATAAAAACCTGTTTCATAAGCCTTATGCTCCTCAATTTTATTTTTTGAGCTTGGATTTCACAATAATAATGAAAATTTAAGCTACAGAATATAGCTGACTTCAAAGCAAATTGTTGAACTATAGTATTTCCCCATTAGAAAAGCTTTAGAGCAAGGCTACAAGTCGTTTATTTCATAAGGATATAGATATTTTTTACAGGCGGATATCAATTGCACGCTTTCTGCCAGGACCTGCCCCCGGTCAAAATCCATTTTCGATGATACATCGCCAATGATATGGTGACCGTATCACATAGAGAGTGCCAAAATCAAAAATCTGGTTCTAAAAACCGGTCCACGGAGCCAATATACACACATTTTCATGGGTAGTAGACCGTGAATACGATTTAAGATCAGATCGGCCCAGTCTCAAAAAGAAACACAAATCCAAGCGTAACCTATTGTTTTTTTTAATGTTGCATTAAATCATAAGAAGAAAATCTTTACAAGAGAAATAAAGTTTATTTTTTGTGTAAAATCAATATATTGTACTATTCGGACAGGCACTAATTATTTATTCCAATTTTGTTTTTCACTGTTTTGACTGCAATTCTTGCCTGTCTTTTAATTGCGTGAGTCATAATTTTTTTCGGTAATTGCTCAATAGGTACACCTGGTTCATCAAATTTCCTTACAAGCGTAATCGCGTCAAACTTGCACTTAAACGCACATACACCGCACCCCAGACAGATATTTTCATCTATGACCGTTACACCACAATTTAGACAGCGTTCCGTTTCTTTTTTAATTTGATCTTCCGTTAAAGTCAGGCGTGTATCTTTGAACACTTTCCGATCCCTTGTAGAGTGACCGATTCTTTGCCTAGGCGTATTGTCATAACCCTCTATGGCGATGTTTTCCTTATCAAGTGAATGATACTCTCTCCTGTTTCGACCAATTGTAAGGCTTTGTCCAGGCCATACGAAACGGTGGATAGATATAGCCGCCTCTTTGCCTGCTGCGATTGCGTCGATAGCAAACTTAGGACCTGTGTATACATCCCCACCAACGAAAACGTCAGGCTGATCCGTCTGAAACGTAAGAGTATCCGCGACAGCGGTGTTGTTACTGTTCCGTTTCACCTTGCTGCCCATAATCAGATTTCCCCAGTCGATGGCTTGACCAACAGAAATTAATATATGATCAGCCTCCACCGTGATTGTGTTGTTTTCATCATATGTAGGATTGAATCGTTTATCTTCATCAAAAACGGAAACACACTGCATGAATTCAACGCCGGCAACGCGACCATTTTTTGTTAGAATACGCCTTGGCCCCCAGGAATTGTTGATCACAACACACTCTTCAAGGGCTTCTTCAATTTCTTCTTCTAATGCAGGCATTTCCTTTTTAGATTCAAGACAATACATATCCACTGTTTCTGCGTTGGATCTTATCGCGGATCTTGCAACATCAATGGCCACATTGCCTCCGCCGATAACAACCGTCTTGCCATGAAGCTGCGTTTCTTGCCCAAGATTGATATCGCGCAGAAAGGAGAGGCCTGAGACGACACCTTCAGCGTCTTCACCTTCTATCCCTAACTTTCTGCCGGCCTGTGCGCCAATGGCAACATAAAATGCCTCAAAACCCTGTTTTCTGAGCTGGTCAAGTGTTATATCTTTACCAACCTCCATACCGGATTTAAATGTAACCCCCATTTCCCTTAGAATATCAATTTCAGCACTAATTACATCTTTTTCGAGCCGGAAAGACGGAATACCCAGAGTCAACATGCCGCCAAGTTCCTTCTCTCTTTCAAACACCGTCACTTTATAGCCGTCAACCGCAAGGAAGTAGGCACATGAAAGGCCGGCAGGACCTGATCCTATTATGGCGATGGGTTTGCCATAGTCGTTGATTTTAGGTGGTATATAGCGAACATTCTTATTGAGATCTTGATCTGCAATGAATTTTTTAATTTCATCTACTGCTAAAGGCTCGTCAATATCACCTCTTGTACATTCAGACTCACATTTTCGCGGGCAAATCCTTCCGCACACTGCAGGTAACGGATTTTCCTTTTTGATTAGCGCAAGCGCATCGGTATATTTTCCCTGTGATGCCAGTTTGACATATCCCTGTACAGCAATATGAGCAGGACACAGCGTCTTACAGGGAGCTGTCCCGGTTTCAACAACATTTTTCCTGTTGGTACGATAATCCGGATTCCATTTGTCCGGCCCCCATACATTATCATCCGGTAAAAGTGCTTTGGGAATATCAATAGGCGTCTTGGAACAAATTTTCTGCCCTAGTTTTGCTGCGTTGGCAGGACAGTACTCAACACATTGTCCACAGGCCGCACATTTTTCGGTATCTACTTTTGCCACAAAATTAGACCGGGAAAAATTGGGTGCCCCGTAGAACTGAGAACCTCTTAATGCTAAACAGGAGCAGGGACAGCAATTACAAATGACCCAGATTTTGTCAGGCCCATCTACATTGGATATCTGATGGACAAGTCCGTTTTCTTCCGCCTTCCTGAGAATGGCAAGCGTTTCTTCATAGGTAATCCTTCTACCGAAACCTGTCCGCACGCCATACTTTGCCATGTCCCCTACAGCAATGCACACATCCTTTTCCAGATGACCGCAACCTTCTCCCATAATCCTTCTGGTTTTACGACAGACACAATCTGCGACACCAAAATAATCATATTTTTTCAGCCAATGTGAAAGTTGTTCATAGGTAGCTGTTTTTGATTCCGTTGATATCGTTTTTTCAATCGGGATCACACGCATGGGAGCTCCCCCAACAGGTATCAAAGGCATATATTTGTCAGCCCCACCCCGGGCCTGTTTTTCAAATGCCTTGATAATTTGAGGATATTGCTCCGCCTGTTCTTTATTGGCAACCATCAATTCCATGCTGCCGGGAATGAAAATCGGCAGACAAAATTCCTCTAATTCATTTTTCTCGTTTTCTTTATGTATTTCTACGACACCGGTATTGGCCAGCTTCATCAATAGTCTGTATGTTTCTTCCTTTGATTTTCCACATTTCTTAGCTAATTTTTTAGCGGTAGTCGGTACGCGACGCTTCATTGCCAAAGCAACCTCTGCCATATCATCTGTGACAATGCATTCAAGTGCGTAATATCCAGGTGTTTTTTCATGAACAGGTATTTTGAAGCCAGTTATTTTCTGAACAAGTTTTTTAATTTTTCTTCTCGTCGCCATATTTCCACCTCTTTTAAGTGATATTAGCTTCACATTCAGGTTTTAATTTAAAGTAATGATTTCATATATGAAAACGACGTCATGTTAACTTCGTCAACATGACAAGTTATTGCAAGCCGTTGACAGTGTCAACATAAAATGTTTAATTGATTAAAGTACGGGCTAAATTCTGAGCTTCCCAAGAAAATCGCTCGGTCCTATTGCGATATCTGAATGAGGATTTAAATGAAAAAAAGATACCATCACGGTGATTTAAAAAATAAACTTCTGGAAACTGCATTGGAAATAATTTCGAAAGAGGGCTTAGAGAAAGTGTCCATGAGGGAACTCGGACAGAGGCTTGGTGTCTCACGATCGGCCCCTTACCGGCACTTTTCTGACAAAAGTGCATTATTATGCACAATTGCGGAACAAGGTTTCAAAGAATTAACCGATCAAATTAACATAACCAATGCCCAGAATGCCAACAATCCTTTAAACCTCATTACAATGGTTGGAATTGCTTATGTTAAATTCGCTTTGGCAAATCCCGTTCACTATCGCATGATGTTTGGCAATGAAATAGTAGAAAGAAAACGAACTCCTGAACTCATAAGGTTGGTCGAAGAAGCCTTTAATAGTATACTCAAAATTATAAATTCGTGCCAAGCGGAAGGTCTCGTCAAACCACTCAATCCATATATTGTAGCCAATACATTTTGGTCAATTACTCATGGTATCTCTACACTTTTAATGGATGGGCAGATTCAGGCTGCAAATGCTTTTAAAGGACTACCTGCACTAACCCAGACCATTGAAGAATCCGGTAAAGCGGATATTGATCAAATATTTGAATATATAGAGGGGATTTTAGCAACTGGGATCATGGTTTAGTGCTCACACTTTAGCTACTTTTTTTATATAGCTCAACTTCATTCTCCTTCCTCTAATTAGCACTTGAAATCATTA